>CACEJU010000031.1 GCA_902559885.1 uncultured SAR86 cluster bacterium | reverse complement strand
TAAATGAAGTAGGAAAATTATTTTTAGGTAATTCACCGAACTGGTACAAGTTTACCATAATTGGATTCTTAGCAATAAATCCAATTTTATTATTTCTATTTAATACATTAGGCCTTAATGCTGGGTTTATTATGGGCTGGATATTCTTGCTTCAATTTATTTTTACTTTGGCTTTAGCTTTAAAGTGCTACCCTCTTCAACCTGGTGGATTATTAGCTATTCAAGCGCTTGTTTTAAATTTAACAAGCCCTGATGCTGTTTTGTATGAGATTGAACATAATCTTGAAGTTATTTTGTTACTAATATTCATGGTTGCAGGTATTTTCTTCATGAAAAACCTTATGCTGACAATATTCACAAAACTATTATTAAATGTTAAATCTAAAGTAGCACTGTCTTTATTATTTTCTTTCTCAGCTGCTATTTTATCTGCCTTTCTTGACGCCTTAACTGTCACCGCTGTCTTGATAGCAGTTACAGTAGGTTTCTATAGAGTTTTTCATGCAGTTGCCTCTAACAAATCATTTAGCGACGGAGATCATAATCATTTAGACAATTCACAATTAGACCAAACTAAGGTTAAAGATTTTGAAGAATTCAAAGCTTTTTTAAGAGATCTGATTATGCATGGTGCTGTTGGTACTGCATTAGGTGGAGTGTGCACAATCGTTGGAGAGCCTCAAAATTTATTAATAGCTAAAATAGCTGGGTGGGAATTCATAGAATTTTTCATTCGTATGGCCCCTATTACAATGCCTGTTTTAATTGTTGGCTTGCTTACGTGCTATCTTTTAGAGCAATTCAGAATTCTTGGTTTTGGGAATCAACTTCCAGATAGCGTAAGAGATGTTTTTAATGAATATGCAACATATGAAAATGACACTATAACAATAAAACAAAAATCAGAATTGTTGGTAGAATTTTTAGTATTGATTTTCTTAATTGTTGCTCTTGCTTTTCATATAGCTGCTGTTGGTTTGATTGGTCTAGCTGTTATTATTTTACTTACATCATTTAAGGGCATAACAGAAGAACATCATCTTGGAGAAGCTTTTCATGAAGCTCTTCCGTTTACAGCTCTATTAGCGGTATTTTTTGCAATTGTTAGCGTTATACATGAGCAACATCTTTTTACTCCTGTAATTACTTATGTTCTTGCACAAGATCCGTCTACGCAGCCAGTTATTTTTTATGGTGCTAATGGATTTCTATCAGCAATAAGTGATAATGTTTTTGTAGCAACAATATATATTAATGAAGTTAAGGCTGCGTATGATTCAGGAATTATAAATTTAGATCAATTTAATAAGTTAGCAGTTGCAATTAATACAGGGACTAATATTCCAAGTGTTGCAACACCAAATGGTCAAGCAGCATTCTTGTTCTTGTTAACGTCATCACTTGCACCTCTTATTAATCTTTCATATATGAGAATGGTAATGATGGCCTTGCCATACACAATCACCATGACAACGATGGGAGCTATAGCAATCTATTATTTTCTATAATGAATTTTATAGATAATCACAAGCTATGTGTTGCACCCATGATGCAATACACAGACATGCATGATAGATATTTGCTTAGATTGATATCTAAACACGCCTTTTTATATACTGAAATGGTGACCACTAATTCATTAGTTTTTGGTGATGCATATCATCAACTTAATTACAATAATGAAGAACATCCTGTTGCAATTCAATTTGGAGGATATGAAATCAAAGATTTGGTTGAATGCTCAAAAAAGGCAGAAAAACTTGGCTTTGATGAAATAAATCTAAATGTAGGATGTCCGTCTGATAGAGTTCAAAAAGGCAAGTTTGGTGCAATACTTATGCTTGAGCCTAATCACGTAGCAAATATTTTATCCTCTATTCAAGATGAAGTTTCTATTCCAGTTTCAATCAAATGTAGATTAGGAGTTGATGATAAAGATAGTTATGAATATTTTTCTGAATTTGTGAATACAATATTTGAGTCAGGTATTAAAAATTTTATTATTCACGC
>CACEJU010000030.1 GCA_902559885.1 uncultured SAR86 cluster bacterium | reverse complement strand
CACTTATTGCTTGGTTAATATACTTGATTACATTCATAGGTATTAAATTTTTTAATCTAACAGTGAAAAGATCAGTTAGAAACTTATTTATTTCATTGTTAGCAGTTTTGATTGCATATATTGCAAATTTTTATTTGGTATACAATTAATAAATGCTTGAAGAACCCTCCTTATTATTTTTAATAATTAGTTTAGTATGCTTACTTTTGCTGAGCGGTTTTTTTTCAGGTTCTGAAACAGGAATGATGGCCGCTAATAAGATAAAGCTTAAAAATTTAGCAAAAAAAAATAAAGATAAGGGTGCAAAAAGAGCATTAAAGCTTCTTAAAAGACCTGACCAGCTTTTATCAACTATTTTGGTTGGAAATAATTTTGCAAATATTTTAGCCTCTGCAATAGTCACAATTATATTTCTTGACTATCTCAATGCTAGTATTGTTTTAGGCTCTTTTATCTTAACTATAGTAATTCTAATATTTTCTGAAATTACTCCAAAAACCATGGCAGCAATAAAACCAGAGGGTTTTGCTTCGAAATCATCATTCTTGTTAAGATCTTTATTGGTTTTGTTTAGACCATTAATTGTTTCGGTTAATTTTTTAAGCTCAAAAATCCTAGCTTTTTTTAAATTTAATCTTAAAGATGCAAAAAATAATGATAATCTTAACACTCAGGAGCTAAAGACACTTCTTGAAGAATCTGGCGATCTTATTCCAAAACAACATAGGCAAATGCTTTCATCAATTTTAAGACTTGATGAGTTAATAGTAGAAGATATTATGATTCCTACCAATGAAATCATTGGTATAGACAGAAATAATTATTTTGAAGATGCAAAAAGAATTATTGAAAATTCTGATTACTCAAGGCTGCCAGTATTTGATAAAAGCATTGATAAAGTTATTGGTATGCTTCATATAAAAGACTCTCATGAGTTTATAGAAAGACTTGAATCTCAAATAAGCATAAAAAAAGTTTTAGATAAACCATATTTTGTATCTCAGTCTACTGCTCTTATGAAGCAACTTAAAGAATTTCAGAGAAATGAAAAGAATATTGCTCTTGTTGTTGATGAATATGGTGAGATTCAAGGCCTAGTTTCTATTGAAGATATATTTAAAGAAATAGTAGGTAAATTTGAAAGCGATAAAGTTGAGCTTAATAAAGAATTTTTCGAACTTAAAGATGGTGCTGTAATAGCTGAAGGAAATTCAAGAATTAGAGATCTTAACAACCATTTAAAATGGAATTTACCAGAAGATGGTCCAAAAACAATTAATGGCCTTATTACTGAATTTTTAGAAACAATTCCTCAAAATAATCTATGTGTTGCTATCAAAGGATATAAGTTCGAGATTTTAGAAATAGAAGATAACGCAATTTCAAAAATTAAAATTAAAAAAGGGAGCTAATGCTCCCTTCTTATAACATAAGAGTATTTTTATAGCGTGTCTGTTATTACTTTAAAAATAACTGCTAAGACGAATGAAGAAATAATAACTGCTCTTACGCTAGTAATCGCTGGAATCATTTTTCCCCATATAGCGTTTGCTTCAATTGCAAATATTATAGCTAGACCAACTAATAAACTTGTACTTGACCACTCAGGATGCGCCAATAGATTTGTAGGTGCCTGACCGTGGGCAGAATAAACCATATACATTAACATTGGTACTGAAAACAGGGTATTGGTTCTAGATGCTAATCCTGCTTTTGCTCCAGCTGCAGCTGCATCCCCTTCCTTCATACCCAAGACAATTTTTTGATTTCTCCATATGATGCCCCAAACATTAAGCATCATAATAGTCCCCATAACTAGGCCAAGAATGATCTCTGTACCGATTCTTACTGAAATTTGATGAATAAGAATTAACCCAGTTAAAAATGTAAATAATGCTGCCCACCTAAACCACCATAATGCATTAGGTGCTAATTTTTTAAAGACATCTGCCTTAGCATCTGGGTCTGCTACCTTAACATACTCGCCCTGGACAAAATTGAAGTAATATAAAAGACCTATCCAAGCGATAC
>CACEJU010000029.1 GCA_902559885.1 uncultured SAR86 cluster bacterium | reverse complement strand
AGCTTCAAGGTAAAACAGAAGTGAGTGCTTATACGAAATTATTAACAAAAGCTTGGTTGATAACCCCTAATGAATATGAACTTAAAAAACTTTCACAAAAAGAATCTATTGAAGAAGCTGTAGCAATACTTAAAAATAGCAATGTTAAGAATATTCTTTGCACTGGGATAGTTGATGATTCTAATATAACTAATATTTTATATTCTGATATAGATCATATTTTTACATCAAAACTAATACCAGGTTCATTTAGAGGTACTGGTTGCACTTTTAGTTCAGCAATTACTTGTAAGTTAATTAGTGGTTTAAGTCTGGTTAATTCAATTTCTGATGCAACCAAGTATACTCACCAATGCATCAAGGAATCTAAAGATGCTGGCAGTGGCTCAAGAATATTATGCAGAAACCCTTAAAAGGCATATATGCAGTATGTCCAGAAACAAAGAATTTTATTGATCTGAAAAAAAAGATCGCCCAATGCATTGATGCAGGTATCAAACTCTTTCAGATAAGAATTAAATCAATAGATATCTTATTAGAAAATGAATTAGTAATTAAAGACATAATTTCATCAGTGCATGCGTCAGACGGCTTAATTCTAATAAATGATTTTTTCCATTTGGTAGATAGGTTTAATTTCGATGGAGTTCACATTGGTCAGAGCGATGGTGATATCTCATTAATTAGAATGATCATTAAAAATAAATTAATTGGTTTGAGCTGTTATAACTCTCATATGCTTACAAAGAACGTTATAAACGCAGATTATGTTTCTGTTGGAGCCTTTAACACCTCAGTAACAAAAAAAAATATTTCTCTCATCCCAAAGAATTTTTATAAAGAACTTATTAATATTCAAAAACCCTTATGCCTGATTGGAGGGATTAATGATTCTAATTTTAGTAAAGCAAATTCATTAAATTTTGATATGATAGCTATCTCCAATGGAATATTTGGATCACAAAATATAAACAAAGTTACAAAATTTTTTGTTAAAAAATTTCAGGAAGTAAATTGAAAACAATTAAAAAATCAATTGAGTTATTTGATGCTGCAAAAAAATTAATGCCAGGTGGTGTTAACTCTCCTGTGAGAGCTTTTAAAAATATTAATGGTAGTCCAATTTTTATTAAAAGTGCTAAAGGAGCGATTCTAAAAGATGTGGATAACAATCAATATATTGATTATATAGGTTCTTGGGGGCCTATGATCATGGGTCATTCAAACCCGCTAATAATTAATGCTGTAAAGAAACAGCTTGAACTTGGTACGAGCTATGGCGCACCAACACAGTTAGAATCTGATCTTGCATTGCTTATTAAAGAAGCAGTTCCTTCAATGCAAAAAATCAGAATGGTTAACTCAGGAACAGAAGCCACAATGAGCGCAATAAGGTTAGCTAGAGGCTATACAGGGAAAAATAAAATCATAAAATTTGATGGTTGTTATCATGGTCACAGTGACTCTCTTTTAATTAAAGCTGGCTCAGGAGTTACTACTTTTGGCTTACCAGATTCTCCTGGAGTTCCAAAAGATCTTGCAAAACATACGCTTAGTTGTGAATTCAATAGTGAAGATGCGTTCATAAAATTATATGAAAAGGTAAAAGATGACCTTGCGGGAGTTATTATTGAACCTATTGCAGGAAATATGGGCTTCATTAAATCTCATAAAAATTTTTTAAAGCTTGTAAGATCTAAAACTAAAGAATCCAAATCTGTACTAATCTTTGACGAAGTCATGAGTGGTTTTAGAGTATCGCTAGGTGGCGCTCAAGAAGTATATAAAATCAAGCCTGATCTAACTACTCTTGGAAAAGTTATAGGTGGCGGTCTACCAGTTGGCGCATTTGGAGGATCAAAAAAAATTATGGATTGTCTTGCTCCCGAAGGTCCTGTATATCAGGCTGGTACACTTTCTGGTAACCCGTTAGCTATGGCTGCAGGGAAAACACTTATCTCAGAGCTTATCAAAAGGAATCCATATGAAGATCTTGAAGCTAAATGCAAAAATCTTTTATCAGAAATGAGGAGCATCCTCAAAGGGCATGGCGTCCCCTTTTCATATGATATAAAAGGCGGTATGTTTGGGTTTTTCTTAGCCGATGTCTTGCCCAAAAATTTAAACGATGTATCTAAAATTGATAATGATCTATTTTCATTCTTTATCAAAGAATGTATCAAACGTGGAATA
>CACEJU010000028.1 GCA_902559885.1 uncultured SAR86 cluster bacterium | reverse complement strand
GTTAAATACTTTTTTTATGGCGTTAGTTTCTGCTAAATCGCCCATCGGAGTTGATGTACCATGAGCATTTATATAATCAACATCGTCAGCATCAAGATTTGCATCATTTAAAGCAGCTACCATGGCTGCAGCTGCACCCTCTCCATTTTCTGGCGGTGAAGTCATGTGGTAAGCATCAGAACTCATCCCGAATCCTATTAATTCAGCGTATATATTTGCCCCTCTATTCTTTGCATGATTCAATTCTTCAAGAACTAATGTTGCAGAACCATCTGATAATACAAATCCATCTCTATTTATATCCCATGGCTTACTTGCGTTATTAGGATCATCAGCTAACGATAGAGCTTTAGCAGTAATAAAACCTGCAATTCCTAAAGGAGTGCTTCCCATTTCAGCTCCACCAGCAACCATTATATCTGCATCACCATACATTATAGACCTTGCTGACATTCCAATAGAATGATTGGCAGCTGAACAAGCTGTAACAGTGCTCATAGATGGTCCCTTGAGATTATGTTTAATTGATATATATCCAGATGACATATTTATAATTGAGCCTGGAACAAAAAATGGAGAAATTTTTCTATAGCCTTGGTTATTTAATATGTTGCTATTAATTTCTATATTATGAATACCGCCTATACCAGATCCATAATTTACACCAATTCTATAAGGATCAATATTGCAATCATTGAATCCAGAATCATTAATAGCATCAGTTGATGAAGCTACAGCATACTGAATAAATGTATCTAAACGCCTTTGTTCTTTTTTATCAAGATATTTATCAAAATCAAGATTTTTAACAATACCTGCTATATTTACAGGTGAATCTTTAATCCCAGTATCATGTGTTGAAATTCCTGAGATACCATTTTTACATGCATCCCAGGATTTACTTAAAGAATTTCCAATTGGCGAGACAATGCCAATTCCAGTAATTACAACTCTTCGATCAAGTTGCACTATTTATTTATGAATTTGAGTTTATATACTCTATAGCGTCATTAACAGTTGCAATATTCTCAGCATCTTCATCAGCAATTTCTAAATCAAACTCTTCCTCTAATGCCATAACAAGCTCAACTGTATCTAATGAATCTGCTCCTAAGTCATCTACAAAAGATGAGTCATTTTGAACTTCATCTAATGCAACACCTAATTGCTCGCTTACTATTTTTTTAACTCTATCTTCAACGCTCATAATATCTCCATAAATCGTTGCTTAAAAAAGCGCCATTGTACATCTAAAAACTTAAATATGCACTTTTTAATACATAAATAATCCGCCATCAATAGATATAGTTTGACCTGTTATATAGGCACCTTCATTTGTAGTGAGAAAGAAAGCTAACTCCGCAACCTCATTAGCTTTACCAAGTCTTTTTAATGGTATTGAATTAATAATATCCTCTTTTGATTCACCTTCTAGAAAATCAGTCATATCTGTCTCAATAAAGCCTGGAGCTATAGAGTTAACAGTTATATTTCTTGATCCAATTTCTTTAGCAAGTGATTTTGTAAATCCTGATAAACCTGCTTTTGAAGCTGAATAATTTACTTGGCCAGCATTTCCCATTAATCCAGATACTGAAGATATATTTAAAACACTACCCTTCTTATTTTTTATAATTGGTTTTATAAACGCTTTAGTTACATTAAATACACCAGATAAATTAGTATTTATTACAGAATCCCAATCTTCATCTTTCATTCGTAAGAATAATTGATCAGAAGTTATACCAGCATTATTAATAATGATTGATGGTAATAAATTATCTAATTTCAATTTTTCATATAATGCATTAATCTCATAAGTTCTAGATTGTGAATAAGAGTCTTTTATGAAAGTATATTCATCTCCTGAAATTAAAGATTCTATTTGAAGTAATTTTTCTCTTGTATCAATAGCATCAAGCGCTGTTAAAGATATAGTTACATTAGCATTATCCATGTGAAAAGTACCTTCAAAAAACGATGTAACAGGTCTACTGAAAATATCCCTACCATTAGATGGCCCTAGAAAAGGCAACATAAGATATGGACCCTCGCCAAATCCCCAAACTGCAAGAGTTTGTCCAAAATCCTCATCATGCTCTACCAATCCAAATTCTGATGCAACATCGATCAATCCTCCAAAACCTAATGAGGTATTAATGACAAAACGTGATAAATCATTGATTGATTTTAGTGGTTTTCCTTGAAGAAGTTGATTAAAACTATTATCAATTTCATTAAGATTGTCAAAGAAATTTGATATACCCTTCTTTAAAAACCTCGGGGTTATATTACTATAAAGAGTTGCTGTT
>CACEJU010000027.1 GCA_902559885.1 uncultured SAR86 cluster bacterium | reverse complement strand
ATATTGTAGAGAGAGCCATTGATAAGTTTGGACCACCAGTCTATGTAAAACATGAAGTTGTGCATAATAAATTAGTAGTAAATGACTTAAAGAATAAGGGAGCTATATTTGTTGAAGATATAAATGAAATACCAGATGGTGCTAATGTTATTTTTAGTGCACACGGTGTTTCAGATGCAGTTGTAAATGAAACAGAATCAAGGAATCTTGATTATCATGATGCAACATGTCCTTTGGTTACTAAGGTTCATATGGAAGTCAAAAGACATGCAAGAGCTGGAAGAGATATTATCTTGATTGGTCATGAGGGGCATCCAGAAGTTGAAGGAACTATTGGTAGGCATGAATGCAAAAATATAAGCAATATATACCTAGTTCAAGATGAATTAGAAGCAAAAAAAATTAAAGTATCCAAGCCAAACGACCTCACTGTAGTTACTCAAACCACTTTAAGTGTGGATGATACTAGATCAATCATTAATATATTAAAAGAAAGATTTCCTTCGATAAAAACTCCAAAAAAAGATGATATTTGTTATGCAACTCAAAATAGACAAGATGCTGTAAAGCAACTCTCATTGGAATCAGATTTTATGATTGTAGTAGGCTCATCAAATAGCTCAAACTCAAATAGACTACAAGAGTTAAGTGAAAAGTGTGGATGTGAATCAGTCTTAATTGATAGTTTCGATGATTTAGATATATCAAAACTTGATGGAAAAAATAAAATTGCTATTACGGCAGGTGCTTCAGCACCAGAAAGAAGAGTGCAAGAAATTGCATCTGCTGTTCAAAAAGTTACTGGTGCCTCAATCCAAGAGCATGGAGAGGATAATGAGGATATATTCTTTAAACTTCCGCCTAGCTTAAGGTAATGAAGATAAAAGATCATAAAATCGAAGATATAGCTTTTTTAGAATCTCCAAATTTTAATGATAGACCAGATCCAAATAACATATCTCTAATAGTAATACACTCTATTAGCTTGCCCTCAAGAAACTACAATAATGATAATGTTGAGTCATTTTTTTTAAATAATTTAGATATATCTAAAAATGAATATTTTAAAGAAATTAGTGACCTCAAAGTTTCTTCGCATTTATACATAAAGAGAAGCGGACGAATAATACAATTTGTGCCTTTTGATAAAAGAGCTTGGCACGCAGGTATATCAAACTATAAAGGTAAGGAGGATTGTAATGATTTTTCCATAGGAATTGAATTGGAGGGATGCGATGATGACATTTATGAGGAAGAACAATACAAAAGCTTGATTCAAGTTACTAAAGCTTTGATTAAAGAATATGATTTAATTAGTAAAAAAAGAATTACTGGACACTCTGATATTGCCCCTGAGCGTAAAACAGATCCTGGTAAATATTTTGAATGGAATAGGTATTTAGATAATGTTTGAATTACCAAAAAAAATGCTAGTCATGTTGTGTCTTGGCTTTTCATCAGGATTGCCATATATAGTTTTAATTACAACAAGCTCTGCCTGGTTTAAAGATGTTGGAGTAAGCCTTACATTAATAGGTTTTTTTGCTTGGATTACATTTCCATATACAATTAAATTTTTATGGGCTCCATTAGTTGATAGGTTTGAGATAATAGCTTTTAAAAAATTTGGTCATAGAAAAAGCTGGATACTTTTAACTCAATTAATCATCCTTGTTTCAATATTTTTTCTTTCATTATTAAATCCACAAATTGATTTAAAGAGTTTTTACATAGTTGCATCGATAATAGCAATTGCTGGTTCTTTTCAGGATATAGCTATAGATGCTTTTAGGATCGAATATGCAAAAATTAATGATCAGGGTAATTTGGCTGCCGCTTATCAATTAGGCTACAGGTTTGCAATTATTACAGCAGCTTCTTTTGGATTAATATTTGCAGATTTATATGGCTGGTCTTTGACATTTAAACTTCTATCTATTGCAATGCTTGTTGGAGTTCTTGGCGTTATTTTTTCTGAAGAGGTTAGAAATGAAGAGTTGGGCAGACTTACATTTGTCAACTCAATAATTGAGCCTTTGTTAGACTTTTTTACAAGATTTAAATGGTATATAGCTTCAATGCTTTTATTAATAATAGCTACCTATAGACTAACAGACATTGTAATGGGCCCCATGGCTACACCTTTTTATCTTGAGATGGGCTTTTCATTAACTGAAATTGGTTCTGTGGTTAAGGTAGCAGCACTAATTTTTTCAATTGTTGGTGTATTTCTTGGAGGCATATTTATAAAGAAAATAGGTGTATATGCTTCATTAATAATTGGTGCTTTTTTAGTTTTTATAACAAATTTATTTTTTTCCTATGTTTCAATTTCAGAAAAAAGTCTTTTTCTTTTAACTTTTATTGTTTCTCTAGATAGCTTAGCAGTTGGTATAGTTGGTACAGTAAATATTGCATTCTTAACTAGTTTAGTTTCAAAAAAATATACAGCTTTTCAATATGCATTATTAACAGGTTTCATGGCAGGACCTGGATTTATTTTAAAGGGCTTATCTGGAGCCTGGGTAGAAAAGCTTCAAAATCTCCATGGATTAGAATATGGCTGGATGTATTTTTATATTTTTACTTCTTTGCTAACGCTTCCAGTTATTTTTTTACTTTTAATTAATAGAGGTTTTTTTAATAGATATGAAAAGAGTTTTATTGACTAGGCTGGCA
>CACEJU010000026.1 GCA_902559885.1 uncultured SAR86 cluster bacterium | reverse complement strand
CTTTGACTCATATTTATAATATCTTTACCCTGAAAATCTGCATTTGTTTTTTTTCTAAATCCTCTCTCTTCTACAAACTCATAGGTAGCTAGTGGGTCTATAAGCTCATTATTTTCAATATCATTATTAAAGTTTATACCGTATCCAAGCAGCTCCAATAAATCTAATTCAAATTGCCTTAAATTAAATCCAACCTCTTTCTCATTAGCAAAGTTATTAATGAATTCATCGTACAGCTTAAATAAGTCTTCCTGGGGGATCTCTTGTGGAAGCAATCTTACAATTAATTCATTTATATACATTAAACTGTATATTTGAGTTGAGTTTAAATTTGTATTTGTACTAAAGTCTTTATCAATATTGGTTAGGGTTTTTAAGTTACCTCTTCCACTAAATGTAACTTTTAATTTATTAAAAGGCATCAAATAACCAAAAAATTTTGATTTGGGTTTTTTTGCACCCTTTGCAACTAATGAAATCCTGCCGTAAGAGTATGAAAATATATCTACTATAAGGCTAGTTTCTCCATATGATCTTTGATGAAGCAGATAACAACTCTCCCAATCACTTTGATTCATAAGTTCCACCAACTCCTAATGATTTAAGATAATCGTTATCGCTATTCCAATTCTTTCTAACTTTTACCCAGGTTTTTAAGAAAACTTTTTTCTTAAAGTGCTTTTCTAGATCTTTCCGTGCCTGAATCCCTATTTGTTTAAGCTTGTTACCCTTATCGCCAATTACAATTTGTTTTTGACTTTCTCTTGATACATATATAACTGCATGGATTTTATATAAGTCTTCTTTTTCTTCGAGTTGCTCTATCTCAACAAAAGTATCATGAGGCAATTCATCACCGAGAGATCTTATAATTTTTTCTCGAATTGTTTCAGTAATAAAAAAATTCTCATAATGCGCATTTGGAATAATTGATTCTTCTTCGTACATAAATGGGGATTCAGGTAAATGTGAATTGATAACTTTTTCTAAGTCATCTAGACCATCGCCATACTTGGCTGAAATAGGAAGAATTTCTAAGAAACCAAATTTATCTTTTATTTGATCAATAAATGGTAATAATTGATTCTGAGATTTAATTTGATCAACCTTGTTAATAGCGCATATAACTTTTGCATTCGACTCTTTAAGCTTCCTAAGAATAAACTCATCTTGAGCATCCAGCTGGAGTCTATGGGTCATAAAAATAATTAAGTCACTATCCTCTATTAAGCCGAGTGCACTTTTATTTAAAACTTTATTCATTATTCTTCCTGCAGTTCCATGAATACCTGGAGAATCTATAAATACTGCCTGCATATTTTTCGAAGTTTTAATGCCTAAAATATTATTTCTTGTTGTTTGAGATTTTCTTGAGGTTATTGAAACCTTCTTGTTGAGGATTTTGTTTAATAATGTTGATTTACCAACATTTGGCTTACCTAAAATTGATACATAACCGCAAAATGTTTTATTCATCATTATTACTCAAATAAGATAGAGTTTTTTTTGCTACATCTTGCTCAGCTTCTTTTTTTGACGACCCATAACCTACAAATCTTTTTTTATTTAGATTAATAATTGATTGAAATACTCCAATACCGTCCTCTTGGCTTTGGTACTTTGGAAGGTCCATTTCCTTTTTTTGCATAAATTCTTGTAGCAAAGATTTTGAGTCTTTATTTGGCGCACTCTTATCTATTGATTTCAATACAGAATCAAAAATAGTTACAACATAATCTCTGGTAGTTTTGTAATCTGAATCAAGATATATAGCTGCTATTAATGATTCCATACAATCTTCATATATTGATAATTTCTTATCATGCTCAATATTTGAGGTTCCCTTTGAAAGTTTTACAAATTCTTTAATACCTAAATTTAAAAAAACAGAAGTTAATGACTCTCCTTTAACTATCAATGAGCGCATCCTGGTTAAAGATCCCTCGGTTTCATCTGGATAAATATTAGATAAATATTCAGAAATTATTAAATTTAATACAGCATCTCCAAGGAACTCTAGGCGTTCATTGTTTTTAGCTTTATTAAAACTTTTATGAGTTAATGCTAAATCAAGTAATTGGATATTTGAAAACTTGTATCCGAGAATCTCTTCGATCTTGTTTAACATCAATTAATTTTGCCTGCTCTAGAAAAACTAGGAAGACATGTCCAGCATTCCCATGACATCCATATATATTCTGCTTTTCCAAAAAAATTATCTCTAGGAACAAATCCCCAAATTCTGCTATCAGATGATCTGTCTCGATTGTCACCCATCACAAAATACATGCCGTCTGGGACAACGGCACGATAAACTTGATCGAGTTGAGAAAATTCATCAAATTCTTGAACTCTAATTACAAAGTTTTTATTGTTCAAGGATTGTTCATAGAATTTAGCATTTTTATCTTCAGAAATGAGGTTTATAGGAACTTCGTTGCCATTAACAAACAGTCTTTTTTGATAATAAAGAATTTTATCTCCTGGCTTACCAATTAACCTTTTTACATATGGAACTGGGTTATGAGGTGGAATAAAAACCACAACATCTCCGTATTCTGGATCATTTTTAAAAATTGTATTTGAGCTAGTTCTTGCTATTTTTAGACCATAGTCGAATTTATTTACTAATAAAAAATCGCCAACTTTTAAACCTGGAATCATTGATCCAGAAGGAACCTGATATGGTTCATACATGAAGGTTCTTAAAATAAAAATTAGAAATAAAGGAATGAAATAACCTCTTGAGGTTTTAAAAATTACCTCTGATTTAATTATAAATCCTAATATCATTACCACTAGCGCAACTAACGAAATTATAAAAAGAACAACACCAAAATCGGCAGCATATATAAAAATACGCCATAGCAATATCAAAGAAAGTGGCAGAGAGATCTGTGTAGATATTTTAAGATATTTTTCTGATACTTTTGGCTGCTCAAGATTAAATAAAATCCACACCAACAAACACCCGACAAGAGAAAAAGTTGCTATTAAAAAAATTGGATCAGTAAACATATTTATTCATTAGAGTTAAAATAATTTAAAAATGCCTCTTGCGGAATTGAAACCCTGCCAAGTTGTTTCATTTTCTTTTTACCCTCTTTTTGTTTCTCAAGTAATTTCTTTTTTCGTGTCACATCGCCGCCATAGCATTTTGCTGTAACATTTTTTCTAAGTGCTTTAACAGTCTCTCTTGAGATTATTTTAGCACCTAATGCTACCTGTATTGGTACATCAAACATTTGTCTCGGAATTAATTTTTGAAGGTTCTTAGCAATTTCTCT
>CACEJU010000025.1 GCA_902559885.1 uncultured SAR86 cluster bacterium | reverse complement strand
TCAAGGTCATTTCCTTCAGATATAGAAGGTATGATCCCTTTTTTATGTGAACCTGGAATTAGCTCAACTTCTCCACCTGATATTTTGTTGATATCCGTTGTGTAAATTAATCTATTAAGATTAAAAATTTTTTTATTAGATGGGTCGCAATCTTGATGCCAGGCTTGCCCATTTGAAGACTTATTAGAATACATAACCATGCAGTATAGAGACTTCCATCCTGGGCCAAGAATAGCCTCTGTAAGATTTATTAATCGCTCGTCCTTTTCAATGACATCAAATGCTTTCTCTCCATCATTTTGAGGAAACCATGGAATGACATCAGTATCTGATTTTTCAATAAAATCAATGTCATGCTTATAGCTAAAATCTAGTGCAAAATGATCTAATATTTTATTTTGATATATATCCATTAAATTTCTATCAAAGAAATTTTCAATATAGACATAGCCATTTAAATGAAATGAATTAGATAGTTGATTGATATTCATCTGAAGAAGTTTACATTATTTTTATAAGACATAAAAAAGCCCACATGCGTGGGCTTCTTAGGAAATTGGCATCCCGTAGGGGAGCCGATGTCAAAAGCTCTGAAAGCATTGTTTTTATAACATTTATATATTTCATATTGACTGTAGGTACATTATATGTTATAATGTGGGTACATTTAAGCAGTCATGGGAAGCAATAAATATTTAACACTTAAAGGAAGAAATAAGGACACTTGGTATATACAAGTAAGGGTTCCTAAGCATCTTCATAGGGTTGCTAAAAAATCATTCATAAAACAGTCTACTAAAACTTCCGATATTAAATTAGCAAGAAAACAAAGAGATGAAGTTATTGCTCAATTAAAAGCATTAGAGGAAAGACATGCTCAAGGTGAATTTAAATTATTTGTAGATAATTATCTTGGTCTAGATAAAGAGAAGCTAATAGATATACAAGAACAAATTACTGACAAGCTAAGAGATGAGTACCCATGGGTCGGTCATCCAGAGCAAGGAGACCTACCAAATCCTACAGATGAAGAATTAATTGAGGTAGATGCCCTCTCCTACGCAATTACTGGAAAGATGCCTGATAAATATAAGCTTACTCTTACTCAGGCTATGGCTCAAAACTGGAGGTACTCTGAATATTCAGATAAAACTAAATCGTCCCATAAAAAAGCAGTGGAAAGATTTAACAAATTTCTAAACTCTAAAGACTTCCAAGTTGCTTCAATTGAAAGATATCATGCGCTTGAGTTTAAGCTCCATCTAGAAAAGCACTCTCAACTAGCTAATGGCACTATCAGCAGACACTTCACAGACCTAGGTGTTATCTGGAACTATGCAAGAGGTGTTGAAAGATATTCATATGAAAACCCATTTGCTAAACACGGTATTAAGGTTAAAGCCTCAAGAGCAAAATACCTGCCATGGGATATAGATGACTTAAGAAAGGTCGTTGCAACTATGAAAGATGATAGAGATAAACTTGTTGTTTATCTTGGATGGTATACAGGAGCTAGGTTGGGTGAATGTCTATCTGTAAGAGCTGAAGACATATACAAAGATGAGAAGTCAGGTGTGTGGGTTGTTTCAATAAAACCTGATAGAAGTATGGAGGATTATCTTAATAAGACTGATGCTTCTATGAAAACTGAAAATGCTAGAAGAGTCGTTCCTATTCATAGAGAACTTCTAAAGCCTTTGCAACAATTTAAGATTGAAGGAAAAGGATGGAAAAGAAAACTTCCTAACTCTTATAGTAATTATTTTAGTAGACAAAAGAAGCTAATCAAAGATACGGTTAATGAAATGAGTAAACAATATTGCTTCCATAGTATTAGGCACAATGTTGCGACTAACTTTGAAAATGCTAATGTTAAAGAAGCTATCTCAGCTAGATTGGTTGGACACTCAACAGTAGGAGCAACTATGACCTATGGTTATTACTCTGAGGGTGTTGAATTTAATGAAGCTTTAGAAGCTGTTAATAAGTTGCCGGTGTTATGACAAAAAGGAAAACTACAGAACAGTTTATAAATGATGCTCGTAATGTTCATGGTAACAAATATGATTACAGTAATACCATCTATGAAACAGCTGCAATAAAAGTAAAAATAAGATGTATTAAACATGACTGGGAATTTCCTCAAACACCCAATGACCACCTTTCTGGTAAAGGTTGTAAAAAATGTGCGGTAGAAAAAAGAACTAAATCAAGAAAAATTACTCTTGAACAATTTATAAAACGTTCTAGGAAAAAACATGGTAACAAATATGACTATTCAAAAGTGATATTAGATGGTGTTGATAATCACGTCATAATAATTTGTCCAATTCATAATGAGTTTCCCCAAAGACCAGCAAAACACATGCGTGGAGAAGGATGTAATGATTGTGCAATTGATAATAGAGCAGCAAAAAGAAGAAAGCCCTATAAAGAAGTATTAAAAGAATTTATTGCTGTTCATGGAAACAACTATGATTATTCAAAAGTTAAATATGAGAATACTGATAAACATGTCTTGATAAGGTGTATAAAACACGACCATGAGTTTCTTCAAACACCTTATGGTCATTCCCAAGGTATGACTGGTTGCGAAATATGCAAAAAAGAAGCTCTAAGAGAAATCTTCATAAAGACTAAAGAAGAATTTATAAGTGATGCAATCAAGGTTCATGGTAAAAAATATGATTATTCAAAAGCTGATTACAAAGGGGCTAAAGTAAATATTCAAATAGGTTGCCCAAATAAATTCCATGGTTACTTTACTCAAACTCCAGACCATCATATTAATGGAAGGCAAGGATGTCCTAATTGTTCTGATGAGATTAGAAATCTTGGTTATACACTTGAAGAGATTAATAAAAAGAATATTAATATTGAAGGAATTTTATACGTTATAAATGCCTTTAATGATGATGAGAATTTTTTCAAGATTGGAATTACTTCAAAATCAGCATCATGGAGATTTAGAGGAAACTCTGAAATGCCATATGATTTTGAAATAATATGTGAATTAAATATTGGCTTAGCTGATGCATATCAACATGAGCAATACATCTTAAATAAGTATAAAGAGTTTAAGTATGTACCAAAGATTTATTTTGCAGGTAAGGATGAAGTTCTTTCAATAAACCCTCTAGAACATGATGAAAGACTTAAGGAGCTTTACCAATATCAAAAAGGAATATAAAACTTGCCAACCTTGGCAATAACTAACTTGCCAAATTCGGCATATAAGAAATAGATAAAAAATATTTTATTAATGATAAATATAAGAACCTTATTGGGGCTTTATAAGAGATATGAAGGTATGGATATATAGGTATTTAAATCGGGGCAACCGTTATACTCATTATACACTTCTTTTTCAGTTTTGTCAAGCTCATGTATAAAATCTATGAGATTTCTTATGAGAATACATAAAAAATTAAGGCTTGTCAAAGTTTGTGACAGCTAGTTTGGTGTGGCAGAATGAATATATGTTCCCATATATCAAACATGTTTGGTTTATTTTTTTAATGACAATAGCCGTGTCATGGTTCTTTAGAGAA
>CACEJU010000024.1 GCA_902559885.1 uncultured SAR86 cluster bacterium | reverse complement strand
TCTTTGACCTTATTAAACATCCCCATATTGAAATAACTAATTTACTTACCCTGGGTGATTCCAATATAAATATGAAAGAATATTTAATTAACAATCATATTAATTTTAATTATATTGCAAGATCTGACTCAAATTCTGCAGCATTATCATTAGTATCAAAGGGAATTGGAATAGCAATTATTGACGATACAAGTTCCAAGTTGGCAAATAGCAATATAAGAATATCTGAACTAAAACAAAAATTTCCCTATGAGGTTAACGTTGTTCCAAAAAAAGAAGTGCTAAGTTTAGACTGCACTAAGTTTGTTGAATATGTTTCAAGCCAAACTTTTTAAAGAGATTCTATTAAGGCTTTAATTCGTATAAGAGTTTCTTCTCTTCCAAATAAATACATAGTTGTTCCAAGAGATGGTGAATTAGTTGATCCTGTTAGAGCAATTCTAACTGGTTGATTAATTTGAGGAACTTTAAGATTAAGCTCTTCTTTAATGATATTCATTTCATTATCCAAGACTTCCTCATTCCAATTTTCAATCTTGTTTAGTGCATCATGTATATAACTAAGAATAGTTGGAGCCGGTGCAACAAACTTTTCAAGAGCTTTTTGGTCATAACTATCTATATCCTTAAAATATGGGACTAAATTAGTAGCTATACCTGATAAGGTATGTGCAGATGATCTCATTGAATTAATTAATAACTCAAGATGTTGGTGAGTATCGATATCTATATCAAGTTTTTTGGTAAATGGGGTTATAGCTATTTTAAATTCATCAATACTAAGATTTGCTAAATGTTGTGAATTTAAGTAATCAAGTTTTGATTGGTCAAAAATTGCACCTGCTCTTTGAATTTCAGTTAATTCAAAATCTTTAATTAGATCATCTAAATAAAAAACTTCTTTATCCCCTTTAGACCAACCTAAGCGAGCAAGGCAATTTAATATAGCTGAATTAAGATAACCTTTGCTTTGGTATTCTTCTAGACCGGTAGCAGCATGTCGTTTTGATAAACGCTTTTTATCATTACCGAGAACTAGCGGCAAATGTGCATATTCTAGTTCTGGATAGCCCAATGCTTTTTGAATATGTATTTGTCTTGGGGTATTAGATATATGATCCTCTCCTCTAATAACAGTTGTCACCCCCTGCTCAAAATCATCGACAACATTGCATAAATGATACGTAGGAGTTCCATCACTTCTTAATATGATTAAATCATCTAATTCTGAATTTTCAAAAACTATCTCACCTCTTACATAATCTTTAACTATTGTTTGACCTTCGAGAGGTGTTTTAAGCCTCAAAACTGTATCGTTACTTTTGGAAAGATTGAGTTCCCTGCACTTACTGTCATATTGAGGCTTCTTTCCTTGCTCTTGCAAAGAAGATCTTAATTCATCTAATCTTTCTTTAGAGCAATTACAGTAATATGCATGTCCATCTTCATAAAGTTTTTTAGCAGCAGCAAGGTATAGCTCAGATCTTTTAGATTGATTGATAGGATCTTGATCTGGAATTAAACCAATCGAATTAAGACTTTGTAAAATATTATTTTCATATTCCTTGGTAGATCTTTCTAAATCAGTATCTTCAATTCTTATTAAAAACTTGCCATTCTTTTTTTTTGCATATGCATAATTAAATAGCGCAGTCCTTACGCCACCTATATGAAGTTCACCGGTTGGACTAGGTGCGAATCTAGTTACGGTACTCATGAATATTGCTCCCATATAGATTTAGTGCCTGATATTTCAGAAATCTCTTTTACTCTATCGTTATGTTTTGTAATATCTTCAGGGCTAGCATTAAATTTAACTAAAGAAAATTTATTGAGATCAATATTACTATCTGCAAGTTTATTATTGCTTATTACAGATGAAGTATTGCTGAATGAAAACTTACTTTGACCACCTGTAAGATTTAAAAATACATCAGATAAAATATTAGCATCCAATAAAGCTCCATGATAGGTCCTGTCATAGTTAGTAATGCTAAATCTGTTAGCTAAAGCATCTAGTGAATTTCTTTGACCTGGAAATTTTTTTCTGGCAACTTCTAGTGTGTCCACAACATCACATATATCTTCTAACAAAGGATTTTTTGATGAGGCTAATTTGATCTCATTATTTAAAAAACCTAAGTCAAAAGGAGCATTATGTATGACTAATGTAGAGCCTTCTACAAACTCTAAAAATTCAGACACAACTTCATCAAATAATGGCTTATCCTCAAGCTCCTCATTTGTAATACCATGAACCTTAATCGCTTCCTCTTCAATTATTCTTTGTGGATTCAGGTATGTATGAAAATAATTGTCTGATTTGTTTCTATCTTCCAAGAGAACTGCTCCAATCTCTATTATTTTGTGACCCTCTTCATAATTAAGACCTGTAGTTTCTGTATCAAGTACAATATATTTTTTCATAAAGCATCAATTCCTTTGTTAGCTAATTCATCAGCCCTTTCGTTACCTTCATGACCTGAATGACCTTTTACCCATTGCCAATCAATATTATGACCTTCTATACAATTATCAAGCTCTATCCATAGATCTTTATTTTTAACATCCTGTTTAGAAGAGTTTTTCCAATTATTCTTCTTCCAACCACTAATCCATTCAGTTATTCCTTGAATAACATATTTAGAATCAGTAGTAAGAGTTACCTTACAGGGTTCTGTTAACAATCTCAGTGCTTCTATAACAGCTTTAAGTTCCATCTTATTATTAGTTGTAGAAAAATCCCCTCCGTAAATTTCTTTTGATCTTCCGCCATACTCTAAGACGGCACCCCAACCCCCTTTTCCAGGATTGCCTCTGCACGCACCATCAGTATAAATATTTACGATTTTCATAAAATTGTCATAGAATTCATATATGATTCAAATCGAACCAATTAAAGCATTCACTGACAATTATATTTGGTTAGCACGAACTAATGAAGGGGTTTTGGTTGTTGATCCAGGAGATTCAAAGCCAGTAATTGATTTTTTAACTAAAAATAATCTCCATTTAGATGGGATATTAATAACTCATCATCATTTTGATCATACTGGTGGAATAGAAGACCTGCTAAAAAAATATTCAATATCAGAAGTAATTGGCCCTCCTAACTGTCATAAGGATATTAATATAGAGGTAACTGAAGGTGATTCAGTAAATATTATAGGTTTAAACTTTAAAGTTATTGAAGTACCTGGGCATACCTTAGATCATATTGCTTTTTATTTAGAAATAGATGCTGAATCTCACCTATTTTGTGGAGATACCATTTTTTCGTCCGGTTGCGGAAGAGTGTTTGAGGGAACCTTCAAACAAATGCATGATTCCATTTCTAAGCTAAGCAAATTACCGGATAGTACAAAAATATATTGTGCACATGAATATACACTTTCAAATTTAGCTTTTGCAAAATTAGCCGAACCTAACAATAAAAAAATACTTGAAAGAGAGATTGAGGTAAAAAATCTTAGAGCTAGAGATATTCCTTCGATACCAACAACATTTGCAAAAGAAAAAGAATTTAATCCCTTTTTAAGATGCGCTGAAAAAGCTATGATTGATAGCTT
>CACEJU010000023.1 GCA_902559885.1 uncultured SAR86 cluster bacterium | reverse complement strand
AAACGGTTGGGGGCTTTTAAGAGCTTCAAATACATCACCAAATTTAGTTTTAAGATTTGAAGGAGATACAGAGGAAGATCTTATTCAAATTAAAAGCATGTTTTTAAATGAGTTTTCTCGCATTTTCCCTGATATTGATTTAAATTAATCAATAAATCATGAAAAATGATAGAAAAAATATAATTCTTCAATCACTAGCTGAATTACTAGAAGAAAGAAATCTCTCTAAAATTACAACTGCACTATTGGCAAAGAAATCAGGCATAACTGAAGCTGCCTTGTATAGACATTTTCCAAGCAAGAGATCAATCTATGCTGAGCTTTTTAAATTCTGTGATGATTCTATTTTCTTAAAATGCGGTGAAATAAAAAATTCAAAAGTTACTACAAAAGATAAGATAAAAAATATTTTTCTTTTTTTTATTTTGTTTGTTGAAAAAAATAAAGGGTTTGCAAGATTATTATCAAGAGAAGCTCTTTCATCAGATGAGCAAAATGTAGCTGACGAAGTTAATCAATTTTTCGATAGGCTTGAGCTTACTCTAAAAAATATTCTTTCAAAAGATTCAGATATTCTTGTTACGCAGCCGGGTATAACAGCTCAATTAATTATTACTGTTCTTGAAGGTAATATTAATAGATTTATTAGATCTAAGTTCAAAGTATCGCCTAGCTCATATATTGAAAATATATGGGAACTTTTATCAATAAATCTTTTTAAAGATTAATTTTCTATATTTTCACTTAGAATTAATTCAAAGTATGAGTTCTTTGAATTTGCATCAATTAATCCAGTATCTTTATTGATCCTTACGAAAGAAATTCCTTCTGGCATATCAATATTTTTAATTGGTATATCTTTTAAAGCATCTTCCATATACCCAAGCCAAATGGGTAAAGATATTGTTGAGCCATACTCGTTCTCACCAAGTGATGTAAAATCGTCTGTGCCAACCCAAACAGTTGTTACTAATTCATCTTGAAAACCTGAAAACCAAGTACTAATAGAGTCATTTGTTGTACCTGTTTTTCCTCCAATATCATCCCTATTTAAATAAGATGATTTTCTGCCAGCAGAACCTCTACTTAAAAAATCTATAAGATTATTTCTCATTAAATATGCAACCCTTGGATCAATCTGATCCTGATTTTTATTTGGTTTTATCAATGAGTAAGGCCTATTTGCCTCTAATTCTATAGTATTCAACCATGGGAAAGCATTAAACTCAGCAACTATGCTTTCTTCTTCAGCTGGTTTTTCATATTTGTATATTATATTTCCAAATCTATCTTTAATATAATTTACATAATATGGCTCTCTCACAGATCCATTATTTACAAAAACGCTGTATGCTCGGAGCATCTCAGCTGGAGAAAAGTTTCCAGAACCTAATGCCAAAGATAGATCACGAGGCAGCCTTTTCTTATCAAGACCAAACTTATCAATACCATTTTGAGCATTATTAATGCCTAATTCTCTAAGAAGTTTTATTGAAACTATATTTACAGATTTGTTTAGGGCTTCTCTAAGTGGCATTAATCCATAAAATTCACCAGTATAATTTTCTGGCCTCCAAACGCTCTCAAGATTTTTATCTTCAAAAGCAATTGGAGCATCATTAATTAAGGTTGAGAGGTTGTAGCCACTTTCTAAGGCACTTGCATATAAGAAGGGTTTAAAGCTTGATCCGGTTTGTGGATATGATTGTCTTACTCTATCAAAATTACTTCTATTAAAGTCAAATCCTCCAATATATGCTTTTACAGCGCCTGATTCAGGACTCATAGATATTAAGGCTGATTCAACAATTGGTATCTGATCCAACATATAAAAATTATCAAATTTTTTAAGATATATAAAATCACCCTCAAAAATAAAATCTACAAAACTATCAGGAGCTTTTCCTAATCTATTAATATTTTCTTGAGGTCTTGCCCATTTATATTCATCTGACCAACTGATAGTTAAAAGTTCAAAGTTTTGAGAGATTGTTAATAATTTATCTTCTTGAACCATCAAAACAACAGCTTTTTCATAGCCAGGATAACTTACTTTATTATCAAAGACTTGATTTAATTTAAAAGAAAGAGAACTTTCATCTTGATACAGATAGTCATAATTAGTTTCTTTTAACAAAAAACTATTATCGAAATTCTTTAAATTAGAAATTTGGATTTCATTAAAAATATCAATAAAATTATCTTTAGAGCGCCAACCATGTCTTTTATCATAAGCAAAAAGTTCATTTTTAACTGATTCTATAGCAGATTTTTGATGTCTTGAATTTACAGTTGTGTAAACAGACCATCCTTCAGTGTAAGCTCTCAAACCATATCTACTAATTACTTCTTGCCTAGCTAATTCTGCGATATAAGAACCTGATACTTCATACATATCAATGTTTTCTCTAACTGTTATTGGTTCAAAGATTGCGGCTTGATACATATCATCTGTGATATATCTCAACTTATTCATTCTATATAAAATCCAATCTCTTCTTTGCTTGGTTCTCCTTGGTGATTTGATTGCATTTATTTTTGAAGGCAATTGAGCCATTGCAGCAATGGTTGCAGATTCTGCTAAGGTAAGCTCATCAATGCTTTTACCAAAATATGATCCAGCTGCAGCATTCACTCCATAAGATCTATTGCCAAGAAAAATTCTGTTTACATACAATTCAAAAATTTCTTCTTTGCTAGCGTTACCCTCTAGCTCAAGCGCTAAATATATTTCCTTAATTTTTCTTACAAGTTTTTGCTCTCTTGTTAACAAAAAACCTCTTACAACCTGCATTGTGATAGTACCGCCACCACTTACAATTTCACCAGCCTCTAAATATTGAATAAAGGCTCTTAATAAACCGGTATAACTAATTCCCTGATGATTAAAAAAATTATCATCCTCAGCAGCTAAAAACGCATGCTTTAAATTGTATGGAATATCGGCATATGAAATTGGACTCCTTTTAATTTCTCCATATTCTCCAATTAGAACTTCATCCTCGGTATAAATTTTTAATGGAAGTTGTAATTCAGACTCATCTACAAGGCTAATTTCAGGTAAGTTTGGTTTTAAATAAAAATATGTTGATAGAATTACTAAAATTGCACAAATACAGCTTATTACTGAAAGATAAAAAGAAAATGTAATAAACTTTTGCATAATGGATAAATATAATATTTTGGTATTAAGATTGCATCTTTTCTTATGTAAAAAACTATTTTTATTAGTTAAATGTTAGAATCCACTTTTTTAAATATAATTTTTATTAAATGAATATTTTTATAGTTGGTCCAATGGGGTCCGGAAAATCAACAGTTGGAAAAATAATTTCTGATGAATTATTTTTAACTTTTCATGACACTGATGAAGAAATTGAAAATAGAACTGGTGCATCTATTGACTGGATTTTTGATCTTGAAGGTGAAGAAGGTTTTAGAAAAAGAGAAACTAAAATACTTGATGAGCTTGCTCAATTAAATTCTATTGTTTTATCTACAGGTGGAGGAATAATCCTCTCTGATAAAAATCGTGATACTTTGTCATCGCGTGGAACAGTTTTTTATCTTGCAACACCTATATCTGTTCAGCTTGAGAGAACTTCAAAAGATAAAGATAGGCCTCTTTTAAAA
This sequence comes from uncultured SAR86 cluster bacterium, assembly GCA_902559885.1. GTDB lineage: Bacteria > Pseudomonadota > Gammaproteobacteria > Magnimaribacterales > D2472 > CACEJU01. The sequence goes on along the minus strand of CACEJU010000023.1, from coordinate 1,888 downwards.
AATGGCGATCCTGAGACAATACTAAAAGAGCTTCATGAGACACGAGAAGAACTTTACGAAAGCGTAGCTGATTATGTGGTTAGTACTGAGAATTTAACTAGTCAAGAGGTTGCGGCAGAGATAATAAAACTTGTAAAAAATTATGGCTAAAGTTATAAAAGTTGGAAAAAAAGATAGTCAATATGATGTCCATATTTTTAATAAAAGTATAAATAAAGCATCTATAATAAAAGCATTAAAAAATAATAATAAAGTCTTAATCATCACTGATTCAGGTATTCCAAAAAGATATCTTAATGAACTTAAATTTATTTTAAGACCTTTAAAAAAATTATATGTTCAAGAAATTCCTCAAGGTGAATCATCTAAGTCTTATTCATCCCTTATGCTTATTCATGAAAAACTATCTACATATAAATTTGATAGAAGTGACTGTATATTGGCTTTTGGTGGAGGTGTAGTTGGAGATCTAGCTGGTTTTGCTGCCTCAACATATTTGAGAGGAATTGATTATATCCAAGTACCAACGACTCTTTTGTCACAAGTGGATTCGTCAGTTGGAGGAAAGACTGCAATAAATATTGATGCTGGTAAAAATCTAGTAGGCGCATTTTATAATCCAAAATGCGTTCTTATAAATATAGATTACTTAAATAGCTTATCAGATAAGCAATTCCTTTCTGGTATGGCCGAGGTTGCAAAATATGCATATATTGGAAATAAAAAAATAAAAAAAATTATTGAAAATGAAGCAATAAAAATAAAAAATAAAAACTCACACATCCTTTCAATGCTAATTGAAGAATCAATTAAAACTAAAGCAAGAATTGTTACTAAAGATGAAAAAGAGAGCGGTATCAGAGCGATTTTAAATTTTGGTCATACATTTGGACATGCTATCGAAGCTAAAAATAAATTTAATTTAATTAGTCATGGTCAAGCAGTAGCCTACGGCATGGTTATTGCTGGAAAGATATCACTACTTGAAGGGCTAATAAATGAAAAATACCTAAATACTTTGATTGCTAACCTAGACAAAATTGGGCTAGATACAGATATTTCTAAATTTAAGTATCAAGAATTAAAAAAATATATTGAAAATGATAAGAAAGTATCTGAGGGTAAATTAAATTTAATACTCATAGATAATAGAAAAGCATTTAAAACCAATAAATTTAATTCAAAAAATCTTCAAGCTGCTCTTAGCTAAGCAGCATTTGCGGTTGTTGCCTTTAATAAATCTTGTATATTTGCAGCAGCAGGCGATACAAGCCAAAAATATGGTTCATACCTATCAAATTCCTCATATATTTCCTTAGCTTTTAGGCTGCCTGTTTTTTCAAAATGTTTTTTTAATGTTTGTTTTAAATGTTTTCTATGTGGCTCCATCTCTTCTGACATAATCCTATCGAGATTGACTAAGCCTCTATTACACTTATCAAAGAATCTGCCCTGTTCATCCAATACATATGCGAATCCACCAGTCATGCCTGCAGCAAAGTTAGAGCCAACCGGACCAAGCACTGTAACATGACCACCTGTCATATATTCACAACAGTGATCTCCTGCACCTTCAATAACGGCTTTAGCACCTGAATTCCTGACTGCAAATCTTTCTCCAACTGACCCTGCAATATATAATTCACCACCTGTAGCTCCATAAAGACATGTATTTCCAGCAAGAGGAGTAAGCTTTTCCTCTGAATAATTTCCTGAATTTTTTATAACAATTTGTCCGCCATTCATTCCTTTACCAACGTAATCATTGGCGTCACCATTTAACTCTAATTCCATTCCATTAGCATTCCAGCATCCAAAACTTTGACCTGCTGAACCAGAAAATTTTAACGATAAAGATTTTTTAAGACCTGATTCTCCATATTTTTGT
>CACEJU010000022.1 GCA_902559885.1 uncultured SAR86 cluster bacterium | reverse complement strand
CTAGCTCTCTAAAAATAGCGGGAGAAACTTTGTAACATGCACCATTTGCGCAATCTAATACTATTCTTAAATTTCTAAATGATATTTCAGGAGGAACGGTTGCCTTACAAAATTCAATATATCTTGCTCCTGATTCATCAAATCTAGAGGCCTTACCTATACTTTCACTATTTACAGAATCAAGAGTTGAATTAAGAATTTTTTCAACCTTTTTCTCAATCTCCTTTGAAAGTTTTTCACCGTTTGGCATGAAGATCTTAATGCCATTATCTTCAAAACTATTATGAGAGGCACTTATTACAACTCCAAAATGATCTCTAAATGATTTTGATAAATATGCAACTCCCGGAGTAGGAATTGGACCAAGAAGCCTTACATTTATACCAGAAGCGATAAATCCTGCTTGTAACGCAGACTCTAACATATACCCAGAAACCCTTGTGTCTTTGCCTATCATGACTGTATTCCAGCCTTCTTCTTTTGCAACAATACCAACTGCTTGCCCAATCCTAAGACAAGCTTCTGCTGTAACAACTGTATCTACCGGGCCCCTAATACCATCGGTACCAAATTTTAAAGTCATAATATGTGTATTATAACTCTATAACTCTTCTGCTGGTCCTTTTATTGGGTTTTCTTTTTTAATTGAACTTGATGAATTATCGTCATCAGACCAGCCTTTAGGCTCTCTTGGTGTTGCTCCTGCCATAATGTCATCAATCTGATCTGCGTCAATTGTTTCGTACTTTAATAAAGCTTCTGCCATTGTATGCAATTTTGCCATATTATCTTTTAGTAACTTTTCAGCACTAGCATAACAAGAATCAATAATTGATTTCACTTCAGCATCAATGACTTTGGAGGTCTCCTCACTTCTCACTGGTGGAGCTGATGAAGCTGATCTTCCAAGAAATGGGCTTCCCTCATCTTCTCCATATTTTAATGGTCCTAAAGCTTTTGACAGACCCCATTTAGTAACCATGTTTTTTGCAATATTAGTTGCTACTTCAATATCATTTGAAGCTCCAGTTGTAATACCATTATCACCATTGATTATTTGTTCAGCAATTCTTCCACCAAATAATGCAGCAATTCTAGAAAGTAAGTATTCTTTGCTTTGCATATAGGTATCTTCCTCTGGCAAGAACATAGTAACACCTAAGGCTCTGCCTCTTGGAATAATGGTTACCTTATAAACGGGATCATGTTGAGGAGATAGTCTCCCAACAATAGCATGACCGGCTTCGTGGTATGCTGTAATTCTTTTTTGTTCCTCACTTAAGATCATAGATTTTCTTTCAGCACCCATCATTATTTTGTCTTTTGCAAGATCAAGATGACTTTGATCTATTTTCTTATCGCTGTACCTAGCTGCAAATAATGCTGCTTCATTTATTAAATTAGCTAAATCTGCTCCTGAAAATCCGGGAGTGCCTCTAGCAATTACAGAAGGATCAACATCTGCAGCAAGTGGAACCTTTCTCATATGTACTTTAAGAATAGCCTCTCTTCCTCTAATGTCAGGCAAATCAACAACAACCTGTCTATCAAATCTTCCAGGCCTTAAAAGAGCTGGATCTAATACGTCTGGTCTATTTGTGGCTGCTATTACAATAACGCCATCATTGCCTTCAAATCCATCCATTTCTACCAACAGTTGGTTAAGAGTCTGCTCTCTTTCATCATGACCGCCACCAAGGCCAGCGCCTCTATGTCTACCTACAGCATCAATTTCATCAATAAATACAATACACGGTGATTGTTTTTTTGCTTGTTCAAACATATCTCTAACTCTTGATGCTCCAACACCAACGAACATTTCAACAAAATCAGAACCTGATATCGTAAAGAAAGGAACCTTTGCTTCACCTGCAACAGCTCGAGCAAGTAATGTTTTACCAGTTCCAGGAGGCCCAACCATTAAGACTCCTCTTGGTATCTTACCTCCAAGCTTTTGAAACTTTGATGGATCTCTAAGAAAATCAACAAGCTCTTGAACATCTTGTTTTGCTTCTTCGCAACCTGCAACGTCCTGGAAGTTAGTTTTAACTTTTCCTCCTTCCATTAATTTTGCTTTGCTTCTTCCAAATGACATGGGCCCACCTTTGCCAGACATACCGCCTTGCATTTGCCTCATAAAGAAAAAGAAGATTGCTAGTAACAATAATATAGGGAAAGCTCCAACCAATAATTGTGACCATATGGATGGCTGCTCTGGTTTTTCATAGATAGTGACTACATTGTTTTCTTGAATTGCCTTATTAACCGCTTCATCAGTTTTGTATAATGATTGAGTTGTTTCAAACTTTGAACCATCAAGTCTATCGCCAATAATAGTCATTTGATCGCCCTTATAAATAACTTTAGCAACACGATCAGAGAGTACATCTTGCTTAAATTCACTATAGCTTATTGTTTCTCTTGTATTAGTATTCTCAACACTATTAAGAATAAACATAATAAATGAGCCTAATATTGCCCACACCAAAACATTTCTCATAAAATTATTCATATTTTTATCTTACTCCAACCAAATAAATCTCGCCAGATTTTTTCTTTGAAGCAGCTGGCTTGATAACTTGTATATTTTTAAAAAAACTTGTCATGATTTTTCTTAAACTCTTAAGATTGTTATTTTGAAAAGTTTTAATTATAAAAGTTCCATTTTCTAACTTTAAAAATTTATTAGCTGCTTCAATTGTGATTTTATTCAGTTCTAATATATTTTCAGTATCTATACTAGATATACCACTTAAGTTTGGGGCAATATCAGAAATTACAAGATCAAATTTATTAATAAGATCATTAAATATATTTATAGAATCTAGGTCTTCTATACCTGTCTGAAAAAAATCTACCTCTTTGATTTCATCCATAGGTAAAATATCTACCGCATAAATTTTAAAATTTGAATAATTTACTTTTAAATAATGAGACCAGCCACCTGGAGCAGATCCCAAATCAAGAACTTTGCTGTCATTTGGAAATGAAGCCTTCTTTAAGATTTCTTCGAGCTTATATACCGCTCTAGTTCTATAACCCTCTTGTTTAGCTTTATTGGCCCAATTATCTGCGTGCATTCTATAGATGCTTTACAGATAATATTTCATATTCTATTTCACCGGATGGTGTTGATATCCTAACCTCATCTTCAACAAACTTCCCAATTAGGCCTCGTGCAATTGGAGTTTCTACAGAAATTAAACCCTCTTCAGGCTTTGATTCTAAGTTCCCAACAATTTTGTAAGTAATTTCTGAGTCTTTGCCTGTATCATAAACGACAACAGTTGAGCCAAATACAACTCTTCCAGTTTCTGGTATATCCCTTACATCTATTACCTGAGCATTTGCCAGTGCATTTTCTATTTCTGTAATTTTTGCTTCAGTAAGCCCTTGTAACTCTTTTGCGGCATGGTACTCAGCATTTTCTTTTAAGTCACCATGCGCTCTTGCTTCAGCAATAGCTTCAGATATTTTTGGTCGTTCAATAAATTTTAAATCAGCTAAGACTTTCTTAAGTGATTTCTCTCCATCTATTGTTAAAGGAATCTTTGACATAATTCATTATAACAATATAGATGCTAAATATTGATTTCTTGCATCGAAATATAATTCCAATTTTCTTCTTTATTATTGAGTGCTTCTACTATTGCAAAAGCTCCAAACATAGTAGTGGTTACCAGAATTTTATTTCTTAAAGCAGATTGTCTTATAGATGCAGAGTCTTCAATTGAAGTTTTCCCTTCTGTTGTGTTAATTACAAGATCAACTTCTTTATTTAAAAGCATATCAACGGTATGTGGCCTACCTTCTTTAACTTTATTAATTTTTTTAACCTCAAACCCTAATGCTTCAATATATTTAGCAGTGCCCTTAGTTGCTACTAGTGAAAAGTTTTTTTCTACAAGCAAAGGTGCTAATTTATCAAGATATTTTTTATCTTGATCCTTAACACTTATGAATACATTCCCGGATTGAGGTATGACTTTATTGGCTCCTTTTTGAGCTTTTGCATAAGCTTCACCAAAATTTTTACCAATGCCCATAACTTCCCCTGTTGATTTCATTTCAGGTCCAAGAATTGGGTCACTCATTGGAAATTTATCAAAAGGCAATACAGCCTCTTTTACAAAAAAGAGTCCGTTACTTAATTTGCTGCTGAATTTTTGATCAACCAAGGAAAGGCCCAACATTGCCTTAGAAGCAACTTTTACTAATGATTCTCCAATGGCTTTTGAGATAAAAGGAACTGTTCTTGAGGCTCTTGGATTGACTTCAATTATATAAATTTCATCTCCCTTTATAGCAAATTGGATGTTCATAAGACCAATAATATTCAATTCCTCAGCTATTTTTATGGATTGTTTGGAAATTTCGTTTTGAGTTTCTTGAGAAAGACTGTACGGTGGTAGTGAGCATGCCGAATCACCTGAATGAATACCAGCTTGTTCAATATGCTGCAAAATCCCGCCTATTTGAATATTCTTTCCATCTGAAACAACATCTACATCAACTTCAATAGCATCAGTTAAATAACTATCTAACAATATTGGTCGTGAGTTTGAAACAACTGCGGCTTCTTTAAGATATATCTCAAGCTCCTGCTGATTATGCACGAGCTGCATTGCCCTTCCCCCTAGCACATAGGATGGTCTTACAACAACTGGATAACCTATTTTTTTTGAGGACTCAATTGCCTCTTCGAAATTTGTAACAGTTGCATTATTTGGCTGTTTTAAGTCAAGTTTCTCTGCTAATTCTTGAAATCTTTCTCTATCTTCTGATCTATCTACTGCATCTACATCTGTTCCAAGAATTTTTATACCTTTTTTTTCTAACAAGTTTGCAAGCTTAAGAGGGGTTTGTCCTCCGAATTGGATAATTACTCCATATGGATCTTCTATATCAATAATATCAAGAATTTTTTCAGAAGTTATTGGTTCAAAATACAATCGATCTGATACATCATAATCTGTTGAAACAGTCTCGGGATTACAATTTACCATGATTGACTCTATACCTTCTTCTTGCATAGCTAGGGATGCATGAACACAACAATAATCAAATTCTATTCCTTGGCCTATTCTATTAGGCCCACTGCCTAAAACCATAACCTTCTTTTTATCAGATGGATTGCTTTCACAATCATTAGAATAAGAGGAGTACATATAGCATGTAGATGTTGCAAATTCAGCAGCACATGTATCAACCCTTCTGAAGGATGGTTTTATATTTAAAGATTTTCTAAGTTCTCTTATTTCATCTTCTTCTACTTTTAATAGTTGCCCAATCCTAGAATCTGAAAAACCTTTAATTTTTAAATTCTTCAAGTATTCTTTATCAAGGTCATTAATATTAAGTTTTTTTAGCTCTTGTTCGTAATGCATTAATTCATCTATTTGCTTTAAGAACCATCTATCAATACCAGTAAGCTCATACAAGTCATCTAACGAGTAACCCTCTCTAATAGCGTCAGCAAGATAAAATATTCTTTTTGAACCAGGAAAAGTTAACTCATAATTAATTTCATCTTTGTAAGAGCCGTCAGTTTTATTAACTATTTCATTCAAGCCATTAAGATCTTCTTCCATGCTGCATAATGCTTTCTGTAAGGATTCCTGAAAATTGCTTCCAATAGCCATAACTTCCCCTACTGACTTCATTTGTGTTGTTAGGCGCGAATTGGCACCTGGAAATTTTTCAAAAGCAAATTTTGGAATTTTGGTTACTATGTAATCAATAGAGGGCTCAAAGGATGCTGGGGTTAAGCCTCCTGTTATATCATTTTTTAATTCATCTAATGTAAAGCCAACTGAAAGAAGAGCTGCAACTTTTGCTATTGGAAATCCTGTAGCCTTTGATGCTAATGCTGACGATCTACTTACTCTTGGATTCATCTCAATCACTACCATCCTGCCATCTTCCGGGTTTACAGCAAATTGAACGTTTGAGCCACCTGTCTCTACTCCGATTTCTCTGAGAATTTTAAATGAAGCATTTCTCATAATTTGAAATTCTTTATCGGTTAATGTTTGAGCTGGGGCAATAGTTATAGAGTCGCCTGTATGAACACCCATTGGATCAAAATTTTCTATTGAACAAATAATAATACAATTATCTTGAGAGTCTCTGACAACCTCCATTTCATATTCTTTCCATCCAATCAGAGATTCATCTATTAAAAGCTCATTAGTCGGAGATAGTTCTAGACCTTTCTCACATATCTTTTCAAATTCGTCTAAGTTATACGCAATGCCGCCTCCAGTTCCACCCATAGTGAAAGATGGCCTAATTATGCAAGGAAAGCCAATTCTTTTTTGGACTTCGTATGCATCAGACATTGAATGTGCAATACCTGATGCTGGTGTTTCTAGATTAATTGCTTTCATGGTTTGATCAAATAATTGCCTATCCTCGGCTTTATCAATTGCAGTTCTATTTGCTCCAATCATTTTGACGCCATGTTTTTTTAACACCCCTTCTTTGTCTAATGTTAATGCAGTATTTAAAGCTGTCTGCCCACCCATGGTTGGTAAAATTGCATCTGGTTTTTCTATCTCAATAATCTTTTCAACTGACTTCCAATGAATAGGTTCTATATATGTAGCATCAGCTAATAATGGATCTGTCATGATTGTGGCTGGATTAGAGTTTACTAAAATTACACGATATCCATTTTCTTTTAAGGCTTTACATGCCTGAGCTCCTGAATAATCAAACTCACAAGCCTGTCCAATTATAATTGGGCCAGCACCTATAATTAAGATTGAAGATATATCTTTTCTTTTAGGCATTTTCTTCCACTAATTTTTTAAATTTATTGA
>CACEJU010000021.1 GCA_902559885.1 uncultured SAR86 cluster bacterium | reverse complement strand
TAAATAAAGGAATTGAATCAATAAAACCCTATGAACCAGGAAGAAATATTGATGAGGTTTTAAATGAATTTGGTTTAAGTAAAATTGTAAAGCTTGCTAGCAATGAAAATAATTTTGGCCCATCACCAAAGGTTCTAGATATATTATCTAATTTTAGTGATTTTCATCTATACCCAGATGGCGATGGTGTTGAACTAAAGAAATCTATACAAAAAAATGAAGGATATGATTTTGATCAGATTATTTTAGGTAATGGTTCAAACGAAATATTAGAGCTTATTGCTAAAGCTTTCTTATCGCCATCAACTGAATCTATTTTTTCTCAACATGCATTTGTGGTCTATAAACTTGCTTCTTTGGTTAATGGATCTAATTTTCATGAAGTGCCCGCAAAGGATTATGGCCATTCTTTAAAAAACTTTCATGACTATATTAATGAAAAAACTAGGTTAATTTTTATTGCTAATCCAAATAATCCAACCGGAACTTATAATTCACATTCTGAAATAATTGATTTCTTAGGCAAAGTTCCTAATGATGTTTTGGTTGTAATTGATCTTGCTTACTATGAATATGTGTTAGCAGAAGACTATATTGATCACAAAGAAATTCTTAATTCTTATTCTAATGTTATTTTTACAAGATCTTTTTCTAAAATTCATGGCATACCTGCACTTAGAATAGGGTATGGTGTTGCGAACCAGAAGCTAATTGAAGTTCTAAATAGAATAAGACAGCCATTTAATGTCAATACAATTGCGCAAAAAAGCGGCAATAGCTTCACTCGAAGATAAATACCATTTAGAAAATAGTATAAGCAAAAACCATAAAAATAAATTAGAACTTTATAACCTGCTAGATGAACTGGGTGTCGAATATATAAAATCTGAGGGTAACTTTATTGCTATTAAGACTAATGTTAATAATAGAAATTTATTTCAGAACCTTATGAAGGATGGAGTCATTATCAGACCTATAGATTTATATGAAATGCCTGAATTTATAAGAGTAACTATCGGCACATCTGAAGAAAATAGATTTTTTATTGAAGCTTTAAAAAAATATATATAAGTTATTTTTGTCTTCTTTCTAAAACCTCTACAACATCACTTAAAGACTTATCATAAAAATTTAATAATACTAAATAGTGATACATTAAATCAGCAGCTTCATCAAGCAACCTTCCATCATTTGTAACAGCACTGATAGATAGTTCTCCAGCTTCTTCAGTAAGTTTTTTAGCAATTTCCTTGATTCCTTTTTGATTTAATTTTGCAGTATATGAATTTTGGTTATCTTCTTTGGATTTAATTGAAATTACTTTTTCTAATTTATTTAATGAAAAACTCTCATCTCCAAAACATGAATATTGTTCAAGATGGCATGTTGGACCCAAATTAGTGGCTTGAATTAAAATGGTGTCATTATCGCAATCAATATCATGTGATACATAGTTAAGGAAATTTCCTGAAGTCTCTCCTTTAGTCCATAATTTATTTTGTGATCTGCTAAAAAAAGTAACCTTTTTGGTATCAAGAGTTATTTGAAATGATTTTTCATTCATGTATCCAAGCATCAAAATTTCTCTAGATTTATAATCTTGAATTATTGCGGGAATCAATCCATCATTATTAAGTTTAAATTTCATATTCTTACCTGTATTTTTTTATTTGATAAATATTTTTTTAAATCATTAATTAATATTTTGTTGTCATGAAAGACTGATGCAGCTAGAGCACCATCAACACCAACATCAAAAACATCCTTAAAATGACTCATTTGACCAGCACCCCCAGAAGCAATAAGAGGGACATGACACGCCTCAAGTGCAAGTGCTAATTGTTCCAGGTCATAGCCATTCTTAACTCCATCTTCATTCATGCAATTAAGAACAATTTCACCTGCACCTCTATCTTGAACTTCCTTAATCCAATCTATTGTATTTAATTTGGTTGCATATATTGATTTTTCTGAACCTGTCTTTGCATACACAGTATAAATATCGTGATCAAATAAGCTATCTATTCCAACAACAACGCATTGACTTCCAAATCTTTTTGCAAATTCATTAATTAGATTTGGGTTTTCTAGAGCAGGGGTGTTAATTGATATTTTATCCGCACCTTGAGAAAGTATATTTTCTGCATCTTTTATAGTTTTTATTCCACCAGCAACGCAGAATGGAATATCAATTTTTTTTGAAATTTCTAAAACCCATTGAGATTTAACGGTATTAGATTTTGTACTTGCTCCAATATCATAAAATACAAGCTCATCAGCATTTTGATCTGAATAATTTTTTGCTAAATTTATTGGATCACCAATAATTCTATGATTCTTAAATTTAATGCCTTTAACAACATTACCATCTCTTACATCAAGACATGGAATTATTCTTTTTGTTAGCATGCTTTTAGGTCCTTAAGTGATATTTTGTTTTCATAGATAGCCTTGCCAACAATTGTTTCTTTAATATTAATTTTTTTTAAGTTATCTATATCTATTAATGAGCTAATACCACCAGAAGCAATTAAATTTATAGATTCTGATATTTGAAGTATATTTATGTATGCATCAATATTAGGGCCTTTAAGCAATCCATCTTTATCGATATCAGTTGCAAGAATATTTTTAAACTCATGTTTAGCTATAAAATCAAAAATATCTATATTAGTTTCCTCTTGCCAACCATGTGTACAAACACAATAAATATCTTCAACTTTCTTAAAATCGAGAGCATAAATTATTTGATTTTGATCAAAATTATTTTTTAATGATTGAAGAGTATCTTTATCTTTAAAAATTATGGTACCTACTATTACTTTTGAAATACCATTATTTAATAGCCTATCAATATCATGAATATCTCTTATACCTCCGCCAAATTGAATTTTTAGTCCTAAATCATTTGCTATTTTTGATGCAATATCAGCATTAATTTTTTCACCAACCTGAGTTCCGTCTAAATCAATAATATGTATATGATTAAATCCATTCTCAAAAAAGAATTTAGCTTGATTATATGGAGAATTGTTATAGGTAGTTGATTGATTGAAGTCGCCTTTAACTAATCTGACACATGATCCATTTTGAATATCTATTGCTGGAATTATTTTCATACTTGGTCTAGGAAAAATTTAAGAAATTTTTTACCTTGCTTTGATGATTTTTCAGGATGAAATTGAACACCATAATAATTATCTTTTTTTATAAAGGAACTAATCTGAACACCATAATTTGATTCACCAAGTGTATATTCAGATGGGTCAGCATAATAACTATTTGCAAAATAATAATAACCATCTAAAAAATTATGGTCTTTATTAAAATTAACTTTATTCCAACCCATTTGAGGAACAGCTAAACTGGAGTCATTAAATTTTTTTACTTTACCTTTAATTATCGACAGACATTTTTGATCATCTTCTTCTGAATAGTCATATAAAATCTGCATACCTATACAAATACCAAGGACTGGTTTGTTTATTGTTTTAATTCTCTTAACTAATGATTTTATATGTAGTGTATCCATTACATTTTTTGCAGCACCGACACCAGGAATAATATAACCATTACAATCTTGGAGGATTGACCAGTCATTAGATGTTAGTGAGTCAGTATTTAGTGAATCAAGTGATGACTTTATGGACTGAAGATTTGCACCCCCACAATCGATTATACCTATCACTATAAAATACCTTTTGTTGAAGAGGCTTGATTTGTTAATTCGACAGATTCACCAATTGCCATGCCAAGAGCTTTAAATAGTATCTCTACAATATGATGTGAATTTTCCCCTAAAACCTTAACATGAGCGGTAATACCGAGGTTCTTGATGAAAGTATCAATAAAATGCTGGACCATTTCAGTAGGAAGATCTCCTACATATTCAGTAAGCTTAGGAAGTTTATATTTAAGATTGATTCTTGAGCATAAATCAATTTGTATATTAGCTGAGCACTCATCCATTATCATGGTTGTATTTGAATATCTTTTTATGTTTCCTCTATCACCTAATGCATTATTGATAGCTTGACCAAGAACAATAGCAACATCTTCGATTGAATGATGCGTATCAACTAAAATATCACCTGTTGATTTTAAGAATATGTTTATTTTTGAATTTCTAGAAAATTGTTCGAGCATGTGATCAAGAAAATTAATACCTGTATTAACTTCATATAAACCACTACCATCTATATCAATTGCTGCATAAATAGAGGTTTCATTGGTTTGTCTATTGATGAAAGCGCTTCTATTAATAGAATTAGTATCAGCATCTCTAACTGTAATTGATTTTGCATGCATCGGAAGGTTTTCTATTTCAGTAAGACCTATAACTTTTTCTGATAAATAATTGAATGCAGAATCCGTTGCATTTTGAAATGATATTTTTTTAATAAAATCATTAACAGATAAGCCAGAAACTGATTTTGCCCAACCATTGGTTGGTAATACATGGTTTGTACCAGAAGCATAATCACCAAATGCAACAGGCGCTAACCTACCACAGAAAACAGAACCAGCATTTTCAATTTTATCTATATAAGATGTGAAATTCTTATCAAGCAATACTAGATGTTCAGGGGCATAATTATTAATGATTGAAACCGTCTGATCTACAGACTTGCTTACAACCATTCTGATATTTTTAATAGACTTTTCAAGAATACTATTGGGGTTATCATTAATTTCTTTATTTATGATGTTTTTTATACCCTCAAATATCTTTATTGATTTTGAAATGACAACTGCATCTGAATCTATACCATGTTCAAGTTGAGAGAGAAGGTCATAAGCAGCTACCTCGATATTAGTCTCATCATTAACTACTACCATGACTTCACTTGGCCCTGCAATGAGATCTATAGATGTTTGATTTGAAACAAATGACTTAGCTGCACTAACATATTTATTACCAGGACCAAATATTTTATTTACTTTTGGTATATTTAAATATCCATTTGAAAGCGAAAGAATAGCTTGAGCGCCACCAATTTTATATATATCAAATACATTAAATTGTTTAGCTATCCATAATATTGCTGGATTTATTTTTCCATTATCCTGAGGAGGGGTGCATATAACTATTTTTTTACATCCAGCAACTTTTGCCGGAACAAGTTGCATTATAAGAGATGATATTAATGGTGCAGTACCTCCTGGTATATATAAACCCACAGTATCAATGGGCACAACTTTATTCCATACTGATAAACCTGTAATTGGGTTTATTGAATTAGAGGATTTAGCTAATTGATCTTTTGATACAAAAGTTATATTTTTAATAGCCTCTAAGATATTTTGTTTATCTTTATCAGCAAGTTTATTTCCAGAGTTATTAATCTCATTTTTGTTAACTTTTAAAGTTTTATAGTCAGTTAAAGACAGGCTTTTATTAATCTCACTCAAGCCATCAAATGATTTATTTTTTAAAAGAGAATTAAATCTCTTAACTGTCTTAAGTGCTTGAGCATCAATAGTTGCTGCTCTATTTATTTCTAAATTTTTTGCTTCTATTATTTTCATTAACTCACCAACTTTTCTACTGGAAGAATGACAATTGATGAGGCGCCTTTTTCCTTAAGATTATCTATTGTTTCCCAGAAAATGTTTTCTTTACATAAGGCATGTATTGCGATTTTATTTGTATCTGCAAGAGAAATAACAGTTGGAGATTCTGCAGCTGGTAACATATTTATTAACTCTTCCTTGTTCTGATTATCTGCATTAAACATAATATATTTTCTATTTCTAGCATCCGTTACAGAAACAACTCTAGAAATTAATTTTTTTACTAATTCATCATTATTAGTATTTGAATTTGTTACAAGAACAGCTTCAGATTGGATTATTATATTTATCTCTTCAAGATTATTTGATTCTAAAGTTGCTCCTGTCGATACTAAATCACATATAAGATCAGCGATTCCTATGAAGGGTGTAAGTTCAACTGACCCATGAATTTCTACAATATTGGCCTTAATATTATTTTCATTTAAATATTTACCAAGAATGCCAGGGTATGATGTTGCTATTGTTAAACCATTTAAATCACTAAAACTCTTAGTCTTAGGAGCAGCAAGGGATAATCTGCATTTAGAGAATCCAAGCATTACTTCTTTAATTAGTGAATCACACTTGCCAGAGGATTCTTGTTCCTCTAATACATTATTACCAACAATACCCATATCAGCTATGCCTTGATTAATTAAATTTGGTATATCATCATCTCGAACTAAAAGAATATCTACTGGCATTGATGTAGATCTTATAATTAATTTATTATTTGTTTGCGAGAAGGAGATACCGCACTTTTTAAGCAAGCTAATCGATTGCTCAGATAATCTCCCTTTTTTTTGTACAGCAATTTTTATTCTCTTCATTTTTTTACCTTGATTAAACTTGTATATCCCTTGTTATTTTTATCAAATAAAAATCTAGCAACTCTTGTTACTGTTGTAGTAGAAGCCCCAAGTTTTGCTGAGATCTCACGGTACGTATATTTATTAGTTGCTAATAATTTTGCTACTTCCCATCTTTCTTCAAGAGCCTTTAACTCATTTGGAGTACATAAATCAGTCAAGAAATTTGAAGCTTGATTCTTTGAATTTAATTGTGTAAATGCTTTATATATATCCATGGCGCAGATTCTACTTGTTTTAGCGTAGTAACACAATAATATATTTAAACTAATTGGCATTAATATTGCATTAGTTAGAGTATGGGCTTTTTACTTAATACAATAACAACAATGTTTTGTTTCATTGTTTTTTTATTTTCGGTAAGTTGATATGGAAAATTATGAGAACATTATCAAAGTAGGGATTATGTTATTTGCTTTTAGTATTGGTTGGTTTATTGGAATATTGATAGCTATATTAAACTAAATCTAAAAAATTAAATTGTAAATAACAGCAATACTGTACTTAACAAAA
This sequence comes from uncultured SAR86 cluster bacterium, assembly GCA_902559885.1. Lineage (GTDB taxonomy): Bacteria > Pseudomonadota > Gammaproteobacteria > Magnimaribacterales > D2472 > CACEJU01. The sequence continues at coordinate 6 of CACEJU010000021.1, read as the reverse complement.
TCAAAA
>CACEJU010000020.1 GCA_902559885.1 uncultured SAR86 cluster bacterium | reverse complement strand
AATATATAATCCATATTCTGAGGCAGTAGACTTATCTGCATACACTTTAAAAGGAATATCTAATAGTAATTCTGATACATGGGGCTCTGCTAGTACCTCATGTAGTGGAAGTAATTGTGGACGTGTATACAATCTTTCAGGAACCATAGCAGCAAAAGATGTTTACTTAATTACTGGTGTTGATAGTAGCTTTGGAAATATAGATGATTACATAGTTTCTCAAGCTGATAAGCAGCTTGAATATGAAAGCCCTGTTCATTTTAATGGTGACGATGCTGTTGGATTATTTAAAGGTGATACTTTATTGGATTTAGTTGGTCAACCTGAACCAAACGATATTGGGGTAGGTTGGGAAGTATGTGGTGTTGAAAATGGTACAAGAACACATACTCTAATCAAAAAAGCTGACAAAGTTGGATCAAGCGATTGGCCAACTTCTGCTGGAACTAATGCAGATGATTGTCATTGGATTGTTGAAGACGAAGGTTATTTTTCTAATGCTGGATATCACAATCAGCAGTTAATGATCGTTACAATTCCTAGTGGAATTAGCGGTGGATTATTTATTAACTCACAACAAAAACCATCTTTAACTCTGACTAGAGGTGAGACTTACAGGTTTGATACATCTGCTTCAGCAAACGGCTCACATCCAATTAAATTTGGAGATGCAACTGAAGCTTCTTCTTCATCTGTAAACTATGGTACTCAATATGGAACACCGGGAACGGCTAACTCATATTTCTTATTAGAAATAACGGATGAGACTCCAGCTAATTTTTACTATTTCTGCGATAACCATTCTGGTATGGGATCCTCGGTGACAATTACTGATGCTTCTAATAGTGCGCCAGAGTTAGTTATGCCATCAAATGTTTACACTCAGCCTTCAAATTACGTATATGTAGATGAAGCTCAAACTTCTGTTGCTACATTTACTGCTAATGATAGTGATGGCGATGATCTTAATTTCTTTGTAAGTGGAACAGATGCTAATGCATTTAATATTAATGCAGGAGTTTTAACTTTCAAAAACGCACCTTCATATGCACAGAAAAGAGAATATGAAGTCATTGTTAATGTAAATGATGGTTCTGCTATAGATTCTGAAACATTATCTATATTTGTAGATGAAGTTTGTACTGATACCTTAATAGGTTATACAGTATGTCTAGGTGCTGAATCAGATGGTGGTCAGAATTATAATAGAGATAGCATGTACCCAACCTGGGATGATTGGGATAATGATTGTCAGTCCAATAGGCATGAAGTCCTTATAGACGAGAGCACAACTTCAGTTACATACACATCAGCAACCAATTGTTCAGTTGCAACTGGAAGATGGTATGACCCTTATGATAATAGATTTTTCTCAAGCGCATCCGAAGTACAAATAGATCACTTTGTTCCATTATTTGAAGCCCATAATTCTGGAGCATGGAGATGGTCTTCTCTTAGAAAAAGAATTTTTGCTAACACCTTAAATGTGCCAGAGCAATTAATAGCTGTTGGTGGTGATTCAAATAGCTCAAAGGGTTCAAGTGATCCTTCAGAATGGATGCCTAGCAATACTGGATATCATTGCGATTATGTTGAAAGTTGGGTAAAAATAAAGTCTATATACAGACTAGATATTAACACTACTGAGAAAAATGCTATTGAGAGTGAGTTTGCTGGTTGCTCAAGCTCATCTCAAACAGAAACAATTGACGTTAGTATTGAAACTAACTCAAACGGATCTGGGAATGTTTATGTTATTGACGGAGTTCAAAAGAAATCATTAACTTTTGAGGTTGGAAAGACCTATACATTTAACCATTCAAGCGGTCATCCTTTAAGATTCTCAACCACCTCAAATGGAACACATGGTGGTGGGTCTGAGTATACAAATGGTGTTACTAAATCTAGCGGAGTTACAACAATCGAAGTTACTTCAAGTACCCCGGCAAGCTTATATTATTACTGCAGTGCTCACTCAGGAATGGGTGCAGACATTACAATAACAAATAGTTAATATAAGTTACTACTTGTATTATAATCCGTGATCAATCGGAGAGTTGGCTGAGTGGTCGAAAGCGCCTCCCTGCTAAGGAGGTATATGGGTAACTGTATCGAGGGTTCGAATCCCTCACTCTCCGCCACTTTATTTATATTTGGTTTGGTCGCTAGATACATGTCTGCCAACTTTAAAATTTCTTTTAGCTTGATGTTTTGTATTTCTTCCAGATACTCTTTTTCGCCATAACTTAAAAGAAGATGGTTTCATATTATTTCGCATGAGTTTAATTACATCCTTTTCATTAATACCAAATTGAGCCTCAATAGCATCAAAGGTAGTTCTGTCTTCCCATGCCATTTCAATAATTCTTGAGATATCAGATTCGCTAAGGCTCATTACATTAATTCAGTTACCATGCATCTTGCTGATCCACCACCATATAATTCTATAGTTGATAAATCAGCATGTATTATTTCTTTAAAGTGATTTAAAAGGAACTCTTCTTGAGAGACATGCAAGGCTTCTCTTGCTCTCGATGACATAATTAAAAACTTTTCATCATCTTGATTTCTTAATTCAATAGCATTACCACAGAAATCAAGTAACTGATCTTTTTCTAAAAGCATTACATCATGGTATTTATTTATTTCTCTTGTAACTTGGTCTAAATATTCTGGTTTGATAATATCTAGACATATACCAATCATATTTGTTCCGACATACATAAAAACATCAGTATGATATATTGGATCTCCTGTATGGCCTTGGGTTTCAAACCCTATCATTTCAAAGTTATTATTTTTGCACCAGCTATGAGCTAATTCTTTATTTGTTCTTGGAGAAAAGCCAATAAAAGCTCTGTTATTTAATCTATCAAAAACAATAGAGCTAGTTGATTCTAAAAATATATTTTTTTGCTCGTAATGACTTAAATCTTCAGCTAACTTATATTCTTTTGAAAGCTCATCAATCATCTGCGGAGTTTTTTCAAGACGTCTATTTGGTGCCATCATAGGAAATAAATGCATTGTCTTGTCTTCAAAAGTAGCAACCCAATTTGGAAAAATATGATCTGGACAACCCTTAATTCCTTTAAAAGTTGTAACTTTTATGCCTTTATTTTGTATTTTATTTTTTAAATTATTAAATTCTAAAATGGCAGAATTTGTAATTTTTTCAATTGATAATGATTCTGAGTTATGTTTTTGATAATGGTTTGATGAATGAGTTTCTGTATTAGAGTAGAACTCTAATGGTTCAATCATAAGGATATGATTTGCAGATTGAAATTTATTCATAATCAAGTTGATATCCCCCTTAAATTCTCATAGCATACTCCCATGTCATCAGATTTTCAAAATACATACATTTCAAAAGAACAGCTTTATGGTGCAAATAACTATTCTCCATTACCAGTAGTTTTAGAAAAGGCTAAAGGAGCCTACCTGTGGGATGTTGATGGTAATAAATATTTGGATTTGATGTCAGCATATTCGGCAGTAAGTCATGGACATTCTCACCCTGAGTTAGTTAAAACTCTTCAGGAACAAGCTGCAAAATTAGCTATAGCATCTAGAGCGCTTTATTCTGAACCTTTTGCTGCCTTTCTTGAGAAGCTCACCAGCATTACAGGATATGAAAGTGTTCTTACAATGAATACTGGAGCAGAGGCTGTTGAGACGGCAATTAAAGCAGCTAGAAGATGGGGTTATTTTTCAAAAGGTATAGCTGAAGATAAGGCAGAGATTATAGTTGCTAATGGAAATTTTCACGGAAGGACCACAACGATAGTTGGTTTTTCATCTGAGCCTAGCTACAAGAAAGGTTTTGGACCCTTTGATAATGGATTTAAGCAGGCTGAATATTGTGGGCATGAATGTGATTGTATCGAAAGTTGTAATCTTTCTATTGAATCTTTTAAATCTCAGATAAACCAAAATACATGCGCGATTTTAGTTGAACCTATTCAAGGAGAGGGTGGAATTATTGTTCCTAGAGACGGCTGGTTAAAGCAGATTAGAAAGCTGTGCGATGATAACAATATTCTTTTAATATTAGATGAAATACAATCTGGCCTTGGTAGAACAGGGAAACTTTTTGCTTATGAGCATGAGGGTATTAGACCCGATGGTTTGATAATTGGTAAGGCTCTTGGTGGAGGCTTATTGCCTGTTTCAGCATTCTTAAGTTCTAAAGAAATTATGGATCATTTCCAACCAGGATCTCATGGCTCCACATTTGGTGGAAACCCTTTAGCTGCTAAAGTTGCTACTAAAGCGCTTGAACTTTTATATGAAGATCATTTAATAGAGAATAGTGCTGAGCTTGGTGATTTTTTTATGCAGCAGCTTAATAATATTCAACATCCTTTAATTAAGCAGGTAAGAGGTAAAGGTTTATGGATAGGTGTTGAGCTTCATTCAGGTGACGTATCTGCTAAAGATATATGTAAGAGACTTATAAAAAAAGGGATTATCTCAAAAGAAACTCATCAAACAGTTATTCGTTTTGCGCCTCCATTAATGATCACTAAAGAACAAATAATTTGGGCAATGGAACAAATTAGAGCAGTTTTTAAAGATATTACATAATGCCATCAAATTTTGAAAAAAAGGTATGGGCTGCTATTGATAAAATACCAGAAGGCTCTGTCCTGACATATAAAGAATTAGCTAATAAAATTGGACATCCAAATTCTGCAAGAGCAGTAGCAAATGCTTGTGGTAAAAATCCTTTTCCTATTAAAACACCTTGTCACAGAGTCATTAGATCAGATGGCAAGCCAGGAGGCTATAGTGCTCCTGGCGGCATTAATAAAAAAATAAGATTACTTAAAAAAGAAGGTATTAATCTTCAAGATAAGAATTAATTTTCCAATTAAGGTATCTGAAATGTTCTTTAGCTGCTTTATCGTTAATAGTTAATGAGCTTTTAGTAAAACCTTTAATACTAACTAATGAGTTATATAGAGCAGATTTTGAGATGTCATCATAGTTATTACTATCAACAGCTTTTATTAAATTATCAATATATGATGATTGTAAGTTTCTTTTAAATGATGAAGGAATCTCTTTTTTAATAAATATTCCATTTTCTAAATCTTTCAATACTTCAGAAGGTGAGTATTCGTTACCATACTTAGAGCTATCAGAAAGTCTTAGCATTACTGTAGGGCTTAATACATGTTGAAGCACTCTTTCTTGCATCCCTAACACTGTGCCATGAAGTTTAGGATCATCATTAGCATTTTCATTTGGATTATAAGCTGCTCTTTTTTCTGGCTGGAGCAACTTCAATACTTCTGGATCAAAACTAAAAGCATCATTTGCAAATAGCTTAGAGTTCAAAAGGTTCATTGCTCGTTTTTGATCTTGATATGTGACAGTCTCATAAGGAGTTAATTCTCCAGGTTGACCAACAACAATCCTATTTGAATATACTCCACCAATTAATCTTGATACACCCTCAAAAAATCTCCCTTGCTCTCTAATAAAACCATTATAGGCTGCTCTAAGCTCAGTATAAGTTGAGCCTTCACTACCAAATATTTCAGGCAATTCAGAAATTTTATTATGGATAATCTCAATTCTTTGTTCTGTATATGTAACTGGGTCACTAGACATATCGTATCTTTTAGCTCTTGGATCAATTCCATAACCTGGTGAGCCCATAGCATCACCATCTGTTCCGTATTTGTATTGAGGGAGTGATGATTTTGCTAATAATTCTTTTCTAGCCTCAGAACTTAAATTCGGAGTATAGCCAAATTGAATAGCCCAAATATCATAGAAGCCTGGTCCATGAGGAAAGAAGTTTCCTTGTTGTACTCCCTCTGGAGCAATATTAATTGGATCATAATCCATAACAGATGAAATATGAGCTTTTCCAGTCACAGATTTATCATGAATTTCATGAGTATCATAAAGCCAGCTTGCCTTAAAGTTATGTCTAAGCCCAAGAGTATGCCCAACTTCATGCATAGTAAGTGAAACTATCCATTGCCTTAAAGGATCATTCTCTTCATCATAACCCCAAATTTTTCTTAACCTGTAACCATATTTAATTGCATTAAATTCTTGAACTATATCTGCTGCAATTAATTCTCCAGTTTTTGGATTTGCAATACTTGGACCATAACCTGAAAATTGTGGTTCTGGCGAAGAGGACCACCTGACAACATTATACTGAATATCTCCAGCATCCCATTCTGCATCATCAGGCTGGATTTTAGCAACTACAGCATTTTTAAAGCCAGCTTTTTCAAAAGCAGGATTCCATGCCTCAATGCCTTCAACTACGAATGGTTTAATTTCTTCAGGAGTAGAATTTTCAACCCAATATACTATTGGCTCAATAGGTTCAGAGATTTCAGCATTTGGATCTTTTTTGATTAATCTCCATTTATTTATTAGGTCAACAGCATTGACATAATCATAAGAAGATAAATTAGTTACTTTTTCCGAAAAATATCCAACTCTTTGATCAGCTACTCTTGGTTCAAATTTATCATCGGGCATCTCGACAAATAAATGCCTTACTTTAGCAAAAGTAAATCGCTTATCAGCTACAGCATCGACTGATCCACCTCTAGGTTTAGGATTAAAAAAACTATATACAACATCAACTGTTGTATTTTTTTCATAGTTTTTGACTTTATTTATGAAGGTTTTAGATTTATCTAATTTACCAACATTTAGATCAACATACTCCATGTATTCAGGTGGAATATTTGGTGAGATGCTCGTTAACATTTCTGATAAGAAAATAGAATTTACTTTAATTAGAACTTTGCTAGCCTCTTCATCATCAACTTCAATTTTAAATCTTCCTAAAAATGCTTCTTGGATATTTCTTAAAATTGATTGGCTAATATTATTTGAATCATCAAAAATAAACTTGGTATTTTTTTTATAAAGAGCTATATCGTTTTTAAATTTTCTAAATTCAAGTATAGAGCCGTCAGAGAGG
>CACEJU010000019.1 GCA_902559885.1 uncultured SAR86 cluster bacterium | reverse complement strand
TAAAACCAAAACTCATTAATCCTACAATAATGAAAGTTGCTCCCAAACCTTTTAATCCATCAGGTATATCTGAATATTTTAATTTTTCTCTAATACCAGCAAGAATTACTATAGCAAGCGCCCAACCAAAACCTGCTCCTAGACCATATACTACGCTCTCACCAAACATTAAATCTTTTTCAACCATAAAAAGAGAGGCCCCTAAAATCGCACAATTAACAGTTATTAATGGCAAGAAAACACCAAGAGCATTATATAAAGCTGGAATATATTTATCTAAAAACATCTCTAGTATTTGTACCGATGCAGCAATAACTCCAATATAACTAATTAGCTCTACAAATTCTAAGTTAGTACCGGAGATACCTGCCCATGTTAATGCATCTTCGCGCAATACATAGTTATATATTAAATTGTTAAGAGGAACTGTGATGGTACAAACCACAATAACAGCTATTCCCAACCCAAAAGCAGTATCAATTTTCTTTGATATAGCTATAAAAGTACACATTCCAAGAAATACTGATAAAGCAATATTTTCTATAAATACTGTTGTAATAAAAATATTTAAATAATGTTCAAACATTTAATTCCTTTTTAGTAAAATTTGGAGCAGACGAATGCTTTGATGGAACAAAATCATCAACTTCAATTTGATCTTTTTTAAAGGATCTTATGAGCCAAATAAATAATCCAATCAAGATAAATGAACTCGGAGGTAACAATAATAAATTATTAGCTGGATACCAACCACCATTAGATGTCAGAACAAATACTTCATACCCCATTAATGTACCAGAACCGAATAACTCTCTAATTACAGCAACACCTATTAGGATAATACTGTAACCCAATCCATTTCCAAGACCATCAAAAAAGCTTAATAATGGCTTTTCTTTCATAGCAAAAGCTTCTGCTCTTCCCATAACAATACAATTGGTAATGATTAAACCAACGAAAACTGATAGCGTTTTACTTGTTTCATATGCAAAAGCTTTTAAAAACTCATCAACAACTATCACCAAAGAAGCAATGATAGTCATTTGAACTATTATTCTAATACTTGAAGGTATGTAGTTTCTTATTAGTGAAATAAATAAATTAGAGAAAGAACATACTGTTGTTAACGCAACACACATAACAAGCGTGACAGTTAAGTTATTAGTAACAGCAAGAGCTGAGCAAATTCCTAAAATTTGTAAAGTAATAGGATTTTCACTTATAAGTGGCTTTAATAATACTTCTTTGTATTTATTAAGATTCATAATTTAGTTGCTCTAATAATTTTGAGTATCCTGATTCACCAAACCAATAACTAATCATATTACTAACACCTCTTGCAGTTAATGTAGCTCCTGATAAACCATCTACTTTGTATTCTATTTCTGCATCATCCTTTGAAACAATACCTTTTATGACTTGAAGTTTAACTCCATTTTCATCATAAATTTTCTTACCAGCCCACAATGCTTTCCATTTAGGATTATCAACCTCTGCACCTAGGCCTGGGGTTTCTTTATGATCATAAAAAACAAGACCGGCTACAGTATTAAAATCATTTTCAATGGCCATGTAGCCATATAATGTACCCCAAAGTCCGTAACCTCTTATAGGTAAAATTAATTTATCAATTAATCCATTGTCATCTTTAACAATATAAAATTTACCAACATTTTCTCTGTTTTTTATAACAGCTATGTCATCTGAAGCTGGAACAGGTGTTGATAAAGATGCATCCCTAGTAGATTTTAGTTGATCATATGATTCAATATCAAAATCTAAATATTCATCTAAAATTAATCCATTTTCAAAATCAATATATTTTATATCTAGATTAGCAAACTGTTCGTCAACACTAATTGACGAATCGTATATGTTTGCAGCTTCAAGGATTTTGATTCTCTGATCATTAATAGCATTTTCATTTTGCATTGATCTTAGACTTACAGCTGTAAATGAAACAACCAATGAGGATATAAAGCAAACACCAAAAGCAACTAATAAGGTTTTTTTAATTGATTCGTTCATGAAAGTCGAGCTCTCCTTCTATTAATATTTGACATTACTACTATGTGGTCAATAACAGGTGCAAGTAAATTTGCAAATAAAATTGCTAACATCATTCCTTCAGGGAATGCTGGATTAATTACTCTTATTAAAATAACCATAACACCTATTAGAGCACCATAGAACCACCTGCCAACATTAGTTCCAGAACCAGATACAGGCTCTGTAGCCATAAAAACTAATCCAAAAGCAAAACTACCAATTACAGCATGCCAATACCAGGGAATAGCAAACATTGGATTTGTTTCTGAGCCAATTAAATTAAGAATAGATGACATAAAGATCATACCAATAAATGTTCCTGCAACTATTCTCCATGAAGCTACTTTTGTAGCTAACAGGATTATTAGTCCAATCAATAAAGCTATTATTGAGGTCTCTCCAACAGAACCAGGGATATTCCCAAAAAATGCATCTGCAAATAAGAAATTATCATTCAAACCTGTCAACCCATTTTCAGCTGCAACGCCCAAGGCAGTTGCACCACTATAACCTTCTGGAATTATGTTGTGATCAGATATACCAGCAATCCATACTTTATCACCCGATATTTGAGCAGGATATGCAAAATATAAAAATGCTCTTCCAGTTAAAGCGGGATTTAAAAAGTTTTTACCTGTTCCACCAAAAATCTCTTTACCAATAACCAAACCAAATGTAATACCTAATGCAGCTTGCCATAATGGTAAATCTGGTGGACAACTTAATGAAAATAATACAGTTGAAACAAAAGCACCTTCATTAATTTCATGTTTTCTAATGATTGCAAACAAAGCTTCCCATGCTATTCCTACTATAAATACTGTCATGTATATAGGGATAAAATAACATGCACCAAACCATAATTTTGCTATAAAACTTGTATGATCATAACCAACCATTGAAACAAAAATATGATGCCAGTCACCAGTATTTTCTTGACCTATTAAATTTAAATATTCAAGAGAATATGATCCTAAGTTATACATACCAAAAAACATTGCAGGAAATGTTGCTAACCACACAGTTACCATAATTTTTTGAATATCAACTGCATCTCTGACATGTATTGGGTTAGAGGTTTTTGATTTTGTTGTAAAAAATAAATTTTCTATAGCATCAAATAATGGAAACCATTTTGAATACTTACCCTCACCTATAAAATTAGGTTTAACATTATCTATATATGACCTTAAAAATTTCATAATTCAGAATAAATTTTATCTAAGTTTGACATTATTATTGATCCATAATCATATTTACTTGGACACACGTATGAACATAAAGCTAAATCTTCGTCTATAAGATCAAGCATTCCTAAATCAACAGATGTTTCAATATCAGCTATTACTAGAGCTTTTAAAAACTGAGGCACCAAAATATCCATTGGCATAATTTCGTCATAAGAATTTACAGGAACAATAGCTCTATTAGCGCCATTCGTTGCTGTATTAAATATAAATGACTCAGGTTTAATAAATGAAGATAAAAATACATTTAATTTAGAATGTAATTTAGTACCTGGCATTAACCAATTCAAAAAAATATCATTGTATTCATCTGGAATAGCGGATATTTGATTATGAAATGAACCTAAGTAGTTCATAACACCTTCAGATTCATGACCATTTAAAACTGACCCTGAGATGATTCTTGCATCTTCATTCACTTTACCAGCAGTTATCTCATCAATATTTCCACCAATTTGAACATGTAATAAACTTGGTTTAGAAACAGAAGGGCCACCAATTGAAATATATTTATGTGTTTTTAGTGTTCCATTGATAAGTAAATGACCCAATGAAATTACTTCTTGATATCCAATAGTCCATGCTTTATTTTCAAGGCTTACAGGCTGAATATAATTAATGTGTGTTCCAGTTAGCCCAGATGGGTGCGGCCCAGTAAATTGGTGATAATTAATATTATCAATATCCCTGGCTATGTTGTTATCTGAATAACAGCAATGTATTGGGCATGAAAAATAATTATTTATAAATTCCATACCTTTATTAAAGGAATCAATTTCTAAATCTATAATATTTTTAGGATTTATAGATAAAGGATTTGAATCACATAAATTAATGAAAATTGAATCAGGCTCCTCATTAATCATAGGTGTTCTGTTAAAAGGTCGTGTTTTAAATAAATTCCAATAACCTGACTCTAAAAGAAGGGATTTATAATCATTATTTTCAATAAAATTATCAAATATAATTGGTTCAGCTGATGAATTCTTTTCAATTTCCATTGAAATAAAAGCACGCTTCTCTCCTCTATTAATATTTTTAATAATACCTGTAGCAGGAGTAGTAATAAAAACACCAGGATTTTTTTTGTCTTCTATAAGTTTTTGACCTAAAGAAACTTGATCGCCAACTTTTACCAACATAGTTGGTTTCATTCCAACATAATCAGATGCAATAACCCCAACATTATTTGAGGTAGGCTTATCTGTAAGCTCATTTAATGGCTTTCCTGAGATAGGTATATCTAGACCTTTTTTGATTTTAAACACTTAGTTTAATCCAATGAAAATGTTAATTAAAAGTCGATGCGATTATACGACTTTAATCACAAAGTTTCTATAAATTTAATCAATTGGTTTAGGTAATCTTGGCAGTTTAATACCTACTATTTGTTTTGTTAAATTTATAACTTGTTTGGTATAACCATACTCATTGTCATACCAACAATAGAGAGTGATTCTTTTCTTATTGGCAATTGTTGCAGATGAATCAATGATTGACGCAAATGGTGATGAATAAAAGTCAGTAGAAACAATTTCAGTTGAATTAGTAAATCCTAATATCTCCCTATATTTCGAATGAAAAGCCATTGATTTAAGATAATTATTTAAGTCATCTTTAGTGGTCTCTTCATTTATTGCTAGCGATAAAATGGCCAAACTTACGTTTGGAGTAGGAACTCGAATAGCATTACCAGATAGTTTACCTTCTAGCTCAGGTATTGCTTTAGCAACAGCATTAACAGCACCGGTAGTAGTTAAAACCATATTTAATGCAGCACTTCTACCCCTCCTATCTCCTTTATGAAAATTATCAATTAAATTTTGATCATTTGTATATGAATGAACGGTTTCAATATGACCGCCGTTTATTTTGAATTTATCATTAATAATTTTTAAAACTGGAACAATTGCATTAGTGGTACAAGATGCAGCTGAAATTATATTATCTGTATCTTTATAGATATTATGATTAATACCAAAAACAATGTTTTTAATGTCATTCTTACCAGGTGCGGTAAGGATTGCTTTTCTTCCACCAGCTTTAATATGTTTATTTAAACCATCTTCATCACGCCAGACACCAGTATTGTCTATTATTATTGGATCATTTATTCCATAATCAGAATATTTAAACTCTTCTGGTGAATTGGCATAAATTACTTTAACTGGGTTGCCGTTTATTACTAATGAATTATTTTCTTCATCAACTCTAACGGTGCCACTAAATTTGCCATGCACTGAATCTCTGGATAACAAGCTTGCTCTTTTATATAAATCTTCATTCTTAGATTTTCTAATTACAATTGCTTTAAGTCTGTAATAATTTCCTGGCCCAGTTGTCTCTATGAGCATTCTAGCTAACAACCTACCAATTCTCCCAAAACCGTATAAAACAATATCAACAGGTTTATCTGGTCTAGATACTGGGGCTCCTATAAATCCATTTAATTCTTTTTTAATAAAATCCTCGAGACCATCAATGGATTGTTTTAAATTTGAAAAAAATAAACATTTTATAGCTAATTCACCTACATCAATTTCACAATCATTTATATCAAGATTGTTAAGTATTTTAATAATTGGATAAGTTTCAAATTCGCTTAATTCGTTATCATCATTTTGTCTTGCAAATCTATGAGCTTGCATTATTTGAACAGATGATTGGTTTACAAGAGATTTCCCATAAATGAATATATTTACACCTTTTTTATATAAAGATCCTACAATTGGAACTATTTCTTCTGCTAGTGACTCTCTTTGATTCCAATCTTTAAAACTATCATCTGGAAGAAGTCTATTTTGTCTTTTAGTAGATTTAAATTGAATATCTTTTTTATCAGTCATACTAATGTAAATTATTTAGACATTTATGCCTAATAATAATGATTTTTAAAGAAAAAAAATACTCTAAATGTAAATTATTTAGAGTATTTTTCAATATGGTAATCTGAGTTACCAAATAAGGCATCGATATAGATAAGCTTTTTAAGATAATGACCAATCATCATCTCTTCACTCACACCCATGCCTCCATGTAGCTGGACAGCTTGTTCAGCTGAGAATTTCCCAGATTTACCAATTTGTGCTTTTAATGCTGAAACAGATTTGTATTTAGTTTCTAAATTAGCATCGGTTTCTAACATAGCTTTAAAAAGTAATGATCTGCATATTTCCGATTCAATAAACATATCAACCATACGATGTTGTAAGACCTGGAAATTTGAAATTGGTTGGTCAAACTGCTCTCTTTCTTTTGTATATTGCACTGTTTTTTCATAGCATGCTGTCATACAACCAACTGCTTCAGCTGAAACACATAAACAAGCAAAATTTATAACATCATCAAAAAGCTTTTTAGCATCATCGCCAGAAGCAATAATAGATTCATCAACAACTGCAACATTATCAAAACTAACTTCTGCGCAACTCTGTCCATCAATAGTTTGCATTGCTTTAATAGAAACACCGTCTGCATCAGAATCAACAATTAGAAGAATAGGCCCTTCATCAGATGAAGCTAATACAATAAACTTATTTGCATTATTTCCATTTAAAACAAGTGTCTTAACGCCATTAAGAGTAGATTCTTTTAAATTTGTTTTTAAATTATCGTAATCGTATAGAGAATTATTTGATTCAGCATAAGCTAGAGAAATATGTGACTCGCCGGTAGCTATTCCCTCTATTAATGATACTTTGTCTATAAAATTTGATTTATCTAATAAAGATCCACTTAAAATTACATTAGCCAAATATGGTTCTAAAACCAAAGCCTTTCCAAATTCCTCAAAGAGGATGGATGTTTCAATAGGACCAAAACCAAAGCCACCTGACTCTTCAGAAAAAGGTATAGATAGCCAACCTTGTTCAGCAAATAATGACCAAACATTTTCATCAAAGTCCTTATTAGATTTTAAAATTTCTTCACGTTTATAAAAGTCATATTCTGCTTCACAGAATTTCTGAAGTTGATCGCGCAACATGACTTGTTCGTCACTAAAATTTAAATTCATATTTATACCCCTAGAACAAACTTAGCAATAATATTTTTTTGTATTTCATTACTGCCGCCATATATAGATGTTTTTCTATAATTAAGATATTTACCAACTGAGCTGATTAAATGTTCAGGTAAATCTGGATCAATATTGTCACCATAACCAGAAGGACCAGGATAAGCAATTGCATTTTCACCAGATGCTTCAACTAACAGTTGTGTAATTCTTTGTTGTATTTCGGTTCCTCTAATCTTTAAAATTGATGATTCAGCACCAGGATTGCCGCCACCTTCTAGGGCTGATAAAAGTCTTAATTCTGTATACTCAAGAGCATGAATATCAATTTCAAGTTCAGCTATTTTTTTATTTAAAGAGCTATTATTAAGCTCACTTGCTATTTTCTTTAATTTATTGTGAAGAAATCTAGAAGAGCCAGCTGAAGCAATACCAAATCTTTCATGAGCTAGTAAGAATTTAGCATAAGTCCAACCTTTACCCTCTTCACCTACAAGATTCTCAACTGGAACTTTTACATCAGTAAAAAATACTGAATTAACTTCATGTGCACCATCTATTGTAATAATAGGTTTTACTTCTATACCGGGATCATCCATGTCTATTAACAAGAACGATATCCCTTCTTGTTTTTTTCCAGTATTCTCAGTTCTAACTAAGCAAAATATCCATTCAGCATGTTGACCAAGTGTAGTCCATGTTTTTGAGCCATTAACAACATAATGATCACCTTCTCTAACAGCTTTAGTTTTCAAAGATGCTAAATCAGACCCTGAACCAGGTTCTGAATAACCCTGACACCACCATGTATTAAAATTTAGTATATCTGGTAAGAATCTATC
>CACEJU010000018.1 GCA_902559885.1 uncultured SAR86 cluster bacterium | reverse complement strand
TATTTAGGTGGTATTTTAATAAAGTTAATTTCAAAACTAATTAAGTGGTCAGGTGCATCAGGATTTGATAAGTTTCTTGGTGTAGTTTTTGGATTTATTAGAGGAGCAATATTGATTCTTGTTATCTTTTTAATAATACCATCAGGTGTCAAAAGCTCTGATTTAGTTGCCAATTCAAAAATTTCACCAATTATTAATGAATATATTCCAAAAGTTGAAGCATATTTAAAAAATTTATTAGATAATAAAAACATCATTGAAGAAAGTATAAAAATCATTGAACCTGTAGTTGAAAGCGTCGAAGATTCTTTAAACGAAGAACCAACATCAGAATCAAATGATGGGGATAATACATAGTGTGTGGCATAGTTGGCATATCTGCTGAATCTAATGTAGCTGGAGAGCTATATGATTCTATGCTTATGCTTCAACACAGAGGTCAAGATGCAGCGGGAATGGTTGTTTCTGATAATAAGGGCCGTCTAAATAGCAGAAAATCAAAAGGTTATGTAAGAGATGTATTTCGCCAAACTCATATGGAGAAATTGATAGGTAATTATGGTATTGCCCATGTTAGATATCCAACAGCAGGTGGAGCTGGAAAAGAGTTTGCTCAACCTATGTATGTAAATTCACCCTATGGAATAAGTCTTGCTCATAATGGAAATTTAACTAATTCAAAATTACTAGCAAGCCAATTATTTCATGCTGAAATGAGGCATATTAATACTGATTCTGATTCTGAGGTGCTATTAAATATTTTTGCCCACGAGCTAGCCAAACAAAGAGAGATATTTCCAAGACCAGAACATTTTTTCAATGCTGTAAGAAAAACTCACCGCAGATGTGATGGAGCCTATGCAGTAATTGCACTTATAACCGGTTTTGGAATTTTAGCTTTTAGAGATGAAAATGCTATTAGACCTTTATCTTTAGGAAAAAGAGCTGGCAAAACAAGAGATGAATATATTGTTGCCTCAGAGGATGCAATGTTTCAGTCAATGGACTTTGAAAAAGTAAGAGACCTTGAACCCGGTGAAGCAGTGTTTATTGATAAAGACGGCCAGCTATTTTCTCAACAATGTTCTGAAAATCCAATAAAAAGGCCATGTATTTTTGAGTATGTATATTTTGCAAGACCAGACTCAAAGATTGATGAGATTTCAGTATATAAAGCTAGAATGAGAATGGGTATCAGCTTAGCAAAAAGAATAAAGGAGCTTGATTTTTATAAAGATATAGATGTGGTCATAGCCATTCCAGACAGTTCTACAACTGCTGCACTTCAACTTGCTTCAGAGCTTAAACTTCCGTACAGACAAGGCTTTGTTAAAAATAGATATATAGGCAGAACCTTTATAATGCCTTATCAAGAAGAGCGAAAGAAATCTGTGAGCAGAAAGTTAAATATTCTAGATTTAGAATTCAAAGATAAGAATGTACTCTTGGTAGATGATTCTATTGTAAGAGGGACTACTAGTAAAAAAATTATAGAAATGGTTAGGTCTGCAGGAGCTAAAAAAGTATTTTTTGCCTCAGCAGCACCACCTGTTAAATATCAAAACCTTTATGGTATTGATATGCCTGCAACCAAAGAGTTAGTTGCATCAAATAGATCAGATGAAGAGGTCGCAAAAGAAATTGGCGCTGACAAGCTTATTTATCAATCACTCGATGATCTCATTCAGACAGTTCACGAAGGGAATCCCGAAATTAAAGAATTTGAAACCTCTATATTTACAGGTGAATATTTCACACCTCTTAAAGAAAACTATCTTGAAGAGTTAGAGGAAACTAGATCTAATGATCAAAAGGTTGCAAAAGAAGCGTCTGCTTAAGGGTTAACTATATTTACAGCTGGTATGTCAGCATTATTTGCTTCTTCTACATAACTATCAATTTCATTGAAGTTAAGATACCTATAAATATTATCTGCTAACGGATTAATATCATTCATATATTTATGATATTCCTCAACAGAAGGTAGTCTGCCAATAACAGATGAAATAGCTGCAAGCTCAGCAGAGGCTAAAAATACATCAGCACCGTCCCCAAGCCTATTTGGGAAATTTCTAGTAGAAGTAGAAACAACTGTTGAGCCAGGCATAACTCTGGCTTGGTTGCCCATACATAAAGAGCATCCAGGTACCTCTGTTCTAGCACCAGATACACCAAAGATATTATAGATACCTTCTTCCATTAATTGTTTTTCATCCATTTTAGTTGGCGGCACAACCCAAAGTCTTGCTTTAGTGCCGTTATACTTTTCAAGCAAAGTTCCTGCAGCCCTAAAATGACCTATGTTAGTCATACATGAACCAATAAAGACTTCTTGTATATCAGTATTAGCAACTTCTGATAGTGGTTTTATATCATCTGGATCATTTGGACATGCTAATAATGGCTCTGTAATTTCATTTAAATCAATCTCAATAACTTCTGCATATTCAGCATCAGCGTCTGGTTCGAGAAGTTCTGGGTTCTTAATCCATTCTTCCATTGATTGGGCTCTTCGCTCTAAAGTTTTTGGATCACCATAACCATTGGCAATCATCCAACGTAACATCACAATGTTTGATTCAAGATATTCAATGATAGGCTCTTTATTCAACCTTACTGTACAACCTGATGCAGATCTTTCAGCTGAGGCATCAGATAATTCAAATGCTTGTTCTACTTTTAGATCAGGTAACCCTTCAATTTCCAAACATCTTCCTGAGAAGATATTTTTCTTACCTTCTTTGGCGACGGTTAGTAAGCCTTTTTGAATTGCAGCATAAGGAATAGCATTGACTAAGTCTCTTAAAGTAATACCAGGCTGCATTTCTCCTTTAAATCTAACCAATACTGACTCTGGCATATCTAAAGGCATAACTCCAAGCGTTGCAGCAAAAGCTACTAGTCCTGATCCAGCAGGAAAACTTATACCAATAGGGAATCTTGTATGACTGTCACCACCAGTACCAACAGTATCAGGCATTAACATTCTATTTAACCAAGAATGAATAATTCCATCTCCTGGTCTTAATGAAACTCCACCTCTGTTCATAATAAAATCAGGCAGTGAATGTTGTGTATCAATATCAACTGGTTTTGGATAGGCAGCTGTATGACAGAAAGATTGCATTACCAAATCTGCTGAGAAACCTAAGCATGCTAACTCTTTAAGCTCATCTCTAGTCATAGGTCCAGTAGTATCTTGTGATCCAACTGTTGTCATTACAGGTTCGCAGTAGGTGTTTGGTCTAATACCTGTCACCCCGCAAGCTTTACCAACCATTTTTTGGGCAAGAGTGAAGCCTTTTGAAGATTCGTCTTTACTTCCTGGTCTTCTAAATAGATCTGAGGGTTCCAAATTTAGGGCTGCCCTTGTTTTGTCTGTTAACTGTCTACCAATAATTAATGGAATTCTTCCGTTAGCTCTAACCTCATCTAGAAGCACATCAGTCTTAAGATCAAATTTAGTTATCACTTCGTTAGTATTTGCGTCAACTACTTCACCAGCAAAAGGTTTTAAGATAATTTCTTGACCCATATCAAGATCTGAAACATCCATTTCGATCGGAAAAGCTCCAGAGTCCTCTAGAGTATTAAAAAAGATAGGTGCAATTTTTCCACCAAAACAAAAGCCACCTTCTTTTTTATTTGGAATATATGGAATCTCATCACCCATATGCCATAACACAGAATTAGTAGCCGATTTTCTTGATGAACCAGTACCCACAACATCTCCAACAAAAACAAGTGGATTACCTTTTTGTTTTAATTCTTCAATTGTTTCAAGAGGTCTATCTAATCCTTCTCTTGGCATTTTAAACATGGCTAGAGCATGTAATGGAATATCTGGTCTTGACCATGCATCTGTTGCTGGTGATAAATCATCTGTATTTATTTCACCTGGTACCTTATATACAGTAAGTTTAATTTCTTCAGCTATTTCATTTCTTTCTTTAAACCAGTCTCCATTAGCCCATGAATCTATAACTGCTTTTGCGTTTGCATTAGTTTTAGAAAGTTCAAAGATTTCATTAAATGCATCAAAGATCAAAAGAGTTCTGCCTAAAACATGCGCCGCCTCTACACCAAGTTTCTCGTCTTTTAAGCAATCAATTAATGGCTGAATATTATAGCCACCAAGCATAGTTCCAAGGACTTGCACTGCTTTAATCTTATCTATATAAGGACTAGTAACTTTACCTTTAGTTATATCTGTTAAAAATGCTGCTTTCACATATGCAGCTTGGTCAACTCCAGCTGGAACCCTTTGTGTGAGTAATTCCATCAAAAATTCAGCTTCAGAATGGTCTTCTTTGAGTAGCTCTACTAAATCTGAGGTTTGATCTGCGGTTAGTGGAAGAGGGGGAATGTTTTGCGCAGCCCTCTCTTGCTCATGTTTTCTATATTCTTCAATCATTGCATTCTCCGGTGCTTATTTTACTCCTCTAAGGTAATTGCTTCTAGTGATTTATTTGCAAAATAGTTTATTATTATTCGCATGCACAAAACAAAAGCTTCAACTCCATGTCTTGGAATATGTTCTACAACCTATGGTGATGATGTTTGTAAAGGGTGCAAACGCTTTGTTCATGAAGTCATTAGTTGGAATAAATATGAAACCTCAGAAAAAGAATCAATCAATAACAGGCTTGAAAGTTTTAAAATAAAAATTCTTTCTGATAGGTTTGAAGTTTTTGATAGCGATCTTCTAGCAGCAAAATTAAAAGAAAAGGGTATTAACTATAATAATTCGTATGAGCCACTAACCTGGATCTTTGATCTCTTTAGAGCTGCTGGAACGCAAGCTTTAGATCTTGAGCAGTTAGGTGTTAAAAGTCTTATATCTATTAACCCGGCAACGATTAAAGATGAAATTAATAACGAGCTTCTTGAATTATCAGAAGCCCATTATCAGAGATATTTTAAAAGAGCTTAACTATAATCTTTGAGCATCATTTTTAATTCTAATGAATGCTGTTCTTCTTCACCAATTTTTCCTCTAGCGTATTCTTCTAAATAGACAGAGGCATCTTCAACACTTTCAAGTAGCTTTTTATATAAACTTAAAGCATGCATTTCATGCTCTAAACTTTCTTTTAAAATATCTTCGACAGAGTGTCTGTGTGTCTCTTCAATTTTTGCAATTTTCTGACTAGGGTGTCCATCTAAACCAACAATTAATTCACCTGCTTGCTGAGCGTGGAGGAGGGATTCGTTGGCTTGCTCTTTGAGGAAATCAACAATAGGTATTCTATAAGGACCAGTTGCCATCATTGCTGAGTGGGTATATCTCACCACACCTGCTAATTCATATTCCATGATTTCATTAAGGATGCCGCATACTTCATTGGTATTAATTTCTTTCAATTTTATCTCCGTTTTGATCAAATATGAGGTCAATGTATACTAATATATAAATTATGTAAAGTACTGATATAAGGTATTTTTTTAATGCAAATCATTCTGATAATCATTCGCATCTAGTATTAGTATTTTTTAACTACGATTGAATAATTTAAAGCGCCAAAATAGTAAAAAAGCTAATATCGCATAAGCAAACAAAGCGCATTGCTTGATTACTGGCAGGCTAACTAAGGTACCGAGCCACTTATAGCCTTTGGTTCTATTCCATACATAAATAAATGCATCAACCCCAACTAATTCTTTCCCATCTGCAAAAACTACATGAAGCCTTTTAAGATATTTATCTTCCATATGACTGCAATCATTAAATGTTAATTCTGATCTTTTTTTATAATGTTTTATCTCAAAATTACAGATAGAACACTTCTCATTAAAGAGTACTTTGCCTTCATTATTCATAAGACCATTTTATCAAGTTTCATACTGGATATCTTTGCTTGCTAATAATATGATGCTTTTAATGGATACACAGCAATTTAATATTTTTGATGAGCCTATAGAAGAGTGTTGCTCAAATCCTATTACCGGTTTTTTTAGAGATGGCTTTTGCCATACCGATGAAATGGATAGAGGTCTGCATATTGTTTGTTCACTGATGACTGAGGACTTTCTAAGCTTTTCAAAATCAAGAGGCAATGATCTTTCTACTCCAAGACCAGAATTTAGTTTTCCTGGATTAAAAGCTGGTGACTCTTGGTGTGTTTGCGCTGAAAGATGGAAAGAGGCATATGAGCATGGCTTTGCACCTAAGGTTTATTTAAAAAAGACTAATAAAAAATCTACTTCAATTATTGATATAGAAATTCTTAAAGAATTTGCTATAGATGTAAATTAATTTGCTACTGGTAGTTCGTACCAACAAGTGGTGTATTTAGGTGACGTCATATTTTGTTTCATAGGCGACCATCTTTTAGTATTTTGCGAGGCAAAATAAACCTGAGTTTCATAAGCATTTAATTGATCTATATATTCCATAAACTTTGAATTCTCTTTAGGTTCATTAGGATCTTTAAATAATGAGTATTGTTTTGAGGTTTCGCTGGTAAATCTGCTGAGAAGAATACCTGCTTTTGCGTAGTCATAGCCTGATCTAAAGATAGGTAATAGGGCTTTTTTAGCGGCTATTAAAATATCTCTGGTGTCATTGGTTGGGGTGGCGAGTTCTATTGTCTTATAGCCTGTATGTTGGGGTTTGTGATCGCTAAAAGGACTGGTTCTAACAAAGACGGAGACTTGTGAGCATTTTTGTTTTTCGTGTCTTAGTTTTTCAGCAGCTCTCACAGCAAAATTACTTACGATAGGTCTTAAAGTTTTTAAGTCAGCAACCCGTGCACCAAAGCTTCTACTGACTACAATTTGTTTTTTTGCGGTTAAATTATTTTCTATATCTAAACATCTTTGACCTCTAAGTTCTCTTACAGTTCTTTCTAAAACAACACTAAATTTATGTTTAATATGGCGAGGATCAGTATCTGCTAGTTGTAACGCATTAAAAATTTTTGCTCGGTTTAAATGCTCGCTCAGTCTTCTACCAACACCCCAGACATCATTGACTGGAGTGTTAGCAAGAGCCTCTCTGATTTCTTTTGTGCTAGTAATTTGGTGTACCTTGGTAGGGATATTTAATCTTTTTACTTCGTTTAAAGCTATTTTGGTTAAAGTTTTTGTTGGCGCTATGCCTATTCTAACTGGCACACCTGTCCATTGTTTTACCAAGCCTCTGATATGGCATCCAAAACCATAGATATTGTAATTTTCTTCCAAAGAATCTAATTCTAAAAAAGCCTCATCAATACTATAGACTTCAACTTTAGGTACAAAGCCCTCTAAAATATTCATAACCCTATTAGACATATCTCCATAAAAGGTGAAATTAGATGAAAAGACTTTGCCGCCTTGAGCAAGAAAAGCATCTTTAACTTTAAACCAGGGTACACCCATACCAATACCCATTTGTTTTGCTTCTGTGCTTCTAGCAATAACGCAACCATCGTTATTAGACAAAACTACAATAGGGACATGTTTTAAATCAGGGCGAAAAATTCTTTCGCAAGAAGCATAAAAACTCTCACAATCAACTAAGGCCAGACTCATTAGAATTTATTGATAGCAGCGGTGACTGTTCCTACTATTTCAAGTTCTTGACCATGGTTAATAAATATTGGTGGATACTCTGGATTATCTGGCATAAGACACATTCTTGGTTTTAACTTAAGGCGCTTGCAGACAAACTCGCCATCTATTGCAGCTACCACAATACTATTGTGTACAGGTTTAATGCTGCGATCTACAACCAGGACTGCTTTATCGGTAATGCCTGAGCCCAGCATGGATTGGCCTTGAGCCCTAACCAAAAAAGTTGCTGAACTATTTTTAATAAGATGTTTATTAAGATCTATAGGACTTTCTATATAGTCACTTGCTGGACTTGGAAAGCCAGCGTGCACAGCTTCAGCATAGTAGGGAATATAATCAGCCGTCAGCTTATCCGAAGATATTTCTCCAATATAATCAACTTTCATAGGATTTTAAAATTTAAATAATACTGTATAAATATACAGTAAAAGAAGAGCTAAAACAACAGCTTAAATATCAAATTTTTCTAATGTATAGGTGTCTGTATTTAAATCTAAATACCAACCCTGAGGACCCCAATCACCTAGAACAATGCGATCATAATTTGCATCACCTAAAGTAACTTTATGAATATTAGGTCTGTGAGTATGACCATGGATAAAAATATCTGGATCTTCTGCTTTGAGAAGACTTTCTACCGCTGCTTGATTGACGTCTGTAATCTCTTCTGCTTTTTGTATGGTTGCTTCTTTGCTGTCTGCACGCAGAGCATCAGCTATCTGCCTTCTTTCTTCTAAAGACTTTGATAAAAAATTCTTTTGCCAATCTGGAGATCTAACCTCATTTCTAAAGTTTATATAGTCCACATCATCAGTACATAAAAAATCACCATGGCTAAGTAAAATATTTTTTTCACCAATTTTAAAAGTAAAAGGATCAGGAAGGATTTCAATTCCTGTTTCAAGTGCAAAAGTATCACCAATTAAAAAATCTCTATTACCATGGATAAAAAAAGTTTTTACTCCAAGGTCAGAGATATGTTTTAAAGCATTTTTTACTGCTAGGTTTAGGGCAGAGGGACTATCATCTCCAATCCAGATTTCAAATAGATCACCAAGAATATATAGTTGTTCACATTCAGACTCTGAGCGCTTTAAAAAGCTCAGAAATGCCTCAGTTAAATCCGGTCGAGCTTCACTCAAATGTAGATCAGAGATGAAGCGATATGTCATTGACTGATAGTAACTGACTCTATATTTATAACTTCAAGAGGAACATCTTGATGTCCACCGCTTGAGCCAGTTGCAACATCAGCGATAGCATCAACTACTTCCATGCCAGAAGTCACTTTACCAAATACTGCATAACCCCAGCCTTGCATATTCTCACCAGTATGATTTAGAAAGCTATTGTCTTTGTGGTTTATAAAAAACTGTGAAGTTGCAGAGTGAGGCTCCATAGTTCTTGCCATAGCAATAGTGCCTCTATCATTTGACAAGCCATTGTTAGCTTCATTCGTTATAGGTTGGGTATTGCTTGATTTATTTCCCATATCCGCAGTAAGTCCACCACCTTGGATCATGAATCCATTGATGACTCTATGAAAAATTGTATCCGTGTAGTAACCGGACTCAGCAATTGCAACAAAATTATCAACTGTTACCGGTGCTTTTTCTCTATCTAGCTCTAAGTGAATTTCACCTACCGATGTTTTTATAATAGCTTGTACCATTTTTATCTCCTCTATGATTGGGGTCTCAGACACATCCTCAGATTGAGAACAAGAACTTATTACAAAAATAACAGCAGATA
>CACEJU010000017.1 GCA_902559885.1 uncultured SAR86 cluster bacterium | reverse complement strand
GTGGCGCTCTGAGAATGTTTCTACTAATGAGGTTGGTGAAATTCTAAATGGCTCTAAGTTTATAAATATGGCAAATGTATATGGTGTAAAGGTTCCTGGGTGTGAAGGTAGAGCTGGCATGGTTGCATTTGTTAGCGAAAATAAATCCTCTATTGATTGGGATCAATTATCTGAATATGTAAATGCTTCTCTACCAAAGTACGCAAGACCTGTTTTTGCAAGAATTATTGAAGAGATGGATACAACTGGAACTTTTAAAATGAAAAAAAATGTTCTCAGAGACGAGTCCTACCATATTGATAAGCATGCTGATGATATATTTGTAATGATGCCAAATTCAGATAAGTACGAAAAACTTACTGAAGAAAAATATAATCAAATATCTTCAGGACAAGCTGGCTTTTAATTACTTAATTTCAGCATCTATCAGCACTGCAATTAGCAATGCAGGCTCATCACCATGATTTACCCATGCGTGATTAGTTCCTCTTTGAACCACTACATCAAAAGGCTTTAGCCTGACCTCGTCTTCATCAAGAATTAAACTAACATCACCTTTTAATAAAATAATGTAATCAATGGTTTCGGTTTTATGCATTGCGGGATGCTTAGTTGTATCTATTAAATGATGCTCAGCATGCACCTGAGCAAAACCCTCTTTTGCCATTTGATCTAATATTTCTCTTGGAACCCCATCAGGCAATGGATTAATTTGAAAATACCTAAATTTAGTTCCATTTGATGGTGGAGATAAAATAATCTCACTATCCGCTACATCAGTTGTGTCAGCAGAATCTATGATATTGCTATTAGTATTCCAAATCTCAAATAATCCACCTACATCCTCGCCTATTGATCTAGCCGGCCCTGAATCAATAAAAATTTTTGATTTACCTTCACTATTATGACCAGTAATTATTCTTCTCATACAATACCCTCCCTAATTTATCTTAAATAGCATATCAAATATTTTAGGTATTAGAATAATCTTCGATTTATACTATAAAAAGATGAAAATATTAATAATGGGCTTACCAGGCTCAGGCAAGACATATTTAACCGAAAGGTTGCAGCCTTTGCTAAAAGCTGCATGGTATAACGCAGATAAAATTCGTGAAATGGCAAATGATTGGGATTTTTCTGATAATGGAAGAAAAAGACAATCCATGAGAATGAGAGCAATTGCTGATTATGAAAAATCTTGTGGAAGATATGTGCTTTGTGATTTTATATGCCCCACCAAAGAAACAAGAAAAAATTTCCAAGCTGATATAGTTATTTGGATGGATACAATCTCTGAAAGCAGATTTGATGACACTAACAAAATATTTGAAGCACCTGTGAAAGTAGATTTTCATATCAAAGAGTGGAATGACCATAATCATGTTGATGTTGCAGAGGAAATCTTAAAAAATGTTTGATCCTAAAAAGCCAACTGTACAAATGCTAGGCAGATGGCAGCCATGGCATGATGGACACCAGGAATTATTTAAAAGATGCATAGCAAAAACTGGGCAGGTAATTATTCAGGTCAGAGACGTTCAAGGCGTATCAGGTGGCATTGATCAAGATGATAATCCATTTGATTGGGATGATGTTTGTAAAAATATAGAAAATGGTCTTCTAAAAGATGGATATAAAAGAGGTATTGAATACGAAATAATGTTAGTTCCTAATATTGTGAATATAACTTATGGTAGAGGTGTTGGTTATAAGTTTGAAGAAGAAATATTTGATGAATCAGTCTCAGCTATAAGTGCTACAAAAATAAGAGAGCAATTAAGATCTGAAGGTAAATTAGATTAAATCCACCTTCTAGTCTTTTTACAATAATTTAAAAAATCCTCTTTAAAAAGGATTTCCATAGCCTCTTCTTCAGGAATGATCTGAAAATTAGTAATATAAATTACCCATAACGGCATAATGACTAATACTGCCATTAAGTTATGAATTATTGAAAAGCCTATTATTATCAATAGCATCCCTAAGTACATTGGATTTCTTGAATAACTAAAAATCCCTTTGCTTACAAGCACCGAAGCATTCTCAGGTTTTATTGGATTAATAGTTGTGTTAGCTGCTTTAAATTGTCTTGCTGCGATAAAAATAATCACAAGTCCTGCAAATATTATTATGAATCCTAATGAACTCGGAAGTGTTACAGAAAATCTGAATAAATCTTTTGTAAAAAATATTACAAATAAAAATACAATGGTTACAATTGGTGGTGGTATTAATGTTTTCATCTTTTTTATATTAACAAAGTTTAAGTAAATTTTTCATGGATCAGTACAAAAATAAAATTGCGCTAGTTACCGGTGGATCTTCAGGTATTGGTTTAGCTTATGCAAAATATCTAATTGCGCATGGATGGTATGTACAAATAGTTTCTCGAAATGAAGAAAGATCAAATAGTGCAATGCATGAACTTGGGTCGGCTAATGCAAGAAACTTCTTATTTGATTTAACAAAAGAAGAATCTATTGAGAGGCTCTTTGAGGTTGCTCTAAAGCCTAATCTGATTATTGCTTGCGCGGGTGTTGCTATAAATGGAAAAGCTCAGAGTTATAGTAAAAAAGATAAACAAGAATCATACTATTTAATGTGTGGTGGAGTTATAGATATGATTCAATTATATCTACCTCATTTAGATAAAAATAATGGTAGAGCAGTCATTATTTCAAGTATTGGGGCAATAACCCCAATGCCAAAATCATCAATCTATGCAAGCGCAAAGGCAGCTATTCATGCATACGGAAGATCAGTCAATAAAGAAAGTAAAAATGTAAAAGTTACTGTTTCACTTCCAGGATATGTCAGAACAAATGCTCATAAAAGGTCAGGCTTAGATCATTTAGAAAAGAAGATACCTAATTGGATGTGGGTTAGTGCAGAACAAGTTGTTATAGAGACAGAAAAAGCTTCTAAGAAAGGTTTAAATGATGTAGTGCCTGGAAAAGTTTACAAGCTTACAAAACCTTTTTTAAATTCAAATTTAGCCAATAGAATTTGGTCAAAACTTTCTAAAAGATCCTAACTTAACTTCCTAAGTTTTTCCTGAACCTCAGCTGTAAAAATTGGTAAAAGATCTATGCATTTTAGATTTTCAACTAATTGAGATGCCTTTGAGGCGCCCAAAATAACAGTAGAAACATTCTCATTTAAAAGACACCAAGCAATTGAAAGCTGAGCTAGATTTACACCTAAATCATCCGCATAGTCTTTTAGCTTTGCAACTCTTACCATTCTTTCTTGACCCCTATCAGATTCGATCATGGATTTTTTTAACCACTCATACCCAGAAAGGCTAGCTCTTGAATTATCAGGAATTCCATTTAAATATTTTCCTGTTAGCGCTCCAGATGCAAGTGGTGACCATGTAGTAGTACCCATGCCAAAATCTTTATACAAAGCATCATATTCAATTTCAAATCTTTCCTTATCGAGTAAGTTATATTGAGGCTGCTCCATTGAAGGTGGTATTAAATTATTCTCATGCGCAAAATTATAAGCCTCTCTTATTTCTTCTTCACTCCATTCAGAAGTTCCCCAATAGAGTACCTTTCCTTGAGTTATGAGATTATGCATTGCCCAAACTGTTTCGCTTATTGGAGTTTCTGGATCAGGTCTATGACAGAAGTAAAGATCTAAATAGTCAACCTGTAATCTTTGTAATGCTTGATGACATGCCTCAGTTATATGTTTTCTACTAAGACCCATTTGAGTTGGTGAAGGATTATCTTTAGACCCAAAAAAAACTTTAGATGAAATACAGTATGAATCTCTTGGAGCATCTAAAGCCTTTAGAGCTTTGCCCATAACGATTTCAGATTTTCCTCTTTCGTAGCCTTCTGCGTTATCAAAAAAATTAATGCCTGCGTCAAGACATATTCCAAACATTTCTTCTGCAGAATTATGATCAACTTGTTTATTAAAAGTTACCCAGGAACCAAATGATAATTCTGATAGTTTTAAACCAGACTTTCCAAGTTTTCTATATTTCATTACTTGATTATAGGCGATATTTTATCAATCAAGTCTCTCAATTCAGGTTTATTTTTTTTAATCTCTTCAATGCTTAGTCCATCAAGCTCATGTGGAAAAACTAGCCATTGATCAGTTTCATGCAAATAAAAGTCAGGTTCTCTATTAGTTTTGTTTTTTGAAGGCTTGAAATATGGGGTTGCAACTTTGATCTCAGGAGTATTTTTTTTACATGCAGTCTTTAGATCATTTATTATTTGTTGAACTGATATACCAGTATCATGAACATCATCAACTATAAGAAGTGAGTCTTCTGACTCTAATTGCCTAATAACGTAATTTAATCCGTATACCTGGACATTATCATTTCTTTGATTGATTCCAGAATAATATGATGTTCGAATTGCTATATGGTCTGAAGATACGCCTAAAACCTCTAAAAACTCTTGAACCGCAATACCTATTGGAGCACCACCTCTCCATACACCAACGATGTAATTTGGACGAAAACCACTCTCAAAAACCTTCCATGCTAATTCAAAAGAATCTTTTAAGAGTTGATCAGCTTGTATAAAAGTTTTTTCCATAAAAAAAGTCACATGAGATTATGCTGAATAATAGCATAGTCTCATGTGAACAAAAATTTAGAAATAGTTAGATTTATTAAAAATTCTTTCTTAATCTTACCATCACTTGACGAGGTGCTATAAGCTCCAATCCAGTTGCAGCAACTCCAAATACATCAGTCATGCTTGAATTCACACCAGCCTCATCATTGATATTTAAAATCATATAGTCCATGCCCCACTCATCACCTGGGAAATCAATGCTTGCAGTAAGATTGATTAGATTATATGCGTCAATTGCATCAACTAGTGGATTATTGGATACACGCTGTTGGAACTCACCTCTTCTTGTAAATTGAAGAGTCCCTGTGAAATAACCCCCAGAATCAAGTTCTGTTTCATAAATAAGATTTATATCCGCAGTGAAATCAGGACTTTTTGCTAGTTCGTTACCTTTTACATTTTCTCTAAGGCCATATCTTAAGTCTTCTTGACCAAAAAAGTACTGATAAGCATCAACGTTATCTAGAACCTCATAATCAGAAGTAACTTCAGAATCTAAAAATGCTAGGTTCATGTCTAAACTAATTTCATCTGTGATAAGTGCTGTTAACTCTACCTCTAATCCTGACATTTCAGATTCTGGGATATTTGCAACACCACCTCTATAAGGATCTGGATCTGTAGCTTGGAATTGAAGGTTTTCATACTCATAAGTAAAGTAAGCCAAGTTTGCTCTTACTTTTCCATCAAATAAATCAGTTTTTAAACCAAACTCAACAGCGTTTACAGATTCACTCTCAAAAGTTGGATAAACCATAGCAGGAGCTACTGGCCTTTCAGCTATAACATCCTCTTCTTCTGTATATCCAAATGTTAAATTACTACCACCTGGTTTGAAGCCTTTTGTATAAGATACATAAGCCATAGTATCTTCATCTAGGTCTATTTCACCAACAACTTTACCTGTTACTTTATCTACAGTTCCCTTTTCGCTGAACTCTTCAACATTGAAGAAATTTGTTACGTTTGTAGTGAATGTATCTTCTGAATACCTTAGACCTGAAACAATTCTTGTTGATTCATTTAAGCTGTATGTTGTTTGACCATAAATTGAAAAAGATTCTCTGCTAGGAAAAGCATCTGTTACAAAATCCCATTCAGCAGCAAATACATCAAATCTTCCTGGTATGCCATAATCATGCTCATAACATGCGCCGGCAATAGCTAGTGGACTTGAACATTCATAGCTTATAACACCATCATTATTATTGTCTCTATATCCTCTAATATGGTTTTCAATGTCATGCTCCATATAAAATGCGCCTACAGTCCAATCAAGAGAACCCCATAAAGGTTCATTAGATACTAAATTGATTTCAAATGTTTTAGTTTCTACAAGAGAGGTTTCCGGTGTAAATTCTGCTCTTTGATATGTTGTTCCCTCTAAGCCTGGAATGACCAAAACAGAATCACCATAGTTATGTCTGTCATTATCTCTTGTTACTGATATATCATCTTCCTGAACACTTGCCATAGCTTTGAGAGCTGCAAAGCCTAAATCTTTTTCGTATATTGCTCCTATTACAAATGAGGTTAACTCATGATTTGAGATAGTATCTTGAGATAATTTTCTTATGTCTAAAGTTGGATCATCAATACCTCTTATTGCAGCACCATTTCTGTCAACTTCAAAATATTGCCCAAATACTCTTAGTGATGAAAGATCATCTAACTCAACTAACCAATCACTTCGTACACTTAAATTATTTGCATCATCAAGGTCCTGACCTGTGAAAGTATTTTCTGAAAAACCATCTCTTTCAGTTATAGAAACAGCTAATCTAGTAGCTACATTATCATTTATAGGATAATTCTGGGTTGCTCTAAACTTTGTAAGATTATAGGAGCCAAATGTAACATCAGCTTTGCCACTACTCTCACCAACGACAGGCTTTTTGCTAATAACATTTATTGCGCCACCTGTTGAGTTCTGGCCAAAGAGTGTTCCTTGCGGACCTCTTAAAACCTCTATTCTATCTATATCAATAAAATCAGTTTGAAGTGAGAAAGGTGATGCTATAAAAATACCATCCATGTGAAAGGCTACTGAAGGAGCTGCTATAGCGTTTTGATTAGTTTCGTTTCCGACACCTCTAATTGAGATTACAGTTTTGTATCCCTCATTTTTTGCAACAGTAAGACCTGGAACAATAGCACTGAGATCTACAAAAGTTTCGATATTTTTTGATTCAACATCTGAATCGGAAATTGCTGTAACTGATTGTGAAATATCTTGAAGACTTTCACTTCTTTTTTCAGCAGTTACAATAACTTCTTCTATTACAGAGTTATTTTGTGCATATGCACTAAAAGTGAGCATAAATAGCACAGAAAAATACATAAATGCATTTATTTTGGTTGTTTTCATTGGTTATCCCCTTTGCGCTTATGTGTTTGAATGTCACTGCAGCACATAGTAATTAATATTAATATATTATTGAAAGCAATTTATATGCCAAAATAACAATATAAAAATGCGAACAAATAAAGTAATCGCGCATTATAAATTGTAGAATTAATAAGTAAATTATATTCCATAAAATCATGACAAAATTTCTAGAAAAGACCTTTGAGCTTAAATTAAATGGCACATCAATTAAGCAGGAATGTGTTGCTGGTATAACAACCTTTATAACCATGGCTTACATAATATTTGTTAATCCACAAATGATGGCCGCAAGTGGCATGGACCTTGGAGCTAGTTTTGTTGGCACATGTTTAGCAGCAGCTATTGCCTGCTTTGCAATGGGTTTTTATTCAAATTGGCCAGTTGGTTTAGCCCCTGGAATGGGATTAAATGCATTTTTTACCTATACAGTAGTTGGCGAAATGGGGTATAGCTGGGAAGTTGCTTTAGGGGCTGTATTTTTAGCAGGTGTTTTATTTGTAATTATTAGCATAACTCCATTAAGACAATGGATGTTAAATAGCATTCCTATGAATCTAAGAATTGCTATGGGCGCAGGTGTTGGTTTATTTGTAGGTTTTATAGGCTTAAAGACCGGAGGCATTATTATTCAAAATGATGCAACTTTTTTAAGTCTTGGAAATTTTGCTAATTCTGAAACTCTGCTTGCAGCATTAGGCTTTTTAATAATCTCAATTCTGGCAATTAGAAAAGTTACAGGAGCAATTATTATTGGAGTTCTCTCAGTCACTTTAATTGGATTAATCTTTGGTTTAGTTCAGTTCAATGGAATTGTGTCAGCACCACCAAAACTTTCTCCAATATTATTAAAGCTAGACATAATGGGTGCATTAGATATTGCTATGATTAGTGTAATCATATCTTTTCTTTTCGTTAATTTATTTGATACAGCTGGTACTTTATTAGGAGTGGCATCAAGAGCAAGCCTCATTGAAGACTCTGGGAAAATTATTAATTTAGATAAAGCGCTCAAAGCAGATAGTAGTGCAAGTGTTGCTGGATCATTTCTTGGCTGCTCTCCTGTTACTAGTTATGTGGAAAGCTCAGCTGGTGTTGAAGCAGGAGGAAGGACAGGTCTTACAGCCATTACAATTGGCATTTTCTTTATAGTTGCAATATTCTTCTCTCCATTGGCATCCATGGTTCCGGCTTATGCTACAGCTGGAGCTCTGATATATGTAGCAATCTTAATGTTAGGTGGAATGGAAAAGCTTGATTGGTCTGATAATACAGAACTTTTACCTGCTCTCATAATGATCATTATGATTCCTTTGACTTTTTCAATTGCTAATGGAATTGCACTTGGCTTTATCGCTTACGTAGCATTAAAAGTTTCTTCAGGTAAGATAAATGATGTTTCTTCAGGCGCTTGGTTTTTAGCTTTAATATTTTTAGCTAAGTTTGCCTTTCTAAGTTAAAGATTAATTAGAGTTAGCAAGCTCAAGATTTCTTTTTTCTGCTGCGGCCCAATCTCTAGGAAGAACTTTTGCAACTATTAAAAAGCTAATTACTGATGGTATAAAAACACATGATGTGATGGTCATCGAATACCTCATTGATTCAAGATCGTTTTCAGCAGGATAAAAGTCCATAAGCCAACCAGCAAATGTTGGGCCACCACCCAACGCTATCATGTTTAAAATAAAGAAAAATAGTGCAGTAGACATGGCTCGCATATTTATAGGTGCTAATGTTTGCGCAATAGCAAAACTTGGTCCTAAATAAATTCCAATAAGCAATAAAAATAAAGTCGCATATACTAAGTGGGCTTCAACTGAAGTTGCCCACCAGGATAAAATGCCGATTGGTAAACATAAGGCTATTGCAATAGCAGGAAGCCAGCCATAAGCTCGTACATCTTTTTTACCCCATTTATCTGCAAGCCTTGCACCAAAAAATGCACCACCAGCATAAGTGATTCCATTCATGACACCAAGAATAATTATCAGTGTTTGAAAGTCAAAAGTTGGATCTAAACTTACTAAAAATTTTGTTTGAAATGCAGATTTTGCATACGAAACAAAAGAACCAAAAGCAATACCAAAACACATTGCCCACCATGCTGGAATTTTTAATAAAGATTTTAGCGACTCTATGAATGGAGGTTTCTTTAACACTACTTCTTCTTCAAATTCCATTGCACCTCTGACTGGCTCTTTTAAAACTAACCTTACAATTACCGCTAAACCTATTCCTGTAAGACCTAAAAATATAAAAGTTCCTCTCCAATCAACATCTCCAGAAGACCCCATTAGAGCTGCAGTAGCAAAATACGCAGCCATAATACCAAAAGGTATACCCATGGAATAAACCCCTAAAGCACTTGCCCTTTCTTCTTTGGGATACATATCAGAAATAATAGAATGTGATGGAGGGCTCCCACCTGCCTCACCTACTCCAACACCCATGCGTGCCAAACCAATCTGAAGAAAATTATTTGCTAAACCAGTAAGCGCTGTAAATCCACTCCAAGTTGCTAAAGCTATAGACAAGATATTTACTCTATTAAACCTATCAGCTAGCCATGCAATTGGTATTGCAACAAACGTATAGAAAACAGCAAAAGCTAAACCTATAAGCAAGCCTAATTGAGTGTTAGTTAAACCTAAGTCCTCTTGAATAAAAGGAGCTAATATACCCATTATTTGTCTATCGATAAAATTAAATCCATAGACAATAGTTAATAAAACTAAAACAAAAGTTCTATAGCTCTTGCTACTATAATCTCTCCCCATAACTTATTCTAACAGCTTACTTATGCGGATTGACTAAATATTTTTCTCCTGTTGCTTGTTTCGCATATGCTCTTATTACTTCTGGATCTAGCATTTCCTCAAATGAAATTTCTTTAGCATATGAGCTAGCGAAAGTTGTTTTGATTTCTTTGGCAACTCTTTGCCTCATTTCCTGAAATCTCTCCATTCCAATTTTTCCTATCATTGGTGTTAAGAGCCAGCCACCAAGACCCCATGACAACCCAAAAGCTCTTTTAAGAATAGTTGGTGATTGATCTAAGCCACCATAAATATAAACCTGTTTATAGGTATCTGATCCATACCTGCTGTATTCTGTTGCATTTTTATTAGCAGCAATTTCCATTGCGGCTAGAATCTGACCTGGAAGTTCGCCATTGTTTCCTCCTCCAGTTGCATCAAATCCAAGAGTAGCCCCTGTTTCAACAAGCGCAGTCACTAAATCATCCATGAAAGACTCATCACTTGTATTGCAAACATATTCAGCTCCAAGAGATTTTAATAAATCAACTTGCTCTTGTTTTCTTACTATATTCACTAATGGTATGCCGTCACTTATACAAATTTTTACAAGCATTTGACCTAAATTTGATGCGGCTGCAGTATGAACTAAAGCGGTATGATTTTCCATTTTCATAGTTTCAACAAATGCTAAAGCAGTAAGGGGGTTAACAAAAGATGATGCAGCCTCTGCTGGGGTTGTACCATCCTCCATTACAAGACAGGCTGCTGCTGGTACACATCTGTATTGCGAATACATATCTCCACCTGCTAATCCAACAGTTTTGCCAATAAGATCTTTTGCATTGATTCCAGCGTCAATAATAACACCAGCCCCTTCATTGCCTACAGGCATAGATTTATCAAGCCTAGGCTTTAAGGAACCCATAAGTGCAGGATGGACTGGCATTGTTGCAACAGTTTCATCACCAGAGCCAGTTATATTAATATTTTGGACATCAGCTGCAAAACTTAATAAAAGACCAAGATCTGATGGATTAATTGGGGATGCTTTTACTTCTATAAGAACCTCATCATCTCCCGGTACTGGCTTTTCTACTTTTGCAATAGAGAGCTCAATATTCCCATCACTTGTTGCTTTTGATCTTATTTGTTTTGAAAATTCTTCTGACATAACACTTCCCCTTTTTTTAAATTGAATTCTTATTTACGAAACAATATAGACTAAAGAATGATAATAGCAAGTAGACACAATAATCATACTAGTGTATAAAATCATACTATGAATAAAGTTGACTGCCCCATAACAAATTCACTTAAGCTTATTGGCGGAAAGTGGAAAATTGCTATTACATATAACCTAAGAAAAGGACCGTTAAGATTTGGGGAATTAAAGAGAGCTCTTTCACCAATTACTCAACAAATGCTTACAAAACAATTGCGTGAAATGGAAAGAGATCAGCTCATTAAAAGAAAAGTATACGAAGTAGTGCCTCCTAAAGTTGAATATTCCTTGACTGAATTTGGTTTATCTTTAGGACCTATACTAGACTCCTGGTGTAAATGGGGAAATGATAATCAGCAAACAATGCAAAAAATATTTGCTAAACAAGCAAGCTAATTAGCAGATATTACCAAAGTTCCAGCCCAACTATCATTTACATTAGCTCTCCAGCTAGAAACCTGCTTAAAACCTGCTGCTTTAAACATTTCAACCCACTCATGTTCACTTTTAAGATGCATTTTTGTTCCAACATCAGTATCCCAAGAATGAGACTCTTGGTTTTCAAAATACCTATCAATACCAACAATTAGTCTTCCATTTTCAGCAAGCCAAAATTTAGCAATTTTTTCTAATAAATCAGCTGGTTTATCAATATAGTAAAGAACTTCCATCGAGTGAATGACATCAAACTTCTGTTGAAGCTCTATTTCCTCTAAATCTCCAGTAAGATATTCACAATTATCATTAAATGCTTTGGCGTTAGCTATCATATTAATTGAGCCATCAATGCCAATAGCTTTATTGCATAGTTTCTCTTTAAGCATTCTTCTAACTACCCATCCATTACCACATCCAAGATCTAAAAAAGAGAATTCTTTCCCTATTTCATTTCTTTCTTCAGTAATAAAATTAAGCATCTCCTCTACTGGATTAGCATGATTCTTTTCCATACCCTTATCCTTTCCGTTAAGAGCCCACTCACTAAATACTTCTAAAGGTTTTTTCATATTATTTTTTTTATTTTGTGAATTATAAATAGGATCTACAAAAAATCATGTTTTATTGATATGTTTAATAAGTTATAGTTTCTCAAAACCTAAGCTCATGATTATCATTCTCCACGAAAATAAAAAATGGATTCAACCATTTGAGGAAGCATTAAAATCTATAAATGCTGATTTTAAATTTTGGTATCTACCAGAGCTAGATATAGATTTTAATAAAACACCTGATGATGCAATTTACTATAACCGTATGAGCGCTTCATCTCATACAAGAGGTCACAGGTACGATCCTGAACTAACTATTGGAATCCTAGAATGGTTAAAAAGGCATAATCAAACAATAATTAATGGGCCAAGGGCATTAGACCTAGAGATAAGCAAGCTTAGACAATATCAAGAGCTAGAAAAATTTAATATAAGAACACCTAAGACTTATGCCTCAACAAAGACAGAGAGTCTTTTAGCAAATGCTAATAAATTAGGTTTTCCGTTAATCTCAAAACATAATAGAGCTGGTAAAGGTCTTGGTGTTTATAAATTTAATACCATGGAAGAATTAACTAATTTTTATAGCAGCCCTAGTTTTGAAAGCTCAATTGATGGTATTAATCTAATTCAAGCATATATTGATGCTCCGAACCCTTTTATTACAAGAATGGAGTTTATAGGTGGAAAGTTTTTCTATGCTGTAAGAGTTGATACCTCACATGGATTTGAGCTATGCCCTGCTGATAATTGCAAAATTGATACAAATTGCCCATCAACGGAAATACAAAAATTTGAAATCATTCAAGATTTCAGCTTGCCAAATATTCAAGACTATGAAAATCTTCTTGCAGCCAATGATATCGGTATTTCTGGGATAGAGTTTATTCTTGATAAAGAAGGTAAAACTTGGACATATGACATCAATGTGAACACAAACTATAACTCTTTTGCTGAATTTAAAGCAGATAAAAATGCATATCAAG
>CACEJU010000016.1 GCA_902559885.1 uncultured SAR86 cluster bacterium | reverse complement strand
ATGAGCTTATTGATTTGCTTATTAGTGAGCTTCAATTAGCTCAACATTTAAAGAAATTTCCATTTGAGTTATCGGGCGGTCAAAAACAAAGAGTTGCTATTGCAAGAGCTATCGCCATGAAGCCGAGCGTTTTGTTGATGGATGAACCTTTTTCAAATTTAGATAACAAGTTAAAAAGCATCACCCAAAACTTAATTAATTTGATATCAAATAGGTTAGAAGCTCCCATCATAATAGTTAGTCATGATATTAAATCACTTGAAGAACTAAATGCCACCAAAAGTATTACTGTGTGCTAAATATCACAAAGACTTTTGAATATAAGATTTCCAATCTTGAAAATCTTTGTTTAATGCGGCCACTTTTCCACTTTCGGGCTGAAAGCTTTTATCAATATTAGTTTTTAATGAATCAAGGCTTGACCCACTTCCTAACTGGGCAATCACAGCTGCACCCAAAGCAGTTGATTCTATATTTTTTGGGAGTGAAATATCTTTTTCTAAAACATTACTAAGCAACTGACAAAAGGTTTTATTGTTTACCATGCCTCCGTCTACAAAAAGATTTTCCACGCTTATGTTCTCGTCTTGTAGTAATTCTAAAATTTCTCTTGTTTGAAAGCATATTGCTTTAAACGCTGCATTTATTAAATCTTTTTTTGAATTATCTTGTGTTATACCATCAAAGCCAGCTCTTACATCAGAATTCCAATGTGGAGCACCTAAGCCATTAAAAGCAGGTAAAAACTTTACTCCATTTGAATTACCATCTGACGATAAAAAGTCTTCACTATCGCTTGAATTTTTGAAGAAATTTAAGCCATCTCTAAGCCACTGAACTATTGTTCCACATGAATAAATACTTCCCTCTAGAGCATAGTTCACATCTTGATCTTTGAGCTGGTAGCCTATAGTTGTTAACAGGCCATCTGAACTTTCTATTTTTTCTTGTTTTGTATTAACCATTATAAAACAGCCTGTTCCATAGGTTGATTTCATATCTCCTCTATCAAAACATTGTTGGCCAACCAAAGCGCCCTGTTGATCTCCGATCATTCCATTGATAGGTATTTTTTTGTTGCCGTGACTTAGACTACCAAAATGTTCATTACAAGCCTTGACTGTTGGCATCATTGATAAAGGGATATCAAAAAGCTCTAGGAGCTCTTCATCCCAAGACAAATTCTCAATATTAAATAACATTGTTCTAGATGCGTTTGTAACATCAGTGAAATGATTTGATTCTTCTGAGAGATTATAAAGAAGAAATGAATCAACAGTCCCAAACAGTAAATTTCCTTTTTTAGCTTCCTTTCTAGCCCCTTCAACATTATCTAGTATCCATTTAATTTTCGTCGCAGAAAAATAAGGATCTAAAACTAGGCCTGTTTTCTTATTGATAATTCCTTCAAAACCTTTTTCTTTTAATTCATCACAATATTTTTTTGTTCTTCTATCTTGCCAAATAATTGCTGGATATATGGGTTCGCCTGATTTCTTATTCCATACAATTGTGGTTTCTCTCTGATTTGTTATCCCACAAGCAATTGGGATAGAAGAATTCTGCTCATCGAGAACGCTTGTTGTAGTTCTGATTACTGTATTCAATATTTCCTGTGGATCAACCTCGACCCATCCATCTTGTGGATAGCTTAATTTATATTCAACCTGAGATTGTGATAAAGGAGTGAAGTTTTGATCAAAAATAATAGCTCTCGAGCTTGTTGTTCCTTGATCTATAGCAATATAATTTTTCATGAAAACTCCCCCATCTAAAAATTAATTATCCACAATTTATACACTAATTACCAACAAGAAAAAAAGGATTTATACACTATATAGTAAAAAAATTAAAAATAGTCACAATATATAGTGTTTTTTACTTGATTCTTATAGTTTAATATGTGTAATATTAGCGAAGGGAAAAAAAATTAAGTGTAACTGCAGACACACCTAAGTTCTTCTCCAAGTTTTAGAAAAAAAAGAACTCTTGTTGAGTAGAACTTTTGCGGTTACATAAATTAGGAAAACAAAAAAAATGGAAACAACACAACAACAAACAACAAATCCAGAAATAACACCAGATATAAAAAAGGAGCTAGAAGTAACAGCGCCAGGAAAACTTAGAGTTATTAAAAGAAATGGGAAAGTTGTTGAGTTTGAAGCAGATAAAATAAAGGTAGCTATTACAAAAGCTTTCCTGGCCAATGAATCAGGCAATGCCGCAGCAAGTGAAAGAATACATAAAAAGGTAAATACAGTAACTGATGCTGTTATTAATGTGTTTGAGAGAAGAATGCCGTCTGGTGGGACATTACACATAGAAGAAATACAAGACCAAGTAGAACTTCAGCTTATGAGAGCTGAGGAACTAAAAGTAGCAAAGAGCTATATTTTATACAGAGCTAGCAGAACACAGGAAAGAGTTAAGCAAACACCAGAAATGGATATTCCTGATGTTCCTGAAATTAACATAACAAAAAAAGACGGTAGTAAAGTACCTCTTGATATAAATAGATTAGCATCGTTGATTGAAGACTCCTGTGATCAGCTTGAAGATGTGTCAGCAAAAGAAGTTTTAGAAGAGGCGCTGAGAAATTTATATGATGGCGTATCTATATCTGATATGCGTTCAAGCTTAATCATGTCTGCAAGAACAAAGGTAGAAAAAGAGCCAAACTATTCATTCGTAACAGCCAGAATACTTATGGATCAAATAAGAAGCGAGGCATTAAATTTTCTTGGTATCACTGAAGAGTCCAGCTATGACGAAATGGAGAAATATTATCCTCAGGCGCTCGTAGCATATATCGATAAAGGTATAGAATTAGATATTCTTGACCCCGAGCTTAAAACATTCGATCTAGCTAAACTTGGGGCAGCAATTGACCATACAAGGGACAATCAATTCACATACTTAGGACTTCAAACTCTATACGATAGATATTTTATCCACTCGAATAATATTAGATATGAACTCCCACAAGTATTTTTCATGAGAGTCTCTATGGGACTTGCAATAGAAGAAGAAAACAGAGAGGAAAGAGCAATTGAATTCTATAACTTATTATCTTCTTTTGATTATATGAGCTCAACACCTACCCTATTTAATTCAGGAACAAAAAGACCTCAATTATCATCATGTTATTTAACTACCGTACCTGATGATCTAGATGGTATTTTTGAAGCAATTAAAGATGACGCAAATCTTTCTAAATGGGCTGGCGGCCTTGGAAATGACTGGACTCCAGTTAGGGCAATGAATTCTTATATAAAAGGAACAAACGGCAAAAGCCAGGGTGTTGTACCCTTTTTAAAAGTTGCGAATGATACAGCGGTTGCAGTAAACCAGGGCGGCAAAAGAAAAGGAGCAATGTGTGCGTACCTTGAAACATGGCATCTCGACATAGAAGAGTTCCTAGAGTTAAGAAAAAATACTGGAGATGACAGAAGAAGAACACATGACATGAATACTGCTAATTGGGTTCCTGACTTGTTTATGAAAAGGGTTGAACAAGATAGCCATTGGACCTTGTTTTCACCAAATGAAACACCTGAACTTCATGATCTAACCGGAAAAGCTTTTGAAGAGAAGTATGAGGAATACGAGCAAAAAGCAGAAAAAGGAGAAATGGATCAATTCAAAAAAATACCTGCAAAAGAAATTTGGAGAAAAATGCTCACTATGTTATTCGAGACAGGTCATCCATGGATAACATTCAAGGATTCATGTAACTTAAGATCACCTCAGCAACATGTGGGAGTAGTTCACTCATCAAACCTTTGTACAGAGATAACCTTAAATACTAGCGCTGGAAAAGAAATAGCCGTTTGCAATCTTGGTTCTGTAAATCTTGCACAACATATGAAAGATGGAAAGCTTGATGAGGAC
The DNA here is from genome assembly GCA_902559885.1 of uncultured SAR86 cluster bacterium. Lineage (GTDB taxonomy): Bacteria > Pseudomonadota > Gammaproteobacteria > Magnimaribacterales > D2472 > CACEJU01. The sequence continues at coordinate 15,441 of CACEJU010000016.1, read as the reverse complement.
AAGGTAAAACAGACAGTATCAACAGCAATAAGGATGTTGGATAATGTTATAAACATAAACTACTACTCTGTAGATACTGCAAAAGACTCAAATTTAAAGCACAGACCAATTGGCCTTGGCCTAATGGGATTTCAGGATGCTTTGTATATGCAAGACATTCCATACTGCAGTGAAGACGCAGTTACTTTTGCTGACAGAAGTATGGAGTTAATAAGCTATTATGCTATTCATGCTTCAACAGAGCTTGCGAAAGAAAGAGGTGCATATGAATCATATGAAGGCTCGCTTTGGAGCCAAGGCATTCTTCCAAAAGACTCAATAAAAATACTAAGAGAAAATAGAGGATCTGAATTTATACAAGTAAATGAAGATGAAACTTTAGACTGGGAAACTCTTAGAAAGAAAGTTTTAAAAGATGGTATGAGGAATTCAAATGTTATGGCTATAGCTCCAACAGCAACCATTTCAAATATTACTGGAGTTACACAATCCATAGAGCCTACATATCAAAACTTATATGTTAAATCTAATTTATCTGGTGAATTTACAATAGTTAATCCTCACCTAGTAAGAAAACTCAAAGAACTTAATCTTTGGGATGACGTTATGATTAATGACTTGAAATATTTTGAAGGAAGCTTAAGCACAATATCAAGAATACCTGACGAAATTAAAAAGCTTTTCTCAACAGCTTTTGAAGTTGAACCAAGATATATTGTTGAGTCAGCTAGCAGACGTCAAAAATGGATTGATCAAGCTCAATCGTTAAATTTATATATTAATAATGCAGATGGTAAAAAGCTTGATATCACTTATAGAATGGCCTGGTATTCAGGTCTAAAAACCACTTACTACCTTAGATCGCTTGCTGCAACAACAACAGAAAAATCAACAGTTAATCAAGGCAATTTAAATGCGGTAAGTGCAAAAGTAGAAAGCAATGAAAATATGGAACTTGGTGCACCGGCACCTGTACCAGAGGCATGTTCACTTGACGATCCGGACTGTGAAGCATGTCAATAATTAGGAGAAAGTAAATGTTAAATTGGGATGAATATAATAGCGAAGAAACCAAAACAGCAAACCAGCAAACTCAACAAGTGGAAGCTGTTGAAGTGAAAAAAGAAGTTGAAATTAAATTAACTGAGGAACCAAAAACAGAAACAACTGAAGCTACGATCGGAGGTTCAAGATCTGAAAAAGCAAAAGCATCGTTGGATAACCTAGATGTAGCAGCAGGCATAGAAGAACTGGAAGGTTTTTCAGGAAGAGTTCAAGTTGACCAAAAAGCAATGATAAATTGCAAAGCTGATTTAAATCAGCTGGTCCCATTTAAATACGACTGGGCATGGCAAAAATATCTTGACGGCAGTGCAAATCATTGGATGCCACAAGAAATTAATATGACATCTGATATAGCCTTATGGAAATCTGAAGACGGTTTGACTGAAGATGAAAGAACAATAGTTAAAAGAAGTCTTGGATTCTTCTCTACAGCTGATTCTTTAGTAGCTAATAATTTAGTTCTTGCTGTCTATAGATTAATTACTAACCCAGAATGCAGACAATACTTATTGAGACAAAGTCTGGAGGAAGCTATTCATACACACGCTTATCAATACTGTATAGAGTCCTTAGGAATGGACGAGGGAGAAATTTTTAATATGTATAGAGAAATACCATGTGTTGCAAAAAAAGCTTCGTGGGGTCTTAAATACACCAAAGAAATTTCTGATCCTACTTTTGAAACAGGAACAGAAGAAACTGATAAGCAATTATTAAAAAATCTAATAGCTTTTTACTGTGTACTTGAAGGCATCTTTTTTTACTGTGGGTTTACACAAATCCTATCGATGGGAAGAAGAAATAAGATGACAGGAACATCAGAGCAGTTCCAATATATATTAAGGGATGAATCTATGCATGTTAACTTTGGTATTGACGTTATTAATCAAATTAAGATTGAGAATCCTCATTTATGGGATGACAAAATGCAAGCAGAAGCAGCACAAATGATACTAGAAGGAACAGAATTAGAAATTCAATACGCGAGAGATACTATGCCAAGAGGAGTTCTTGGTATGAATGCTTCAATGATGGAAGAGTACCTAAAATTTATTGCTAATAGAAGGCTGACTCAAATTGGGCTTGAAGAAGAGTTTCAAGGCGTTACAAATCCATTTCCATGGATGTCAGAAATAATGGATCTTAGAAAAGAGAAAAACTTCTTTGAAACAAGAGTTATTGAATATCAAACTGGTGGTGCGCTTAACTGGTAAAGATAATTGAAGCTTTACACAAGCAAAGTAGCACCCAGTCCAAAAAAAAATTGAAGTAGTAATTGCTGAAAAAAATATTGATGACGTTCAATTTATAGACTTAGATCTTGCGCTTGCTGAGCATAAAACAGAGGAATACAAAAAAATTGCACCAAACTCTCGTGTTCCGGCATTGGTGCTTGATGATGGTACAGTAATATTAGAAACTACTGCAATTGCTCGATATCTAGATAAAATTTATCCTGAACCGAATTTATTTGGTGAGAATCCAATCGAAATTGCTTCGATTGAGCTTTGGTATTCAAGGGTAACTTTTGAACTGATGATGCCCTTAATGTTTGGTTTTAGGCATACTCATCCGCATATGGCAAATCTAGAAAAACAATTCCCTGAATATGGTTTGTCACAAAGAGAGTTAGCGGTTAAGAGTTTAAAAAAATTTGATTCTATAATCTGTGACACTGAATACTTGGCTGGGAATAAATATTCTTATGCTGATATACAAATGGCAGTTTCGTTGGCTTTTTTAGTTCCAGTAAATCGTTTAAACCTTATGGACTATCCTAACCTAAATGATTATGTGCAATACATTCAGGCTAGGCCAAGCTTCAATAATCGTTAATCTTTTTTGGTAAGAAGCTCAAAAATTTTAAGAGTTTGCTCTCCTCCATTTTGCAAGAGTCTAGCGTCACTCATATCTGAAATTTTCTCCCATGACGCTGAAATATTTTCAGGAGTCATATCTTCTCCAGTTCCAAGAGATATTCCCATGGTTTCATGAATAAGTATTCTTGAAAACACACCAGCTCCTGCAGCCATAATAGCTCCGTTTGGTGCTTGATCGCTAGCAAGATAAAGTACAGCTGGTGTTATATATTCAGGTTGAAATTGCTTGCCAAAATCTTCAGGCATAAGATTTTCTGTCATCCTTGTGTATGCCACAGGAGTAATTGTGTTTGAAAAAACGTTATATTTCTGACCCTCAAGCTTTAATGTGTTCATTAGTCCTACCATTGCCATTTTTGCAGCACCGTAATTACTCTGACCGAAATTACCAAAAACACCGCTTGATGAGCTGGTAAAAACTATTCTTCCATACCCATTTTCCCTCATTATTGGATAAATAGTGTGAGTACAATTAAGTGTTCCTTGAAAATGGACATCCATAACAAGATTAAAGTCATCCATGGAAACATTGTGAAAAGTTTTATCTCTTAGTATTCCAGCATTATTTACTAAAATATCTATTTTTCCCCATTTACTAACTACTTGCTCAGTCATATCCTTAATGGCATCTAAATCTGTAACACTTGCGCCATTAGCTATTGCCTCTCCTCCTTCTGAAAGTATTTGGTCTACAACAGCCTCTGAGGCATCACTTGTACCAGTTCCATCGACACCTCCTCCAAGATCATTCACTACAACTTTTGCACCTCTTCTGGCAAGCTCTAAAGCATGCTGCTTACCTATTCCACCACCAGCTCCAGTTACTATTGCAACCTGATCATCAAACCTTATACTCATAATTACTCCATGAATTTTAAAGTAAACATTTTAATCAATAATTGCATATATTTCTAACATATGAATAAAACTACTCTAGTACCTAAATTAAAAAAATTCACATTAAATAGAAGCATTAGTGATGAAATATTTAATTATTGCTTTAATGAAATTGATTGGGAACAAGGTGAAATAAAGCTTTATGGAAAAATACACAAAATACCAAGACTGCAAGCATGGTATGCAAATGATGGATTAACCTATACCTACTCTAATAAAGAACTTTATCCAAAGAAATGGACAAAAAAATTAATACAATTTAAAAATGAAATTGAAAAGATCACAAACTCAAAATTTAATTCAATGCTTGCAAATTTATACAGAGATGGAAATGATTCAATGGGTTTTCATTCAGATGATGAGGAGGAATTGGGTTCTAAACCTATAATTGCTTCAATATCACTTGGTGAAAATAGGCCATTAATTTTTAAACATAAAAAAGAGGATATAACTCACAGAATTGAACAAAACCATGGTGATATTATTCTCATGACAGGTAACACACAACAAGAATGGAAACACGGAATAAGTAAATCAAAAAAAATTAATTTACCAAGAATAAATCTAACATTTAGGACTATAATTACACGATAAAAATAGATTAGGGAATAAATATGAATAGAATTAAGGTAGTTGTGACTGGTGCAGCTGGTCAAATCGGTTACTCATTAATACCTAGACTTGTAGATGGTCATACTTTTGGAGATAAAATTGTTGATCTAACCATGGTAGAAATTCCACAGGTTGTTGATAAGCTTGAGGGTCTTGTCATGGAATTAGAAGACTCATATTTTCCTAATTTAGGAGAAGTAAAATATACATCTAATTTTGAAGAAGCTGCAAAAGATGGTGACTGGTTCTTATTGGTTGGAAGCATTCCACGTGGAATTGTGTATGAAGGAAAAAAAATAGAAGAACGCTCAGATCTTTTAAAGATTAATGGGGGTATTTTTGTTGAGCAAGGTCAAGCTATAGGAGAGTTTGGTAACCCAAATGCTAAAATTTTAGTAGTTGGTAATCCAGCAAATACTAATGCAATGATTGGTAAAAATGCTGCTGGTGTTGATACACAAACTTGGTTAGCTATGACAATGCTAGACTCAAGCAGAGCTAAGTCAGTTCTTGCAAATAAAACAGGTCATAATGTAAGTGATATTAAAAATATGATTATTTGGGGTAACCATAGTCCCACAATGTATCCAGATATTGAAAATGCGATGATTGATGATAAAAGTATTTCAACAATGGTTAATGATATGGATTGGGTTGAAAATACTTTTTTACCCAAAGTTCAACAAAGAGGAAAAGCTGTTATTGATGCTAGGGGAGCATCATCAGCTACATCTGCAGCCAAAGCTGCCCTAGACACTGTTATTGCTTGTGAAAATCCAACTGAGGGTGGTAATTGTTTTAGTGCAGCTATTGCTAGCGATGGCTCATACGATGTTCCTGAAGGTCTCATGTGTGGTTTTCCACTAATATGTTTAAATGACGGCTCAATCGAAATTAAAAGGGATTTAGTATTAAGTGAGTTTGCTAGAAATAAATTTAATATTTCTATCAAAGAACTTGAATCTGAGAGAGAGGCGGTAAAACACTTATTAAAATGATATTTAAACACCCGGACCATCTTCAATTTCTTATAGATAAGATTAATGATGAAGATGTTTCATCTATAAATATCATTACTTCTAGAAATGTATTGCCTTTAATAGAAAAAATTGAAGGCCTAAATATAAAAACAATAAATATCTACCCTTCTGTTAATCAAGATCTAATAGAACCTTCAGATATTTTTCTTGTATTTGATGATATAGATCTCTTAGATAGCGATATTGGTATTATTAAAAATATCTTAAGTCAAAAAATAATATTATTCTCAAATAATAAAGATCTTGATGAAAGTATAAGAAAGCTTGGTTTTGATAAGGAATTTTTTGATACAAAAAGAGGCTTAAAGTGTTTTTCATATAATCTCAAAACATATAATAATAAGAGAACATGGAATAATGCTGAGGGATGGGCAAATCCAGAAAACTTCAATAAGTATAGATGGTAAATATATATATAAATTAGATAAGTATATTTATACATTATCTTTCTTCTTTGTTGATTGCCAAGATGTTACTTTAAATATGCTAATAAATTAAACATTAAATATTATGAAGCAATTATTCTTAACTTTTTTATTAATCAATCCTTTTTATCTTGCAGCCAATGGTGATCCATGTGATGGTCCTGTTGGATGCCCTATCGTTGAAAATGTAAAAGACGACATGGATGAGGTAGCAAAATATCTTGGAGTATTGATGATAGGTGTTTTTGTTATTGGAGCTGGTGCTGGGGCAGTTGGTGGCGAAGCACTAAATGACTATAACTTTGATAAAAACTCACTATCACCAGGATTGCAACTTATGCCTATTGATTCTAAGTTTGAAATCAATTCTCTGACTATTGGCGAATTTGAGTTTAGTGAAGAATTTGATATTGATAATTCACAAATTAATTTATTAGAAGTTAAATATAAATTTAACTAAACAGAGTTTTGCTTACGTTTGTTTTGGCTGTAGGCACTCCATTGCTTATAGCCTTATATTTTATTAAATCTGATAAGTTTCCGGAACCTCAAGATCTTATACTTAAAACATTTTTTTTAGGGGTATTGATCACAATACCTGCAGGATTCTTAAATGGCATATTAATTTGGAGTCAGCCAAATCCGGAAAAGTTTTCTTTTATTGCTGGAATAACTGAGGAAAGCCTAAAGTTTTTGGCTTTGTATTGGTATTTAAAACCAAAAGTAGAATTTAATGAGCCAATGGATGCCATAGTTTATGGTGTCTTGATATCACTTGGTTTCGCAACTCTTGAAAATATTGAATATGTTTATCTATATAACCCTGATCAATCATTAGTAATATCGATCATGAGAGCTTTTACAGCAATACCCTTACATTCTATGTGCGGTGTAATTATGGGCTTTATGTTTGGGTTTTATATTTTTTATGGTTTAAAAAAGTATCTGGTATACAGCATACTAATACCAATAATTATTCATTCAACATATAACTTTCTAACAGATCAAAATATACTTATTTTTCTTGTGTATATGATCTCTATAATTTTTTATACTTCAAAACTATTCTTGCAAATTAAAAAACTACAATCTACTAAGCTTACAGAAGCTCAAGAAAAAATATTTTAAAACTATGATTTTAATTGTGGAAATAAGATAACGTCTCTAATAGACGTTTTATTAGTTATCATCATTACCAGCCTATCTATTCCAAGCCCCACCCCAACAGCAGGAGGCATTCCATGTTCTAATGCGGCTATATAATCTTCGTCATATGCCATTGCTTCTTTATCACCTGATTCTTTAGCTTTTACTTGTTCCTTAAATCTATCTGATTGATCATCGGGATCATTAAGTTCGCAGAATCCATTTGCAAGCTCTTTGCCTCCAATAAATAATTCGAATCTATCAGCAATATCAGGGTTTTCGTTATTTCTTCTAGATAAAGGAGATACTTCAATTGGATAATGAGTTATAAAGGTTGGTTGCACAAGATTATGCTCAACTGTTTTCTCAAATATTTCTAGAAGAATTTTCCCTTCGCCATAGTCGTCTTCTATTTTGATATTTTTTGAAATAGCAAAATCTTTTAATTTTTTAATATCATTAAGATCGGCTTGATTTAGTTCTGTATTAAATTCTAAAACAGATTCATGAAGGCTTATTTTTCTAAAAGAGGTTAAATCAATCTCATCATCACCCCAAGAAATATTGTTATCATTACCGATCGCAGAATTAGCATCTTTGATAATATCTTCTACAAAAGTAATAGTTTGATCTAAACTGGCATATGCTTCATAGAATTCCAACATTGTAAATTCTGGATTATGTCTTGTAGACAATCCCTCATTTCTAAAACTTCTGTTGATCTCAAAAACTCTTTCAAACCCACCAACAAGCAATCTTTTTAAATATAGCTCTGGAGCAATTCTCAAAAACAATTCTCTGTCTAATGCGTTATGTTTTGTTATAAATGGTCTAGCAACCGCTCCACCTGGGATTGGGTGCATCATTGGAGTTTCAACTTCCATAAAGTTTCTTGATTTTAAACTTGATCTAATGGAATCAATGATAGAACTTCTATCAAGAAATACTTTTTGAGTATCTTGACTGCTCATAAGATCTAGATATCTTTGCCTATATTTAATTTCAATATCAGCAAGACCCTTGAATTTATCCGGCATTGGTCTGATAGCTTTAGTTAATAAGACAACCTCGGATGCTTCAATAGTTAGCTCGCCTGTTCTGGTTCTAAATAATTTACCCTCAATACCAATAATGTCGCCTAAATCCCATGTTTTAAAGTCATTATATTTTTCCTCTGAAATACTTTGCTTGCTAACATATATCTGAATATCGCCAGATGCATCTCTAATAGTAGCAAAGCTAGCATTGCCCATAATTCTCCTCAGAACAATCCTTCCAGCAACAGTTAAACCCTCGACAGGATCTGCTTCTAATTCTTCTTTAGATAATGATTCAAATGACTTGTGTATTTCATTGGCATTATTATTTTTACTAAAATTATTTAAATATGCTCTATTCTCTTCCCTGAGAAGCTCAAGTTTTTTTCTTCGTTCTTCAATAATACCTTCTGTACTAATATTATTATCATCACTCATTTATACACCCTCTTTTAAACTTGTTTTCATGAAGTCATCTAATGCACCATTTAGAACAGCAGTGGTATTCCCAGTTTCATACCCTGTTCTCAGATCTTTAATTCTTGATTGATCAAGAACATAAGATCTTATTTGACTTCCCCATCCTATATCAGACTTACTATCTTCTAAATTTTGCTTCTCTTCATTTTGTTTTTGTAATTCTAACTCGTAAAGCTTAGATTTTAATTGCTTTAAAGCAATTTCTTTATTTTTATGTTGAGATCTATCACTTTGACATTGCGCAACAACACCTGTTGGAATATGAGTTAATCTTACTGCTGAATCAGTTTTATTAACATGCTGCCCTCCTGCACCAGATGCTCTGTATGTATCTGTTCTAATATCTGCATTGCTAATATTAATTTCTATAGAATCATCTATCTCAGGAGATATAAATACACTTGCAAAAGAAGTATGCCTTCTGTTACCTGAATCAAATGGGGATTTTCTTACAAGCCTATGAATTCCTGTCTCTGTTCTAAGCCAACCATACGCATGATCACCATCTACATGCAAAGTAGCTGATTTAATACCAGCTATTTCTCCATGAGAGATTTCTGATATTGTAGAATTGAAACCTCTTGAATCTGCCCATTTTGTATACATTCTCAAGAGCATGTCTGCCCAATCTTGAGCTTCTGTTCCTCCAGATCCAGATTGAATTTCAACATAAGCTGATGAAGGATCCATCTTATTCGTAAACATCCTACTAAATTCTAATTCAGATACTGCTAACTCAAGATTTTCAGCGTCTGAATGAATATCTGCAATTGTTTCACTATCAGATTCTTCTTCAGCCATCATTAGTAAATCAAGCGCATCTGAGACTTTTATTTCAATATCAAGAAAATTATTAATAGATTTTTCTATAGCAGATTTTTCTTTATTTAGGTTTTGGCTTAACTCAAGATCAGACCATACCTCTTCTTTTGTGAGATCATTATTAATTTGGGATAACTTATCTATTTTTTTTGATATTTGAAAAACATCTTCCTTGATACCAGATAGTCTTTCAGTCAATGACTGCAATAAGCCTTTTAATTCTATAGAATCCATTTATTGATTATGCTTGATAATAAAATCAAATATCAATTCTTTTGATGCTGGGAAATGGAAGACTTCCTCTTCTAGGTTATATATTTCTGAAAGCGAAGTGGGCATGTTTTCAATTTCTAAATTCGATTCCTTTATAGTGTTTGGAAATTTTGCAGGATGAGCAGTTGATAAAATTACAGATTTATTATCATTTAAATCAGATAAAGCATCTATTGCTTCAGATGCTACAGCAGTATGAGGATCAATAAGATAGTTATATTTTTTATATGTCTTTTGCATGGCATTAAAAGTATCACCATCATTAACTGTGTAGCTTAAAAATAAGTTTTTTGATTTCTCCCATATAGATTTATCTAGATGTATAGGCTGTGAAGGAAAGGACGCATATGCTTTTCTGCACAAATCAGCATCTCTATCCATATAGTAGTCATATATTAGTCTCTCAAAGTTACTTGCAATACTAATGTCCATGCTTGGCGATATAGTTTCTTGAACAACATTTTTTGAATAATCGTTAGAACTAAAAAACCTATGCAATATGTTATTACTATTTACAGCTACAACAATCTTATTGAGCGGCATTCCCATTTTATATGCGGAATAACATGCAAAAACATTACCAAAATTCCCAGTAGGAACGGAAAAATTTAATGGCTCTTTAAAATTATTAATTTGTTTTGCAGCATAAAAATAATAACAAATCTGACCAATAATTCTTACCCAGTTTATTGAGTTCACTGCTAATAAATACTGATCTGATTTTAAAAAACTTCTTTCTTGAAATGCCTGCTTAACAATATCTTGGCAATCATCAAAACTTCCATTAACTCTTATTGCAAAAACATTTTTTGAATTTACAGTTGTCATTTGTTTCCTTTGAACTTCTGACATATTGCCATCTGGTAGCAATATAAAGCTTTTAATAGAATCAAATCTTTTACATGCATCTATAGCTGCTGAACCTGTATCACCAGAAGTAGCGCCAAGCACAATTGCAGTTTTTCCCTGTTTTGTAAGGCTTTTATTAAAAAAAGCTGCTGCTAATTGGAGTCCAAAATCTTTAAAGGCTGCTGTTGGTCCATGGAATAGCTCTAAAACAAATTTATTATCATCAAGTTCTTTAATTGCTGCCAAGTCACTATGACTAAAATCATGCCATGTATTTTCTAAAACCTCTAATACCTCCTCGTCAGTAAAAGAAGATTTTGTAAACATAGGTACTATATATTTAGCAACATCTAAAAAAGTGTTTTTACCTTTAAGTTCATTTAGATCTACTTCTGGCCATGAGTCAGGCATAAATAGGCCGCCATCATCTGCCAGACCTTGCATTAAGACCTCTTCAAATGATTTTGATTTATCTTTTCCGCGTGTACTATGAAAAAACATCTTAATCTTCTATTCTTATTGTTCTATATGTTTTAATGCTGGCTAAAGAATCTAAAGTTTTAATAACTTTATTTACATTTTTTTCAAAATATCTATTAGTTATCAAAATAACAGGTGAAACGCCATCAGTGGATTCCTTTTGAATAATAGTTTCAATGCTAATATTGTTTTCAGCAAAAATTGATGCAATTGAAGCCATTACACCAGGCTCATCCATTGCCTCAATATAGAAATAATACTTAAATGAGAGCTCAGCAATGTCAATAGTATTAAGAGAGTCTGGGAAATCTGGAAAAGAAAAAACACCATTTGTTTTCATAAGATTGATCAAGTCAGATATCAGACCAGAAGCAGTTGCTTCTTGCCCAGCTCCTGAACCAGCAATATGAATTACTCCCAATAAATCTGTATCTATTTCTATACCGTTTCTAACGCCTTTTAAGTTCGCAAGATAAGAATTATCCTTTACTAATACTGGATGTGATCTAAGTTGAATATTTAAATCATCTTTCTTGGCTACTGCTAAATGCTTTATTGAAAACCCAAGTTCTTTAGCATAATCAAAATCTATTTTCTTTATATTTATAATTCCCTCAATATGAAAATTATCTGGTGGCAAAGGTGTTCCATAAGCTATTGATGATAAAAGGCCTATCTTATGGGCAGCATCATAGCCCTCAATATCAAATTTAGGATCTGGTTCAGCATAGCCTTTATCTTGTGCTATTTTTAATACCTCTTCAAAACTAGATCCCTCCTCCATTTCAGACAACATAAAGTTTGTTGTGCCATTCAACATTCCTGCTATCTTTGTAATATTATTAGCAGATAATTCTTCTTGAATAACTTTTATCAATGGTGTTCCAGCACATACTGCTGATTCAAATAAAATTGAAACATTTGCTTTTTTTGCTTCTAAAAAAATTTCATCCCCGTGATGAAATAAAACCGCCTTGTTTGCAGTTACTACATGCTTTCCTTTTTTAATTGCTGCAAGAATTAGCTCACGAGCTGTGTCTACCCCTCCTATTAATTCAACAACAGCATCAATATCATGATCTAATACATCAAAAATATCTCTTTCTATAATTACATCGCCAGGATCACATTTAGGGTTATTTCTTCTTGCACCAATTACTTTAATATTGATATTGCAACCAGTTTTTTGATGGATAATAGTATTATTTTCTTCAAGAACCTTGAATAAACCAGTGGCAACATTACCCCATCCACAAATACCTATGTTTAAATTTTCCATATTTGTACCTATAAAACTTTCTTTATACCCCTTATAGCCTGCCTAATTCTATACTCATTTTCTATTAATGAAAATCTTACGTACCCATCTCCATCCATTCCAAAACCACTACCTGGAGAAACAGCAACCTTGGCCTCACTTATAAGTAATTTAGAGAATTCTAATGAACCAATTTTTTGGAATTTTTCAGGAATTTTTGCCCATAAAAACATAGTTGCATTCGGACTCTCAATATTCCAACCAATACGATTTAAACCTTTGCACAATTCATCTCTTCTTTCTTTATAAAGATTACATATTTTGCTAACTTCATCATCACATTCATTCAAAGCTTTGATAGCTGCAACTTGAATTGGAGTAAAAGTCCCATAGTCTAAATATGATTTAATTTTTGTAAGGGCAGCTACTAAGTGCTTATTACCAGAGCAAAAACCAACTCTCCAACCCGGCATATTGTAAGATTTTGATAAAGTGTAAAACTCTACTGCAATATCTTTGGCCCCTTCAATTTCAAGGATAGATGGCGCTTTATAACCATCAAAAGCAATATCTGCATATGCTAGATCATGAATGATCCAAATATCATTCTTCTTACAAATATTTACCAGTTCTTCAAAAAAAGCTTTATTACAAGTGATAGTGGTTGGATTAGATGGAAAATTAATAATTAGCATCTTGGGCTTACCTTTTTTTCTGGATATTTTTTCTTTTATTTGATCAAGGAAACTCTCAAGATCATCAATAAGAGTAACTGGCTCAACCGTTGCACCAGCAATTACAACACCATATGTATGAACGGGATAAGTTGGTGATTGAACTAAAACATTATCTCCTTCAGACAAAGTTGCCATGCATAAATGAGCAATACCTTCTTTAGATCCCATGCATGTAACAATTTCATTTTCATGATCTAATGAAACATTGTATTTTCTTAAGTACCAATCGCTCATTGCTAAACGAAGTTTTGGCAACCCAATAGATTGAGAATATCTATGCGTTGCTGGATTCTGAACGGTTTCTATTAACTTTTCTACTATAGGTTTGGGTGTTTCTCTATCTGGATTTCCCATACCAAAATCTATAATATCTTCGCCAGCATGCCTTGCTTTCTGCTTTAATGAATTTATTTCACCAAAAATATAAGGTGGTAAAGTGCTTGCTTTTTTAAAACTCTGATCTGGCATATTATTCTAAAAGTTCTAATAAATCCTCTGGAGAATAATAACCTTTTATATACTCTCCTTTTGTTGTAAAAATTGCAGGAGTACCTGTAACTCCTAAAAATCTGCCAATATTATAATGTGACTCAATTGGGTTTTCTTCACAAAATAATAATTCTTTTTGAATATCTTCTTTATATTCGCTCAAAGATTGATTTCTGTCTTTTGAGCACCATGTAGATACCATCTTATTATAAGAATCATTTCCAATACCAGATCTAGGAAAAGCTAAATATCTAACTGATATACCTTTAAGGTTATAGCTTTCTATTTCTTTATGAAACTTTCTACAATAGCCACAATCAACATCTGTGAAGACTGTAATTAGATGCCTTTCAGCAGGAGATTTAAAATATATAAAATCTTCTTCCTCTATATCTTTAATTATATTGCTTCTATTATTGTTTATGTCTTCTTGCGTTAAATTCTTTATTGATTCATTTTTAATAGAGTACATGTCTCCATATATAAAAAAATCTCCATCGCTAGATACATATATTGGCTGGAGGTCACCGTAAAAAACTTTATAAATTCCACTGATCTCGCTCTCTTCAATTCTTTCAACAACTGCGCCATCGGGTAGTACGCTTTGAACTTTATTAATTATTAATTCTATATTTGCTGATACGCTTAAAGAAATAATTGCAGAAAGTATATATAGATGTTTCATTTAACCTCTAGGATGGTGCTTTTTATGCATCTCACTTAATCGTTGTTTTGCAATGTGAGTATATATTTGCGTAGTTGATAAGTCACTATGTCCTAAAAGCAATTGAACAGATCTGAGGTCTGCACCTCTATTTAAAAGATGTGTTGCAAATGCATGCCTTAGTGTGTGAGGTGTTATATCCGATTTTAAATGAACTCTTTTAAGATAAATCTTAACTCTTTGCCAAAAACCAACTCTCGATAATTTATTATCTCTATTATTTAAAAAAACATAAATATTCCTTGAATTCCTTTTATGAAGATATTTTTGCAATGAATCTAGAGCCTCATCACCAAATGGTATCAATCTTTCTTTAGAGCCTTTTCCTAAAACTTTTACCACCTGTCTATTCTTATCTACATTTACTTCTTTTAAATTTACTAATTCAGAGATCCTCATCCCAGTTGCATACAACATTTCAAGCATTGCCTTATCTCTGAGCTCTATAATATTTTTATCTTTAGGAGCCTTTAAGAGTTTTTCTACTTCATTTTCTGATAATGTGCTTGGAAGTTTTTTTTGAATTTTTGGTGTTTCAATATCTTCAGTTGGAATTTTTAAAATGAGTTTTTGCTTATATAAAAAAATATAAAATGCTTTAAGGGTTGATAGCTTTCTATTTACTGAAGAACTTTTGATATTTTTATTAAAGAGGTACCCCAAGTAAATATTTATAGATGATGAAGTCAACTTACTTGGTAATTTTTTATGAATCTTATGGCACCAAGCAAAAAACTCTTTTAGATCAGATTCATATGATTTGATTGTATTCTTTGAAAGCCCTTTTTCTATAAATAAAGAGTCTAAAAAGGATCTTATGAGTGGATCCTTTTTAAATTCGATGTTCATTTTAATCTAGTCTTTCTTTGATTCTAGCTGACTTACCTGATCTTTCTCTTAAGTAGAAAAGTTTAGCTTGTCTAACATCACCCTTTCTCTTGACTTTTATAGAGTCTATAAGAGGACTATGCATTTGAAATGTTCTTTCAACACCAATACCGCTTGAAATTTTTCGAACGATAAATGATGAATTAAGGCCTTTATTTTTGATACCCATCACAACGCCTTCAAATGCTTGCAATCTAGTTCTTTGACCCTCTTTAACCTTTACAGAAACAACTACAGTATCACCAGGTCTGAATGATGGTAAATCATCTTTAAGCTGTTTAGTTTCAAAAGAACTAATAATTGTTGAAGGAGAGGCTTCCTCAAGAGAAATCTCTTCCA
>CACEJU010000015.1 GCA_902559885.1 uncultured SAR86 cluster bacterium | reverse complement strand
GAGCGAGGAAGTTATTTTTAGAGATCTTGGCACTGCAATTGAAAAACAAAATTTTTTAGCGAAACAATGGGCTGGCAAAGAGGCAATTGCTAAAGCGTTTGGAACTGGCTTCAAGTCACCAATTTCTATAAATGAAATATCATTATTGAGAGATTCAATTGGTAAGCCATACTTTAAACCAAGCAAAAAACTTATAAAAACAATGGATGATTTGGGGATTTCAAAAAGTCATGTTAGTCTTGCAGACGAAAAAAATTATGCAATTGCATTTGCTGTATTAGAAAAATGAAAAGATTAATTTTATTAGGTCCTCCAGGGGCAGGTAAGGGAACCCAGGCAGATCTTTTATGCAAAGAATTCAATATACCCAAAATAAGTACCGGAGACATGTTAAGAGAAGCTATTGCTAATCAAACGGATTTGGGTAAAGAAGTTTCGAGCATTTTAGATTCGGGTGCATTGGTTTCTGATGAAATCATTGGATCTTTATTAGAAGAAAGGCTGTCTAATGATGATTGTGCAAATGGTTATTTATTGGATGGAGTTCCTAGGACTCTTGGGCAAGCATCAATATTAGAAAAAATGGGGATTGAGTTCACCAACGTCATAGAGATAAAAGTTGATGACGAAGTAATTGTAAACAGAATGTCAGGAAGGCGTGTACACCCTCAATCAGGTAGAAATTATCATATTGATTTTAATCCACCTAAAAAAGAAGGTGTAGATGATCTTACGAATGAGCCTCTTATCCAGAGAGAGGATGATAAGCCTGAGACTGTTCTAAAAAGATTAGATGTTTATCATGAAGAAACAAAACCACTAAGTGATTTTTATAAGAAAGTCTCTGATGGAGGATTGCTTGTCTATTCATCTGTAGATGGCTCTAAAAGTGTCTCCGAAGTATTTAATGATGCTTTACAATCACTTTAATGAACATTTTAAGTATTGATACATCAGGAGATAGCACATCAATTTCATCAAAAATAGGAGATGATTTACTGTCATCTCAAATTTCACACCAACGAAAAGAGCGTCCTTACTGGGAAAATCTTCTAAACCACATTGATATCTTTTCAAATGAGGATATTAAAAGGTTTGATTTATTAGTATTTGGAAGAGGGCCTGGGTCTTACACAGCAATCAGAAGTTCCGCTACATTTTTAAAAGCTATCAGCCACACTAATAAAATACCACTAATGGCTGTATCAAACATGGAATCTCTTGCTTACAAATACTTTCAAAATAATAAAGCCACAGACGATATATCTGTTTTAATAAATTCAGATATACAAGATGAGTTCTTTTATGGAAAATTTAACTTTAATAAAAAATCAAAGCCACATGAAGAGCTGCTAACAAATAAAGAAGCTCAATATCAAGCTCTTATAGCTTCTGCAGAAATAATAATAGGCAATGGTAATGACATATCTAATACGGAATATCTTAAATCAAATGCAGAAGATCATTTAAAACTTGCAGAGCATATTTATGATGCAAAATTTGAATACAAAGCGATTGATGCTAACCCAGTTTATTTAAAACCAACAAACTATAAGAAAGCAAAATAATGGAATTAATCCTTTTATCAGTTCTTCTTGCAATTATTCAAGGTTTAACTGAATTTCTGCCAATATCAAGCTCAGCACATTTGTTATTACCTAGTTTAATTTTTGGTTTTCAAGATCTTGGACTAAGTTTTGATATTGCAACACATGTTGGAACTCTAACAGCAGTTATTTATTTTTTTAGAAAAGAAATCTATAGCATGATTCTTTCATTAAATCCTAAAAGCAATAATCATGATGATAGAAAGTTAACTTTATTTTTATGTATTTCAACTATCCCAATAGTGCTGGTTGGTTTACTTGTTGGAGACCAGATACAAGCAAGACTGTTTGATATTTCAACAATAGCAATTGCAAATATATTATTTGCCGGAATTTTATTAATTGCTTATTTATCAAATAAAACTTCAAAAAGCTTGTATCAGTTAACACTTGCTAGCGCAATTTTAATCGGCTGTTTTCAAATTTTTGCATTAATACCAGGTGCTTCTAGGTCTGGAGTTACTATTACTGCAGCTCTTTTTATGGGCCTAAGTTTGAAAGACTCTGCAAAATATTCCTTTTTACTTGGTATTCCAACTATTCTTGGAGCCCTGGTTTTTTTAATAAAAGATCTTCTAGATGGTGGCCTATCAATTGATATAAATATATTACTTCTTGGATTTATTGTTTCCTCAATAATTGCTTTTTATACAATTAAAATATTTTTAAAGTTTGTTGAAAAAATTGGTATTTATCCATTTGTTATATATAGATTCATATTAGGATTGATATTGATACTATTAATTCTGTAATGGAAATTTTTTCAAACATCAATAATACATATTTAAATGAGATCACAAAAAAACATAGCTTAGACTTAAAGATTAACAAAAAACCTAAATATCCATGTTTTGAGTTTAAAGATGAAGCATTGCAATTCTCTTTTACAGATAAAATTTTTTTAAAGCTAGATTTTTTAAAAGGTACTATCAATTACAGGTTACAAAGAGCACATCATGAAAAACATTTAAAAAAAGCCATTGGTAAAAACAAAGAACCGCAGCTAATACTTGATGGGACTGCAGGACTATTATCTGACACATTAATTCTTTTATCTTTAGGCCACAAAGTTATTGCATGTGAACAAAGTAAGTATATATATTTATTAATTTCAGACGCAGTAAGAAGGGCCGAGAACCAGTTAGGTTTTTTAGAGAATTTAATCTTAGTTAACCAAAATTCTATTGATGTATATCTTGAAAAAGAAAACGTTGACATAGTTTATCTGGACCCATTATTCCCTCAGGATAAAAAACAATTAAAGAGATCTAAATCTATATATGCATTGAGGGACATATTAAACCTTGAAAAGATAGTTATTAATGATGATAAGCTTTTTATGAAATTTAATGAGCTAAAACCAAAAAAAATTATTTTAAAGAGACCTCTTAAGTCTGAGATTATTTATAATACGCCCAACTATCAAGTTAAAGGTAAATCTACAAGATTTGATATTTATATTTAATATAGGAGTTGCAAATGAATCCATTTAGCATGATGAAAGATGTAAAAAATATGGAAAAGATGATGAAACCTGCTTTAGAGAAGTTTATGCGAGAATCAGGTTTTGTTAAAAAAGAAGAGCTTGATGCTTTAAAAAGAAGGGTTGATGAGCTAGAGACAAAGGTTAAAAAATTGTAAATAAAAGCATTTGAATCTAAAAGACAAACACAAACAAATTGAAAATCTTTTTAAATCTATTTTTGCTAATCTGCCTTTTGTAAAAATATCTTATGAAAGCAATCTTGTCTCTGTAATAGATACCTCAAAAGACAATAGTGACCCTCCAAGAGTGGATATAATTGAGGGGGATATATATATTATTGATTTTTGGGATGGTTACTCTGCCGGAGATAGAATCAAAGAAAAAAATATAGAAAAGAGTCTTAAGCACTTTAAAAAATTTCTAAAAAAACTCCACAAACAGATAGTTAGATTTTCCTAAGCATTAATCTCTTAAATGATTTGTACCTTTAACTAAATATTTAAAGCTTGTAAGTTGCTCAACACCAACAGGACCTCTAGCATGAAATTTCCCTGTTGCAATACCAATTTCACCACCAAGACCAAATTCACCACCATCAGCAAATTGTGTAGATGCATTATGCATAACAATTGCGCTATCTATATGTTTTTGAAAAATTTCTGCTCTTTCATCGTTCTCAGTAATAATAGATTCTGTATGTCCAGATGAAAATTCTTCTATATGTAAGATAGCTTCGTTTAGGGATTTGACTACTTTAATGCTAATTATTGGTAGCAGGTATTCTGTAGTCCAATCTTTCTCAGTTGCTGGAATGATATTAGGGTTAATGTTTTGAACAGCCTCGCAACCTCTAACTTCACAATTATTTTGCATAAGATTATCTATTAATTCAGGTAATATTTTATCAACCGTTTCATGATGGATAAGAACTGTTTCTACAGCGCCGCATATTCCCGGTCTTCTTAATTTTGCATTATGAATTATTTCAATTGCTTTATATTTTTTTGCAAATTTATCTATATAAATATGACAAATACCCTCTAAATGCCCAAAGACAGGTACTTTGGCTTCTTTTTCTACTTCAGCGACTAAGCTTTTACCACCCCTTGGAACTATTACATCAATATTTTTATTCATTCCATTTAACATGTGTTTGACTATTTCACGATCTGTTGAATTAATAACTTGTATAGCAGATGTTGGCAGCTTTGCATCATAAAGACCTTTTTCAAGACATTCTCCAATAGCTAAACTCGAATGAATGCTGTCAGAGCCACCCCTAAGAATAGAGGCATTACCAGATTTAAGGCATAAAGCTCCGGCATCAGCCGTAACATTAGGTCTGCTCTCAAAAATTACTCCAATGACTCCAAGAGGTGTTGAAACTCGCGATATTTTTAAACCATTAGGTCTTTCCCAAGAGCTTTGAATTTTGCCCACGGGATCCTCAAATGATGCAATTTCTTCTAGAGACTTTCTAATATCATCAAGACGATCTTTATTAAGCATCAATCTATCAAGAAAAGCAGGGCTAATATTTTTTTCTTCAGCTTGCTTTAAATCTTTTTTATTTTCTTCAAGAATTTTATTAGCTGACAATCCAATATGCTCAGACATTTTAAGTAGAGCTAGATTTTTTTGCTCACTAGATGCAATAGCTAATAATTTTGATGCTTTACGTGCTGATTCACCTATTTCGATAATGCTTTTATATTTTTTCATAACTTAATTAAACCTTGTTGCTTTGGACGATAGCCTTGATAGGCTAGTTATAGGATTTTGTTTCAAGCCAGAAGTAATAATCACTGAGCACTTTTCTTTGAGACATATTTCAGCTGCCTTAATTTTTGAAATCATTCCACCTTTACCGTGTTTGGATGCTTCACCTGCCATGTCCATTATTTTTTTATTAATGCTTGATACATTTTTTACAAGTAATGATTGTTCTTTTTTTGATGGCGGGCTTGTATATAAGCCATCAACATTTGAAAGAAGCACCAAACAATCTGCATTAATTAGTTTAGAAATTCTAGCAGCCAAAATATCATTGTCTCCAAACTTTATTTCTTCTGTTGCTGTTGTATCGTTTTCATTAATAATAGGTATGCAACCAAGTTTCAATAGATTATCTAAAGTTGCTATAGCATTTGAAGAAGATTTTTTGTTTTGGGTATCAGATGGACTTAACAAGATTTGTGCTACTTGCCTATTAAGTTTTTTGAACTCATTTTTCCAACTAGTAATGAGTTCAATTTGGCCTCTAGCAGCTGCAGCTTGAGACTGATTAAGATTAATTTTATCAGGAAGCCCTAACTTTTTTTTGCCAAGCGCAATTGCACCTGATGAGACAATAATTACCTCTTTTTTCTTTTTTAATAGCTTATCTATATCTTCAGAAATACTTTTTAGAACTTGTTTTTTTACGCCACCTTTTTTATTAATAATTAAAGATGAACCAATTTTGACAACAATTTTCTTTGATTGGTTGAAGCTATTGATTTGCATTTTGCGATTATAAAGCTAACTTATTGTTTAACAATTGATTTATACTAATTTTCATGAAAAAAGTATCTATTTTTTTAGTATTTTTAATTTCAGCATGTGGGGGTGGTGGAAGCTCTTCTTCAGCTCCAGATCTAAATACTAATTCTTTTGATATTTTCATATCTGGATTAAAGACCAATGGCCTAAGCTTTGAAAATCAAAATATTTCTGTTAGCTCAACCAATAGTAATTGCTCATACACAATAAATAACAGTGATTTAATTCATTTAGATACACAAGATAACAAGAATTTTTCATTCAAGAACCCAATAATTTATTCATCATTTAAAAATTTCGACCTTACAATAAATACCATTGCTCAAGGTGATTGCATGTCTGCTTCCAAGGTTTTTTCAATTAAAGTAAATAAATACACCACTCAATATGAAGCTGTTCCAGCAAACATAACTGATCTAATGACAAATTTTTATCAAGTTAACGATATTGGATTTGGGGGAATAGTCATTAGCGATAGATTTTCAGCAACAATATGCTACCCAACAGCAAATGATTGCCAAAGTTATGAGAATGAATTATTTGGTCAAGATGCTCATAATATGACAACAGGAGATTTCAATGGAGATGGGTATGAGGACTTTGCTGTAGCATGGGCTTTGTTTCCTCATACTATAGAACAAGAAAAAAAAGTTAATGCTCCTATTAATATCTATTTGAATGACCAGTCTGGAAGATTTAAAGAGGAAACTAGTTTATACAAATCAGGAAATGCTCCTACACATCCATTCGCGTATAGAGTAATAGCAAAAGATTTTAACAATGATGGGATGGATGATCTTTTTGCGGGTTCAATGGGTATTCAAGTGAGAGGAGAGGACTATACTCAAAACTATATTGAACCTTATCCTCATTTATTATTGTTATCTGATCAAAACGGCCAACTCGTAGAAAGGTCATCAAATATTATCGACGACAATAATGGCAACGGCTTATTGTGTGGATTTGCTCATGATGCAAGTGCTGGAGATCCTGATGGTGATGGAGATATTGATATCTATGCATGCAATGTTTTGTTAGTAAATGATGGAATAGGCAATTTTACTATTCATCCTTATATTAATCTTAATTGGCAAAGAGAAAACCAGTATGGAAATCCAATGAGTAGCCTTGTTGAAGATTTAAATAATGATGGTTTTGACGATTTAATTTTTTGGAATTTTGATAATAGACAAAATTGGTCAGATGCAGATGAGGGCTATATTCTTTTAAGTGATGCTTCTGCAAACATAGAAAATTGGGAAAAAGTTATTTTACCAACAGGCCCTTTTGGTAACAATCACAATAAATACAACCATGCAGCATCTGCTGATTTTAATAACGATGGTTTTGCAGATATTGCTATAGCTATAACAAGGGATGAGCCATATTATGAAGGTGCTTATATTCAGATTCTGATAAATGATGGAACAGGCAAATTGATTGATGAGACCTCATCAAAATTTTCAAATCAACCTCGAACAAACAACCATCATGGTGAGGGTAATATTTATACTAGAGATATGAACAATGATGGGAATATAGACATTATTCATTCAACTAGAGATTACGCCAGTGGGTATCATGGAGCACATATAGCTTTAAATGATGGTTATGGTAATTTTTTGTCAGTACCAAATTCTGAGCTCCCTGATCGTCCTGATCGAGGATATAACTCTTATGATTATCTTATGAAGGGGCTACCAATTAATGCTGATAATTCAGCATGCTTAGATTTAATTTCAGTAACAGATGCTGGCTGGGAAAATGGTGAAGATACTAGAAATTATTTATTCACTCTTATTAATCTAGAGTGTAAAAATTAATGATGGTGCCCCATATCTGAGTCGAACAGATACTCCCGAAGGAACGCGATTTTGAATCGCGCGCGTCTACCAATTCCGCCAATGGGGCAAGTCGGACATTGTAGCTAAGTCTTACTTCTTTTAAAATCAACTTTTTTATGAAAACAGAAGAATTTAATTACTATTTACCTGAAGAGTTAATTGCCAACTATCCTCTTGAAGATAGGTCAGCTAGCAGACTTATGGTCTATGAGAATCAACTAGAGCATAAAAATTTCTCTGAAGTTAAGAATTATTTTAAAGAAGGAGACATCCTAGTTCTTAATGAGACCTCAGTGATTCCAGCAAGACTTTATGGTAAAAAACAAACAGGCGGGATGATAGAAATTTTCTTAGAGAGAATTCTTGAGGGTAATAAAATTTTAGTTCAGATAGGTTCTTCAAGAAGTCCTAAAGTTGACTCTACATTGATTGTTAATGATAAAGAACTGAGAGTTGAAGGACGTCAGGGAGCTTTTTATATTTTAAAGCTAGATAATGAGCCATTAGATTTTTTTAATTCTTATGGACACGTACCATTACCTCCATACATTAAAAGACCCGATGAAGAAATAGATAAATCTAGATACGCAACAATTTATGAAAATAAAGAACTTCAAGATTCTGTAGCTGCTCCTACAGCAGGACTGCATTTTACTGCTGAGCTATTGGAAGCTATTAAAAATAAGGGTGTAGATGTATTAAAAGTAAATTTAAGCGTAGGCGCTGGTACTTTCCAGCCTGTTAAAGCTGAAGATATCAAAGATCATAAAATTCACAGTGAATATGCTCATGTTACAAGTGAAGTCGTAAATAAAATTCTTCAAGCTAAAGCAAAAGGTAAAAAAGTTACTGCTGTTGGAACGACTGTTACTAGAGCTTTAGAATCAGCTTTTCACAAAAGAACCCCAGGTGATTTTAAGGGATATACAGAGCTTTATATCACTCCAGGTTTTTCATTTCAGGCTGTTGATAGACTGATTACAAATTTCCATTTACCGAAATCATCACTATTAATGTTAGTGGCAGCATTTGTTGGCATGAAGGAAATGAAAGACCTGTATAATCATGCTGTAGAAAACCAATATAGATTTTTATCATATGGGGATGCCATGATGATAAATAAAAAAAATGTTTGAAGTAATAAATACATCAGAATACGCACGAACAGGACTGTTAAAACTTAGGCATGGCTCAATCCAAACGCCTGCTTTCATGCCAGTTGGTACAAATGGAACAGTCAAAAGTCTAACCAATGATGATTTGATTGAAACGGGCGCAGAAATAATACTTGGTAACACTTACCATCTCATGCTAAGACCTGGCGATGAATTAATTAAAGAGCTTGGTGGTCTAAATAATTTTATAAACTGGTCTAAACCAATACTTACTGATTCAGGTGGGTTTCAGGTATGGAGTCTCGGTGATTTAGTAAAAATCACAGAAGAAGGCGTTAGTTTTAAATCTCCCTACGATGGTAGGAATATTTTTATTCGACCAGAAGACTCTATTCAAATACAACAAAACCTTGATTCAGACATCATTATGGTTTTCGATGAATGTACTAACTATCCTGCAACCCATGAAGAAGCAAAATCATCCATGGAGCTTTCGATGCGATGGGCCAAAAGATGCAAAGATTTCCATACTTCAGATGGGAAGTTATTTGGTATTGTGCAAGGAGGTATGTATAAAGACCTGAGATCATCTTCATTAGAAAAGCTCAATGATATTGGGTTTGATGGTATTGCAATAGGCGGTTTAAGTGTGGGTGAATCAAAGGAAGAGAAGACAGAAATTCTTGAGCATTTAGCACCAGAATTGCCTCAAAACTTACCCCATTATTTAATGGGCGTAGGCAAGCCTGAGGATATAGTTGAAGGTGTGAGGTATGGCATTGATATGTTTGATTGTGTAATACCAACACGCAATGCTAGGAATGGCCAGCTTTTTACTTCAGAGGGAGTTGTTAATATAAGGAATGCAGAGCACAAAAAAAGTACCTTACCAATAGATCCTAATTGTAAGTGCAAGGTCTGTAAAAACTACTCACGAGCATATCTAAATCACCTTGATAGAACCAATGAAATCCTTGGAAGCATGCTTTCAAGCTATCATAATATCTTCTACTATCAGAGCCTTATGCAAGATATTAGAGATTCAATTAAAAATAATAAATTCGCGAACTTTGTAAAAGACTTCTATAATATGCGGGATTTAGAAATGCCCAAAGGGCCAGTTTAAGGAATAATTATGGATCCAGTTCAACAACCATCACTTTTCCCTTTATTTGTATTAGGGATATTTTTTATTTTTATGTATTTTCTTGCTATTAGACCTCAAAACAAAGAGAGAAAGCAAAGAGAAGCAATGATAAGCGCACTAGAAAAAGGCGATGAAGTGATTGTGGCTAGTGGAATTCTTGGAACAATCAAAGATATAAAAGGAAATTTTATAGTTGTAACAGTCTCAAATCAATTTGATTTAAAACTTCAAAAATCAGCTGTTGCAAGCAAGTTACCAAAAGGAACACTTAAATCAATAGATAATCAATAATTGTGAATAGATTTTCGTATACAAAATATTTTTTTATATTAACAGTTTTAATTACTGGTTTTTTGTATGCGTTACCTAATATATTCCCAACCCAGCCAGCAATTCAGATAGCTTATACCGACTCTGGAAAATCCGCAGATCAAACTCTTAAAAATGAAATTGATGAAATTATTCTAAATAATTCAATTGCTGTTGATGAGGTTTTTTTACGAGATAACAAGCTTGTGCTTAAGTTCACAGAATTAGATGAGCAATTAAAAGCAAAGACACTTATTCAAAAATCATTACTTGATAAGGTAATCATTGCTCTTAATCTTGAGCCATCTACACCAGATTGGTTAAAAAATATTGGTGGTAAGCCTTTAAAGTTAGGCTTAGATTTATCTGGTGGTGTTCATTTCTTACTTGAAGTAGATGTAGACACAGCTATTGAAGCAAGATTAGATCCTTTATTAGATTCATTTAGAAAAACATTTCAAGATGAAGGAATAAATATAAGCAAGTCATCTGTAGATGGCATGCAATTATCATTTACTTTTAAAGATGATGCCTCATATCAAAAAGGGCTTCAGAATATTCAAGCCGACAGTATTTTGCCTACCGGTACTCAATACATAATTTATGAAAAACCTTCTAGCAATACAATAAATTTTGAATATTCTGATATTGCTAAAAAAGAAGTCAGAGATTACGCAGTTGGCCAGAATTTAATTACCTTAAGAAATAGGGTAAATGAATTAGGAGTATCTGAACCAGTTGTGCAAAGAGAAGGGGCTAATAGAATTGTAGTTGAGCTTCCCGGAGTTCAAGACCCAACCTCCGCAAAAAAGATTATTGGTAAGACTGCAAATCTAGAATTTCGTTTAGAGGCAAATTCAAGAACATCGCCACTAAGAAAAGAAAGATTTGAATTCAAAGAAGATCAAATGAGAACTGCTTTTCTTGAACGTGCTGTTATCGTCAGCGGTGATAGAGTTACAAATGCTAATACTGGATTTGATGAAAATGGCATGTCTCAAGTGAATATTACTTTAGATATGCAAGGCGGCCGCGCCATGCAAAAGGCGACATCTGGAAATATTGGTAGAAGATTAGGTGTTTTATTTGTTGAGCAAAAAAGCAGGTCTCGCATTGGCTTTGATGAAGGTGGCAATGAAGTAATTAAGCAAACTTCATATATTGAAAAGAAGATTATTAGTTTAGCAACAGTTCAGGATGTGCTTGGAACAAGTTTTAGAATAACTGGGGTTGGCTCACCACAAGAAGCAAGTGAATTAGCATTGTTGCTAAGAGCAGGTGCCCTTGCAGCACCTATGAAATTTGTCGAAGAAAGAACGGTTGGACCAAGTCTTGGTAAAGAAAATATTGAGCTTGGAATGAGGTCTATTATTATTGGTTTTATTCTAGTTATAGCCTTTATGACTTTTTATTATAGAGTTTTTGGATTAGCAGCTAATGTTTCCCTTCTTCTTAATCTAGTTTTAATAACAGGCGTTATGTCTATGCTGGGGGCAACTTTAACACTTCCTGGTATCGCTGGTATTGTGTTAACGGTTGGTATGGCCGTTGATGCAAATGTACTTATATTTTCTAGGATTAGAGAAGAGCTCAAAGAAAAAGAACCTCAATCAGCTATTCATGATGGTTTCTCTAGAGCATTTATAACTATATTTGATGCCAATATTACTACATTAATCGCAGCTCTTATTTTGTATGTTATTGGTACAGGCCCTGTTAAAGGCTTTGCCATTACACTCTCTATAGGAATTGTTACCTCTATGTTTACAGCAATCATGTGCACTAGAGCAATGGTTAATATGATTTATGGAAATAAAAATATAAAGGAGTTAAAAATATAATGGATTTTAAGATTCCTTTCATGAGCTATAGAAAGATAGCTAGTATATTTTCAATTATTTTATTTGTAGTCTCTGTTCTTTCTTTATCTTTCAAAGGTCTTAGTCTTGGTCTTGATTTTAGTGGTGGAACTCTAGTAGAAGTTAAATATGAAGAAGCAGTTGAGTTAGAAGATATCAGAACTGTGTTGAATGAAAATGGCTTTGATGACATTCAAGTTGTGAATTTTGGAACTGTTCAAGATGTGTTAATTAAGGTCGCTGACCAAGATGGAAATAGCTCTATCGGTGAAACAGTATTTAACATATTACAAAATAACAATCTTGAAGGAGAGCTAAAGAGAATCGAATTCGTTGGCCCACAAGTTGGCTCTGAACTTAGAGATCAAGGTGGTCTAGGAATGCTGGTAGCATTATTTATGATTTTGCTCTATGTAGCATTTAGATTTCAATATAAGTTTGCATTAGGTGCAGTTACAGCTTTAGCTCATGATGTAGTTATCATTCTTGGCTTATTTTCATTATTTGCATGGGACTTTGATTTAACAGTTCTCGCTGCTTTGCTAGCGGTTATTGGTTACTCATTAAATGACACTATTGTGGTCTCAGATAGGATTAGAGAAAATTTTAGAATTGAAAGAGATACTAGTGCTGAAGAAACTGTTAATTTATCGATCAATCAGACTCTTGGCAGGACTATCATTACATCATTCACTACATTACTAGTATTATTTGCTTTGTTCATTTTTGGAGGAGAGCTAATTAGAGGCTTTAGTTTAGCTTTGATTATAGGAGTTTTAATAGGAACTTATTCTTCTATATATGTTGTTGCTAATATTCTTATGTCTTTGTCAATAACTCAAGATGACCTTGCAGTCCCAGAACCAGAAGGTGCTGAGTTTGATGACATGATGCCTTAATTATTTAGAGTTTTTATTAGAGGTTTAAAACATTTAGCTGTTGCAGATACTATAGAGCTAGCATCAAAAACATTTGGATTACCCTTTAAGTCACCAATTAATGCACCCGATTCTTGAGAGATAACAATTCCAGCTGCAACTTTTTTGAAATCAAAGTCTTCTAAAATAGCGGCATCATATCTACCGGTAGCCACGTAAGCCAGATCCAGCGCAAAAGAACCAGAATTTCTTAAAGTAATATTTTCATCAACAATGCTTAATAGTTTATGTTGATATTTTTGAATATTCTTGGTAGATGCATTCACTATAAAAGTACCATTAGCAGGGTTTTGTTGATTACTAGTTCTAGCTTTAATTCTGTTCAGTTCTGCACCTGAGCCTTTAGAGCTAGAGAATTCTTCTCTTCTCACTGGATCAATAATTACACCAGTAGTTATATTTCCTTCTTCAACAGTAGCAACTGAGATTGAGAAGTGAGGAATACCTTTAAAGAAATTTTGTTTGCCATTCAATGGATCTATATACCATGTAACTTCAGAGTTATTAATTTCATCTCCATGGTAGGTAGTTAAAAAATTATCATAAGGATAATATTTTTTAATTTCCTCAATAATTATTTCTTCAACTGCTTTAGCTACATTCTCAACAAATCTACTTTTTTGCTCAAAGCTCTTATAACTATTAATTTTTTTAAAACAAAACTCTAGTTCATTTGCACCAACCCTTGCTGCAAGTAGATTTACGTTTAATATAGCTTTGTAAGACATTTCAATATTGTAATAGAAATGAGGATAATAGTGATATGACCACAAAAAGTAAACAAATTAATATTGTTTTAGTAGAAACCTCTCATCCAGGAAATATTGGCTCAGCCGCAAGAGCAATGAAAACAATGGGTTTATCAGAGCTATCGCTAGTAAACCCAAAAGACTTCCCATCTGGAGATGCCAATGCTCTATCAGGAAATGCTAGAGATATTTTAGATAAGGCTAAAACTTTTAAAAATTTAAAAGATGCTCTGATTGATAGTCATCATATTTTTGCAACCTCATCAAGAAAAAGAACAATTACCTGGCCAACTTATACTCCAAAAGAAGCTGCATTAGAGATAGATGCTAAACTAAAAGAAAGTCAGAAAATTTCAATAGTTTTTGGTAGAGAGGATAGGGGGCTTACTAATGAAGAATTAGAATTAGCTAATTCATTAATCGAAATACCTGCTAATCCAGAATACCCTGTTTTAAATTTAGCCATGTCAGTTCAAGTAATAGCTTATGAGCTATTTCAATTATTAGACTTTAATGAAGAAATTGAATGGAGAGACTCTCCTTTAGCAACCTCAGATGAGGTGCAGCACTTAATTACTCACTTTATTGATACTGCAGAATCAATTGATGTTATTGATAAATCTAATCCTGGGAAAATTATAAAAAGGATGCAGCGAATGTTTACAAGGTTGCAGCCAGATAAAATGGAAACCAATTTCCTTCGGGGATTTCTAGCAGCAATTAATAAGCAAAAAAAATAACTTTAGGACTATGATATTTTTCTCTGATTCCATATAATACGCACGACCTGTCCCGTTCGTCTAGAGGCCTAGGACACCGGGTTTTCATCCCGGCAACAGGGGTTCGACTCCCCTACGGGATGCCAATTTCCTAAGAAGCCCACAACAGTGGGCTTTTTTTATGCCCAAAGAAAATAATGTACCTACATTGATACCTTTTTGTACCAACATTTATAAATCATAAAAGTACCTACATTTGTAAAAATTTGTACCTACAAGAGCCATATGGTGGGCAGGAGCCACAGCCGGGTGGGGTGGGTATGTATCTAGTGGTTGAATATTTTGAGAGGTTTTGAGGTGTTAGCTAGATTATTCCTAAATACTATTCTGCTCCAGCACACTTCCAAATATCAGGATTATCAAGAGGTGTGCCTGCATATCTTTCAGAACATTCAGCTAGTCGTTTATCAAATATCCTATACATTTCAGGATGCTTAACGGCACATAACTTACTGACATCAGCAGTACATGCCTCCTCATCATTGGTATTCTTACAAGCTTTAATTTCCTCTTTCCAGCACTCAGAGACAACGTTATAAGCTCTCAACTCTTCATCTGAGGGCATGATTAGACCAACAGCAACATAAGTCACAATCAACAGTCCTAAAAGAGCTAAAAATTTTTTCATTAACTAATCCTAAACAATGTGTTTTATTTTGACAAATAATTATAAGTCTGGAAGTATTTAAAGATGTCATATATTAAAGCATGCAACAAATGTGGTGCCAGAATAAGTATGAGACAAATGTCTCAAGGACAATGGGTTGCTTTTGATGTTGGCTCTGATGAAACTCACCAATGTGGAGTGGCTGGAAGAAAGAGTAATAGAACATATGTAAAGAAAAAGAAAGCTTCTAAATTTGCATCAATCAATCAAAAACTTGATGACATGCACATCATAGATAGACTGGGAGAGGTTTATGATTTAAATACTATTCCTGATGAGTGGTTAGATTTAACTCCAAGAAACTTAAAAAAACTTTTTAATATTCTTGTTAAAAATCAAAGACAGGCTCAAATTCTTTACAGGGATAGGAATGGTGATTCAACAAATAGAAAAATATATCCTTTAGGACTAATACAAAATAATAATTACGGCAGAGATACATCAGATACTATAAAAATTGTTGGGTATTGCAACTTAAGAAAGGACTACAGAACATTTTCTCTTGAAAGCATAGAAGAAATCCAAGCCTTAAATAAAATCCCAAAAACGTTTAGAGATAAATTCAATTCATTGTCATCAAATGAAAGAAATCAAATACTAGAGGGTACAAGTTTTTATGGTTCAAATTCTAAATATTTTGAAACTGAAGAAATTTATGAAGAGAAACCAAAAAAAATAAAGACTCAACCAAAAACAAAACCTAGAACGACATCCAAACCGAGTGAAGCACCTCAACAAACTTATTACAATTACTCAAAGCCTAAGAATGAAGACAGCGGAGCATGGGTATGGTGGGTTATAGGTTTCTTTTTATTTATTTGGATAATCTGAATCTAAATTTTTAAAGTTGCCTTGCACTTCGGATAGTTATTACAACTATAAAATTCTCCGTATCTGCTATTCTTGATAACTAATGTTCCCCCGCATTTTTTTGGACACTCTTTTCCAACAAAGGAAGTATCTTTAATTTTTTTACCATACCTATTTTGAACAACGGATATCGTATTACCACAGTTTTCACACCTCCAATAGTCTGGTCTACCGTATGTTCCAAAATTAAATGCAGTTCTTTGGAATCCACAAGAGTTACATTCTGGATTTTCTTTTATTACTGATGCTCCTTCTACTTCTTTGATGAATTTGATTGATAAATTTTGACTGAGTTGTAATGCAAAATCTTTATTATCAATTCTTGCCATTGTCTCTTCAGTTGATGAGGTATGCGATAGAGGGTTTAAAGAACCAAACCAAGAAACAGTATCATCAATAATGGCAGCTTTTTGATGGATGCTTGCTCTAGTGTCTACAATGCATCCAATAGCTTCAAGAGAATTAAGAGCTTCTTTTCCAAGTTCAGGTTTCATGCTGCCATTTCTATCAGGCGGTCTTGTCACACATCTTATTTTTACATCTTCAGCTATTTTCTGTCTGAAAATATCTCCATAAGCTGCCACTCTAGCTGGAGTAATAAAGCCTGAGAATATTGCTATGGTCTTTTTAGCTTTTTTAATGTCCTCAATAAAGACTTTTTCAAAGTCACGATTATTGAAAAGACCTTTTTTTATAGTTTCATCATCCAGTTCAAATGTTTTTTGCAATGACTGTAAATCATCTTTTAATTTATCCAGCTTTAAAATTTCTTCTACTTCAATTACCTGTCCTTTTTGCTGAGCGTTATAAAGAACATTTCTTAAAAAGCTTGGTTTAGGTAAGTGTTTATTTAGGTGAGTAAGGTTACCGATAAAAAATAAATAATCTTTAGCTCTGCTAATACCAACATTCCAAAGCTTACAACCATCTTCATTTGGATGGTCAGCCATTGCCCAAAACCCAACCTGAGCATCTCCCAATGAATCAACAGTATCTACAATCATGATGTCTTTTTCATCACCCTGAAACCTATGAACAGTTCCAGCTGTAACGCTTTTATTATTTTGATTAATTGCTGAATGCATTTTTGCTTGAGCAGAATAGGGTGCTGATATTCCAATAGATTTTCCACTTAATTCTGGTTCAGAGCTTATTATGTTGACTAAGTTTCTTGTAGCTATAGCGTGCATTAGATTGTAATAGGACGTGCCTTTTTTTTGAGCAAATGGAAAAATCTTTGAAGTATCAATTACAATAATATTTTTGCATATCTCTGGAATAATAGAAAAGTTAGCCTCATCAACTTTATTTTTAGCTGTAACCAATTTACCTTGATACATAAACGAGTTAATTAAAGAACATATTTCTTCACGCATACGATATTGCTGTTTCAACATAACTAGATTTGGCGCAGATTGATTTGTTCTACAAACTTCTTCTATTCCACTATACTCAAAAATATCTTTTCCAATTTCTTCGAAAATCCCTTTTTGTTTTGTTTCTATGATTGGAGGAATCTGTCTGAAATCTCCTGAGATAATACAACGCTTGGAAGCTAAGCCAATAACGTTATAAAGAGCTGGAAGAATCACCATTGAAGCCTCATCAACAATAACGTTGTCAAAGTTTAAGAACTCTTCTTTTCTTAAAAAAGTTCTAGTAACAGTAGCTCCAATTACTTTTGCATCATCTAAAACTTTTTGCTTAATTCCCTCTATTTCTTTTCTTACTTCTGCCAGTTCCATTTCAAGCGGACCAAGTTTTTCCTCAATTTTTAAAATCTCTTTTTCACATTTTGGTCTATCTTCTTTTTCAAGCTCTTTGCCGATTAGACTAATGTCAGATTTGATGTTCTTGATTTCTTCTTTTTTAGATTTTATAGAATTTGGAAGGGTAGTTTCTTTCTCTTTGTTTTCCTCGATTCGTTGCTCATTTCTTTCGATATCATTTTGAATATCAATTTTGTTTCTCATCACAATTCTTCTAATAGCACCAGCTTTATTAAATGAATCAAGTTCTTTTAATAGAAGATTTTTATCGTTAACTAATATCTTGTTATTTGTCGCTAAATTCTTTTTATCAGTCTCAAGAACTTCTAACTCTTGATTGGCTGTATTAAGCAGCTCTTTTTTTTCGTCATGCAGTTTGAACTTTGAAACAATATTTTGAAATTTTTCAGATTTCTTTGTTAGCTTTCCAATCTCATCTTCCAGTTCAGCTTCTTTTTCTTTTAGCTTTTTAGATTTTTTTTCAACAATAGAATCAAGATTTATGTAATCACCCCAATCATCATTTAATTCCTTTAAATCAATCTTTCCTCTTCGAAGAATGAATCCTTCCTTAACAGCTTTATGATTTTTCCCAAGAACTTTACAAAGCTTTAGTAACACTTGGTCAACAGCTTGGTTGGTGTTAGATACGATTAAGCTTCTCTCATCTTTACTAAAAAAATTTTCAACTAAAATACCTAGCGTGAATGTCTTTCCTGTTCCCGGTGGTCCCCAAATGTAAGAATTCTCATTAGTCAAAACAGAACATACAGCTTTTTTTTGTTCTGTATTTAGAACTTGATTGCCTGAACCCAAAATAACATTCTTTTCTAGCTCTGGTTGTTTTTGTTCACCATCGTTATAGAAAACTTTTTCAGCCAATTCAAAGTTAAAGCCCTCAACATCTCCAGCTCTTACCTTTACTAGTTTTTCACTTAAAGACCTTAGAAGTTGTGTCTTATCTACTTTAACTGTGCAACTATTAATCTTATTACCGTAATCAGTATCAAATTCTAAAATGACAGCTGAATCTAATAGCGACGCAACCTTAGCAGTAGATTCATTATTAGCAATCGTTATTTGAACAGAAGCTCCTTCAAATAATTCAACAGCATCCTCTAAAGTAAACTGATATAGATTAATGGAAGAATCTTCTTTTAATTTTTGTCCATTGGAAAGGGTGATGAAAGTATTACTTTTTCCAGTATTTTTAAGTTCATCAATAAACCTATCTAGTGCTTCTACCTGCTTATCAAGCAGGTCAGCATCCTTAGAAACATGTAATTCATATTTTTTATCTTCCCTTAGTTTAATTTGCCACTTTGTATTTTGGCTTGTTGATTCTTGATTAGATTGAATTAATGAAAAATTATGCTGATATGCAAACTGAGGCTCATCATAACCATCAGAATCATTTGATTTTTTTTGAGTAGTTCGTTTTTTTTCAGTTGTATTAGTTGTTGTTTTAATTGTATTTGGTTGTTTTTTTGAAGAGGTAGGGGTGATGGGCTTATCATCATCCAAGTAAGCCTCTAATTTATTCCTTAGCTTAACCGCACCTCTTGTTTTTCTGTAAGTTAGTTCATCATATACTTCAGCCAAGATAGCTCTGTTTTCTTTATTTTGATTGCATATTTCACGTAAGTCATGAATGGATGAATTGAAGTACTTTCTTTTTTTAGAAGCCATGAAGCAATACTAATAAATTATATTCTTGGTTTTCGACATTTTTTTGTATCAACTGATGGGTTAGGCATACCCTCCATCAAAGGTTCTGCAATTGTATTGTCCAAATTATACATAGTAACTGTTGTTGTATATTGAAGAGAAGTTCTATCGAGAGAAAAAACTATTTCAAAGTTGTTTGATTTTGGATTCCCGAACTTTATTAAGGTCGGAGATACATCAATGATTTTATATTCTCGTGTTGTTTCATTAAATGTTGGGGTGTTTCCTCTCTGAATCATTGCGTTATCAAACAATAATCCAGACTCAGTTGGAACTTTTCTCTCAACTACAGTATTTTCTTTGAAATTAAAATCTAAATGAATGACTTGCATTACTTTGGTGCGCATTAAAGTATCACATGACACAGAAAAATTAGGTTCCTTTTGCGAACAGCTTAATACTAATAGAGCTATCAAAACATAATAAGTGCTTTTCATTTTTACTTAAATTTTTCTTTTACTGGTGTGAGGTAAGCAATTGCTAATATTGCTCCGTGTGTAAGCGCCTCTATTAATGAAGCCATCACTTGATATTCACTAATAATGTCGTAAAAACCTTTAGAACCATTAATAAGCGTAATTATAGCTAGAATTGCAAGCATACCTACTAGCAATTCTCTGCTCCACCTAACAAAGAAAAATAACAAAGGTCCTGTAATGAAAGCTAATACAATAAAGATTATTAATACAATTACATTCGAGCTATCTAGTGAAGTTCGGTAAGAT
>CACEJU010000014.1 GCA_902559885.1 uncultured SAR86 cluster bacterium | reverse complement strand
GAATTCCAATCAGTATTACCTTCAACACCATCTTTTTTAACAAGAGTTCTGTTTTGTGTTCCATTTGAAATACCACAAACTTCCCAGCCATTACCAGGATCTCCTTGCCAGTCTCCAATAACATCCACAACTGTATAAGAACTTTGTGAACCTTTAACTAATTTAAAACCATCGTCACCATTGGATAAATATTGAAATTCAAAATCACATTTTGATTTTATAGATGCATCTGCATCGGGATGACAAACAACATACACCTCATTATTAGCAACCTCAGCTCCTGTTGGAAATTCATTCCAATATTCGTATTCACCAACAGTAGTAGGATCATTAGCAACATTTGGGAATGCATAATCTGTTAAAGTTACATTTGCACCAGTTGCATTAAAAAATTCTAAATATTTGTTGTTTGAGCTACCTTCAGCATATTCTGAAAAGAAAATATCTTCAGCGTCAACACTTGCATCATCTACATCGGTTACTGAAATAGCTATATTTATTGAATCAGAACCACTAGATTCAGTGGCTGTTACAGTAATATTGTAAACATTGTCAGCTCCAGCATCTTGAGGATTTTCGTAATCTGGAGCATTTATAAACTCTAAAACACCTGAAGATGATCCAATTGATATAAAGCTACTGTCATTACCAGAAATTGAAAAAGTTGAAGCGCCAGTCGAAGTTGTTACTGTACCAATTGATGTTTGATTTTCAGCAACAGAATAAGTTGCAGGTGAAGTAATTGAAGGTCCTTCGTTAACGTCGTTAACAGTAATAACAATACCAAGTGATGTTGATAAGCTTGCATCTGCAGCAACAACAATAATCTCATAAACATTATCTGAATTAGCATCTTCTGGATTTTCATAATCTGGAGCATTTACAAATTCTAAAACACCTGAAGATGATCCAATTGATAGCAAGCTAGAATCTGTACCAGTAATTCTATATGTAATAGCATCCCCTTGAGCATCTGTTGCCTGAACTGTAGTCACAGCAGTTGTGTTTTCATCAATGGCATAATCCATGAGACCTACAAATGAAGGAGCGGTATTTGTATATCCTCCGCTACCTCCAGAACCTCCACCATCAGAGCTTCCACCTCCGCCGCCTCCGCCGCCGCATGAGACTAAAATAATTGAAGATAGAAGTGAAAGTAAAAATTTATTTTTCATAATGAATAAGTTATTAAATGTTTAAGATGATTTATCTAGTTTAATCTAGAATGATTTATAAGTATAACTAATTAATATAAATAAAAAAACAGACAAAAAAAACCCGCAATAAATGCGGGTTCTTTTTATTAATGGTTTACTCTACTGCGTAGGTGTTACTACCACACTGTTAAGCACAAGAGGTGTATCTCGCTCAACAATATACATTAAGAAATTCTTAAATGTATTCTCGCCTTGAGAAGGAACCTCAATTGTATAATCCGATGCCGCACCGGCTGTAACTGTAATATTTGCAGTTTGATAGTCCGGTGTAGTATTAGGATAAGCATCTTTTTCAAACTTGAAGAAGATGGTTACATCAGAAGATGCTCCATTCATATTAGCAACAATAGTTCCACCATTTGGCATAACAATTGGGTAAATTGCACTATTATCAGCATTTGGATCATGTGCAAAACCGGCCCATGCTTCTGCTCCTGTAGGGAATGTATATGTTGTTCCATCTATAGTTGCGCCACCAAAAGCTTCAATCATAGACAAAGTTCCACCACCAGAGGCTGTAGTACCGCCTCCACTATCATCACCACCACCAGAATCATCTGCTGTATCTGCAACAACTCTTACATCAGTAATATAAGCCTCTACGTCTCTTGTATCAAAATACATTAAGAATGAACTAAATGTATTCTCACCTTGCGCAGGAACTGCTATTTCATACTCAGCCTCTGTAGCACCGGTTACAGTCACAGTTGCTGTATTGAATGAAGGTTCAGTATCAGGATATGGATTTTTTTCAAATCTAAATCTAACAACCACATCACCATTTGGTGCTGAAGCTTTAAATTTAACCTTACCATCAGCTGTGAAAGCAAATGGATACATATCAGTACCTGTATCAGCATTATGAGCCCAGCCTCCCCATGACTCAGCAGAGCTAGGGAAAGTAAAGCCGTTTGTTTCAGCGTTATAACCAACATTACCAAAAGTACCTGACATATCCATTAACACACCTGCAGGCTCAGCTGCTGTTTGTGTTACCACTACATTTTTAACAACAACAGGAACATCTCTTGTTACTACATAGAGTAAGAATGATGAGAAAGTATTTTCACCCTGAGCAGCTATATCTACTGTGTACGTAGCTTCTTCAGCACCTGTAATAGTTACATTTGCTGAGTTAACAGATGGTTCTGTATCAGGATATGGATTCTTTTCAAATCTAAAGTATACCTCTGCATTTCCACCACCTGGAACAGCCGCAGTAAATGTAACAGTGCCACCATTTGGCATACTAAGTGGATATAGCGCAGTATTCATATTTGCAAAACCAGCCCAGCCTTCTGCACCAGTAGGGAATGTAAATGTTGTACCATCAACAGTCGCACCACCAAATGCTTCAGTAAATGCAGCTGCATTTGGATCAGCAGCTTCAGTTTCAGTATGGCTACCTACACCATCCCAAACCTCTAGACCAGCAACTGTCCAGTAACAATCATCAGCATTTGTACCAGCTGATACTGACCAATCATCAGTACCATATTTATCTGATTTTTTAACTAGAGTGTTATCTTTAGTTGCATCTGCAACACCACAAACTGCCCATCCATCACCTGGATCTTCAGCACCCCAGTCACCAACTCTATCTAGAACTGTATAGCTAGCTTCTGTTCCTTGAACAATTGCAAAACCATCATCTCCATTTGATAGATATGTAAATTCCTGATCACATTCAGCTTTAATTACATCATCAGCAGATGGGTGACAAACTACCCATACTTGACCTTTACCTAATGTAGCTCCAGCTGTGAACGGATTCCAATAGTCATATGCTCCAGCAGTATCAGCACCGTTAGATGCATTAGCCATAGCATAATCATCAAGATTAATCGTACCTGATGTTCCGTTGAATATTTCTAGGTATTTATTATTAGATGTACCTTCTGCGTATTCAGATATATATACCTGACCTGAGAAAGTTGGAATATCTTCATCAACATCTGTAACAGTAACTACCATAGCTAATGAATCAGTTGCTGAACCATTAGTTGCAACAGCATTAAATTCATATACGTTATCTGAGTTTGCATCTCCAGGAGTTTCATAATCTGGAGCAGCTGCAAATTCAACAACGCCTGCGCTAGATACTGTAAATAAAGCGCTATCTGTTCCTGCTAATGAATATGCAACAGATCCACATGCTGAAGCAGTAGCTGAAACAGTTGCAACTGCAGTTGAATTTTCAGCAACGCTTACAACACCTGAAGTATTATTAATAACTACAGATTCTGCAGCAAAAGTTGAGTCCCAACAATGCTGACCAAGGTCTGCATTATCATCTATATCTTTTACAATCCAATCACAGTCTTCTGCAGAAGTTCCTCTTGATGCTGTCCAGTCAGTGTTACCTTCAACACCTTCTTTCTTAACAAGAGTATGGTTTTGTGTACCATTAGCTACTCCACAAACTTCCCAACCTGAACCAGGATCGCCTTGGAAATCACCAACAACATCAATGACAGTGAAAGATTCTTCTGTACCTTTAACTAGTTTATACCCATCATCTCCATTTGAAAGGAAGTTATGAGTAGCATCACACTTAGCTGCAATAGCATCAGATGCAGATCCATGACAAACAACAAAAACATCGTTGTCTGCAATAGTTGAGCCAGCATCCCATATATCACCATTCCAGAACTCATACTCTCCAACTGTAGTAGGGTCGTTTGAAACACTTGGTAATGCATAACCGTCTAAAGATACTGTAGCACCAGTGTTGTTCGCTATTTCTAAATATTTGTTATTAGAAGAACCTTCAGCATATTCTGAAATAAATATTTCACCAGCTGGAACAGCCTCTTCTAAATCAGTAACTGTAACTGTAAGTGCTTGCGAAGCATCACTTGTTCCATCAGAAACAGTAACTGTCGCATTATAAACATTATCAGCACCAGCATCTGCAGGAGATTCATAATCTGGTGCAGCAACAAACGCTAAAGCGCCTGCTGAAGAAATTGTCATTAAGTTAGCATCATCACCTGTTAATGAATATGTAAGGGTATCGCCATCAGCATCTGTAGCATCTACTGAACCAATAACAGTTACATTTTCAGTTACAGTGTATGATCCACTTGATGAGATAACAGGACCATCATTGTCATTAACAACAGTAATAACTAGATCTCTTGCATCAAAAGCAGAGCCATCACCAACTCTTGCAGTAACATTGTAAACATTGTCACCATTTGCATCTGCAGGAGATTCAAAATCTGGTGCTGCGTTAAATGTTAATACGCCTGAAGTTGATCCTATTGAGACAACACCAGCATCATCACCACTTAAGCTGAATGTTAACGAATCGCCATCTGAATCAGTAGCCGATACTGTACCAATGCTTGTATTACCCTCAGTAACTGAGAATGTATTTCCACTGGTTATTAATGGCGCACTATTGCCACCACCGGCTCCTCCAGAACTAGAACCGCCACTGCCTCCGCCACAAGCTGAGACTAAAACTAACGTTAAAAACGCTACAGAAAGTTTTTTCATTTTGAA
Organism: uncultured SAR86 cluster bacterium; assembly: GCA_902559885.1. GTDB lineage: Bacteria > Pseudomonadota > Gammaproteobacteria > Magnimaribacterales > D2472 > CACEJU01. The sequence goes on along the minus strand of CACEJU010000014.1, from coordinate 15,718 downwards.
CCCCTAATGTAAATGTTTATAAATTGAAAAAAAAATTTTTTTACTTATTGGTAATATTATGAAAATTAATCAATCAAGTCAAAAGAAATGTAAATAAATATTATACTTATTTTAATTAGTTAAATTTTGTAAAAAATTTACACTAATATGAAGAATTTTTTAAATAAATTTTTTACTAACGTCTATCAAACTCAAGCTGCATTCCTAAAGGGTTTTCAAGGAAATTTCCGTCTTGATAAACAAGTGATCCGTTTAATATGGTTGCATGTACCGATGCAGGGAATGTATAGCCCTCAAATGGAGACCAGCCACATTTATAAAGTGTGTTTTCTCTTGTAATTGATGACGGTTGATTCATGTCTAAAATTGCTAAATCTGCGTAATAACCTTCTCTGATGTAACCCCTATCTTTAATTTGGAATCGCTTAGCAATATTATGACTTGTTTTTCTAACTATCATCTCTAATGAAAAAATATTTTTTTGATAGAAATCAAGTAAGGTTGGAAGCATATGTTGCACTAACGGAAGTCCAGCTGGTGCTTTTAAGTAATGCTGTTCTTTTTCTTCTAATGTGTGTGGAGCATGATCAGTAGCAATAATGTCAATGAGATCATTGTTTACAGCATTTATTAATGCCAATCTGTCTGTTTCTTTTTTAATTGAAGGATTGCATTTAATAAAGTTACCCTTAGTTTCATAGTCTTTTTCAGAGAAAAAAAGATGATGGACGCATACCTCAGCAGTAATATTTTTATTATCAATATCTCCAGCTGTAAATAATGACATCTCTTTTTCTGTAGTTAAATGCAGAACATGTAAATTTGAGTTATATTTTTTTGCAAGACTAGTTGCTAAAGAGCTTGATAAATAACATGACTCTTCATCTCTTATATAAGGATGATGTTCGGGAGCAATATTTTCACCATGCTTAGCTGCGAACTCTTTTTCTTTTTCAAGAATTCTTGGAGTATTTTCACAATGCGTGACTATATTTACTGGAGCATAATGAAAAATGTCTTCAAGTGTTTTTTCATTATCAACAAGCATATCACCAGTCGAAGCGCCCATGAAAACTTTTAATCCACATGCTTTTTCAATATTAATTTTTTTAATTTCTTCAATGTTGGAATTGCTTGCACCAAGATAAAAAGAGTAATTTGCACATGATTTTGTTTTAGCTAGATCAAATTTTTTATCAAGCAATTCATTGGTTGTTGTAGTTGGGTTTACATTTGGCATTTCAAAATAACTTGTTATGCCTCCTGCTAATGCAGCTTTGGATTCTGTTGCAATTTCACCCTTATGAGTTAGACCAGGCTCTCTGAAATGAACTTGGTCATCTATAACTCCAGGAATAACCACCTTTCTACTAAGGTCAAGAGTTTGCTTGGCTTCGTCTGATATAGATGCAACAATTTTTTCAATGCGCCCACCCTTGATGCCAATATCAGATTCAAAGATCTTATTTTCATTAACAATGGTGCAATTTTTTAGGACAATATCTAACATTATTTCTCTAGCTCAAAAGCTGAGTGTAAAGCTTTTACAGCAGATTCTAAAGCCCCTTCTTTAATTACTATTGTGATTTTAATTTCTGATGTGCTAATCATTTGAATATTAATCTCATTATCTGAAAGTGACTTGAAAGCTGTACTTGCTACTCCTGCATGTGTTCTCATACCAACACCAACTAACGAGACCTTTGCCACATCTGAATCTATAATAAGATCATCATAGGTTACATCTTTAAGGTTTTGCAATACAGCTTCGGCATTCGATTTATCTTCTTCTGATACTGTAAAAGTAAAATCTGTTTTTCCATTTACACTAACGTTTTGAACTATTACATCGACTTCAATATTTTCATCACTTAATGGCCCAAGTATTTGATATGCAATCCCTGGGGTATCAGTCACTCCATGCAAAGTTATTTTTACTTGGTCTTTTTGAAAAGCAATTCCTGAAACTAATGCATTTTCCATATTATTATCATCCTTTAAATATATTAGAGTACCATTACCTTGCTCAAAGCTTGATAAAACCCTAACAGGTACATTAAATTTATTTGCAAATTCAACCGCCCTAATCTGTATTACTTTAGCACCTTTGCCTGCCATTTCTAACATCTCTTCCATAGATATAGCATCAAGTTTTTTAGCATTTGGTACCATTCTTGGATCAGTGGTATATATACCATCAACATCGGTATAGATATCACATTGTTTTGCCTTAACAGAAGCGGCTATTGCTACTGCAGTTGTATCAGAACCACCCCTTCCCAAGGTTGTTACATCACCTGTTTCGGTGATGCCTTGAAAGCCTGTAATAATAGGTATATATCCATCAGCCAAAGTATCCAGTATTTTCTTATCGTCTATATCTAATATCTTAGCTTTTGAAAAATTATTAGTAGTTTTCATTGAAATTTGAGCAGCTGAAAAGGATTTTGCTTTTATACCTATTTGGTTTAAAGCAATTGCCAAAAGAGATGCGCTTACTTTTTCACCAGTAGAAACAAGTGCATCAAATTCTCTTTTATTTGGGTTTTCTCCGAAACTTTTAGCCAAGCCTATAAGCCTATTAGTTTCTCCACTCATGGCTGAAACAACAACAATAATATTATTTTCCTGTGCTGATTTTTCAACAATCTTTGCAACCTCAGCAATTCTTTCAACTGAGCCTACGGAGGTGCCTCCAAATTTTTGAACAATTATTTCTGCCATCTAAGAAAAGTGTTTTTATTTTGCGAGGGATTTTACTGAATTTGGGATAGAAGTCACGAAATCATTTAAATTTTTTGCATCGCCTGCACCTTGAGCAAAATCATCTCTTCCACCGCCTTTTCCATTAATACCTTTAGCAAGCTCTGCAATGATTTCTTTAGCTGACAGCTTGTCAGTTAGATTATTAGTAACACTGCATACAAAAGATGCCTTGTTATTAACCTCAGTAACCAAGATAACGCAGCCTTTTTTAAGAGCAGCCTTTTTTTGATCTGCTAAACCTCTTAATTGTTTGGGGTCATCAGTTGATACAAGTTCAATATTTAAAGCCCAGTCATCAACATCTTCAGAAATTTTATTTTCTACAGTTACAGCACCTTTTGATGATCCTTGTTTTTTTAGCTGCTTATTTTCTATGATTATTCCCTCTACTTTTGCTGTTATTTCGTTTTCACCAACATTAAGCATTCTTTTTAAATTTGTATTGCTCAATTTTAATTCTAATAAATAGTCTAATGCTTTAGCTCCTGCAATTGCTTCAATTCTTCTGATACCAGAAGCAACACTAGATTGATTGATAATAATAAAAGTACCTATATCACCTGTCCTTTCAACATGAGTACCTCCGCAAAGCTCAACTGAATATGAATCCTCGCCCATATTAAGTACTCTTACCTCATCATCGTATTTCTCACCAAAAAGAGCTTCAGCTCCAGATGCTATTGCGTCATCAAGTTTCATTAAAGTTGTTGTAACATCGATATTATTTAAAGCTTCTCTATTAACTATTTCTTCGACTTCTTTAATTTGCTCATCAGTTAAAGGATCTGGATGACTAAAGTCAAAACGAAGTTTGTTCTCATCAACTAATGAACCTTTTTGTTGAACGTGGTCACCTAGAACATCTTTTAAAGCAGCATGCATTAAATGGGTAGCTGAGTGGTGAATAGCAGTTGCTTTTCTTTTGTCTCTCTCTACGCTCATTGAAATAACATCACCTCTTTTTAAGGCGCCTGAATCTATTTTTGCTTTATGAATAAATACATCGCCTTGTTTCTTACAATCTAAAATACTACCAGTTGCAGATTGAGATTTGAAGCTTCCTTTATCCCCAACTTGGCCACCTGATTCGGCATAAAAACTTGTTGACTCTAAAGCAAAATAAAACTCTTCGTTTGTATTAACAGTATCAGCAGCTTCTTGCTCTTTCCATATCTGAATAACTTTTGATTCTGATTCAAGAGTTTCATATCCAATAAATTCTGTACTACTGATACCAGAAGCTTGAGGTAAATCTTGACCGAATTTACTAGCTTCTTTAGAAGATGCTTTTTGTTGAGCCATAGATTTATCAAACCCATCTTTATCAATTACGAGTTTTTTTTCTCTTGCAATATCATTTGTTAAATCATAAGGAAATCCATAAGTGTCATGTAATTTAAATACAATTTCACCAGGTATCGTTTTATTTGAAATCTTAGTTATTGCTTCCTCTAAAATATCTAGGCCTTTTTCAAGAGTCTCAAAAAACTTAGTTTCTTCTTTAAGGATAGTTGCAGTTATTTTTTCTTCATCTTTTTCTAATTGTGGATAGCCGCTTTTCATAGCTCCGACTAAGTCTGAGACTAATTTATTTAAAAAGGGCTTTTTCGCTCCTAATTTATATCCATGACGTATCCCTCTTCGAAGAATTCTTCTAAGTACGTAACCTCGCCCTTCATTTTCGGGCATTACTCCGTCACTAATTAGAAATGATGTTGATCTAATATGATCAGCTATAACTTTATGAGAAACATCTCCTGCTTTTCCTAGTAGGTTTTCTGAGGCAGTAATAAGATTTTTAAATAAGTCAGTTTCATAATTAGAGTTAACGCCCTGCATGACTGCTGCAATTCTTTCTAATCCCATTCCTGTATCAACAGAAGGTTTTGGCAATGGGGACATGTCACCTTTATCGTTTCTGTTGTATTGCATAAAGACTAGATTCCATATTTCAACAAATCTATCACCTTCGTCTCCTGGTGAGCCTGGAGGTGTGCCTTCAATATACTCACCATGATCAAAATAAATTTCTGAACATGGTCCACATGGTCCAGTATCACCCATAGACCAAAAATTATCAGCCTCGCCAAGTCTTACGATTCTTTCAGGATTGACGCCGATCTTATCTTTCCAGATATCTGCTGCTTCATCATCATCTTTATATACTGATATCCACAATTTCTCTTCTGGAAGTTTTAAGGTCTTAGTTAGAAACTCCCACGCATAAACTATGGCTTCCTCTTTAAAATAATCACCAAAACTAAAGTTTCCTAGCATCTCAAAAAATGTATGGTGTCTTAGGGTATAGCCAACATTTTCTAAATCATTATGTTTGCCGCCTGCTCTAATACATTTTTGAGAAGTTGTTGCAGTTTTGAAATCTTTTTTTTCTTGTCCAAGAAATACATCTTTGAATTGCACCATGCCAGCATTGGTAAAAAGTAAAGTTTTGTCGTTACCTGGTATTAAGGAGCTTGATGCAACTCTCTTATGACCTTTGCTTTCAAAAAATTGAATGAATGCTTCTCTTATTTCTGAGGTTTTCATTTAACTAAATACTTCATCTAAAAAATTATTAATAGCCTTTGCAGACCTCTTGTCTGCATCTTTATTATATAGAGTTCCTAGCTCAGGGGCATCTGCTAATTCATTTGTAAATGCATGCATAGCATTTCCATATTCATGTAATTGCCAATCAGCGTTGGCGTCATGCATTTCCTGCTTAAATGCATTAAGGGTTTCAATTGGAACCATAGGGTCAAGACTCCCATGTAAGGCTAAGACTTTTGCGTTAATAGCGTTTGTCTCTGCATTGCCTTGATCTAATAAACCATGAATACTTATAGCGCCTTGGATATTTTTTCCGGATCTTGCAAGCTCCAAAGCAGCCATGCCTCCAAAACAATATCCCATGATTGCAATTTTATTTTTATCAACCTCTGCAAGCTCTTTCAGTGCATTTAAAGCTGCATTAAGGCGATTACGAAAAATATTTCTATCTTTTACAAATGGCTCCATCATAGCAGCATTCTCTTCAGCACTATTTCCAAGCACCCCATTACCATAAATATCTATCGCTAAAGTAACAATACCTCTTTTTGATAAAGCAGAAGCTTTATCAATTTCAAATTGAGATTTACCTTTCCAGGTATGGGCAATAAGTAGTCCGGGTAAAGGCTGATCAGATTTAGGCACAAAAATATCACCTATACATTTTTGATCTTGATCAAAATAAATAAATTCAGACATTATTAGCTTTATATCTTTTGTAATTATCAATGTAATGCTGTGCGCTTAAAGGTAAAAAGCTTATCTCTTCTGGGGTTAAGGGCCGCTTAATCTTTGCAGGCATTCCCATGACCATAGAACCATCTGGGATTTCCATCCCCTCAGTAATAAGAGCTTTTGCACCAATTAAGCAGTTTTTACCTATCTTAGCCCCATTAAGAACAACCGCACCAATACCTACTAAACTGTTATCACCAATAGTACATCCATGCAGCATTACCATATGACCAACAGTAACGTTTTTACCAATTACACATTGATAATTAGGATCTGTATGAATTACTGATCCATCTTGAACATTTGAACCTGCACCCACGATTATCGGTTCACAATCTCCTCTTAGAGTTGCATTAAACCAAACACTAGCATCTTCATCTAAATACACATCACCAATAATATTTGCATCAGGTGCAACCCAAAAATTTTCACTTGCTGTTTTTAAGCTTTTATTATCTATATTTATTAACATTGCCTTTTCTAATTAAATCCATATCTGCTATTACATTACCATCGAAGCAAGTATTTATAAATTCAGCAGCAATCATTGCTGTTAAACCCCAAATTACATATTCATTATAATGCCATGTAGATATTCGAACATTATGATTTTGTCTATTAAATTCATGAATATGAGCATTTTGATTATTTTTTAAATAGCTCACAGGAACGCTGAAAATACTCTCGATTTCTTCATTGGCAATAAATTCTTGATCTTCTTTAATCGTAGCTATAAATGGATGAACTTCTATATTATGTTTTGAAATCAAATAAGGTAATTTCCCTAAATGCTCAAGGTTCAATTTTTTTATACCAATCTCTTCTTCGGACTCTCTTACTGCAGTTGCTAGTAAATTTATATCTTGTTTCTCAAATTTACCACCGGGGAAGCTTACCTCGCCTGGATGTGATGATAATTTTGAAGATCTTTTAGTAAAAATTATATGAGGGTCTTTTTTGTACTCCCCAAAATTTTTTAACGCTATCAATACACCTGCTTTTGGAAAAGGAGTCTCTTCAAGCTCTTTTAATAAATCAAGCTTTTCTTTTATTAGTTCAACCATTAGACTAGTTTAACGTCTAATGAATTAGATTCTTAATTATTTATGAAATATTGCTCAAACTGCGGAAGCTCAAATCTAACTTTTCAGATCCCTGAAGGGGATAATATGAAAAGATATTACTGCAATGACTGTCATGAAATTTTTTATACTAATCCGAACATGGTAGTTGGGGCTTTGTGTATTAGAGACAATAAAATTTTACTAGCAAAAAGAGACATCCAACCAAGAAAGGGTCTTTGGACCTTGCCAGCAGGTTTTTTAGAAAATGCTGAAACACTCCAAGAAGGCGCTCTTAGAGAAACATTTGAGGAGACCAAATCAAAAGCTAAAATTAAAACTCAATATACTATGTTTAGTTTGCCTCACATCAATCAAATTCATTTTTTCTACATTGCTGACCTTTTAGATGACAACTATGGGCCAACCTCTGAGAGCATTGAAGTAAAACTCTTTGATCCCAGCGATATTCCATGGGATGAAATTGCATTTCCTACTGTTTATAAAACTCTAAAGTATTATCTTGCTGATTTAGAAACCGGTTCTTTTGAATTTAAAGAAGAAGATATTAAGCTCTAACTATTATCACTAAAATCCTTAGCATTGATGAACATTTGCATCCATGGAGAATAGTCTTTCCAATTTTCATCTTGCCAACTCATTTGAATCGATCTGAAGACTCTTTCTGGGTGAGGCATCATAATAGTTACCCTGCCATCTTGAGAAGTAATTCCAGTTATACCTTCTGGAGAACCGTTTGGGTTTAAAGGATAGGTTTCAGTTGGCTGATCTTGAGAATGAATAAATTGTAATGAGATTTGATTGTTTGCTTTTAGAGTATCCAAATCACTAGAATTATTAAAAACAGCTCTGCCCTCTCCATGTGCTGATGCAACTGGAATAGACCAGCCATCCATATTAGTTAAGAGTTTTGAATTGCTATTTTGAATCTGTACTTGGACTAATCGTGCCTCAAACTGATCAGATAAATTTTTCTTAAAAGTCGGCCAATGCTCAGCACCTGGTATAAGCTCTTTTAAATGCGACAACATTTGACAGCCATTACAGACTCCTAAGGTGAAAGTATTTGTTTTATTAAAAAATTCTTGAAACTCATCTTTTACTCTTTGGTTATGAAGTATAGTTTTAGCCCAACCACCTCCAGCACCGAGAACATCTCCATACGAAAATCCTCCACAAGCAGCTAAGCCATTAAAATCAGATAGATTTATATTTTGATCTAACAAATCTTGCATATGTACATCTACTGTCTTAAAACCTGCAGCTGAGAATGCAGCAGCCATTTCTAGCTGACCATTTACTCCCTGCTCTCTTAAAATGGCAACCTTTGGACTGGTTGAAGAAATATTAAATGGGCTAAAGCTTGTTTCATTAAACTGAGTGTTTGAATATAAACCATTGAAATTATTATCATCCAATAAAGCCAGTTCAGAATCTGCACAAGCTTTGTTGTCTCTTATTGATTGAATGGCATGCGATACTTCTCTCCATGATTTTTCTAACTTAGAGACCTCCTCTGTAAAAATTAATTTTCCAGCAGAGCTAAGCGTGAGATTACTTGAATCTGAAATATTACCAAGCTGATTTACTATAAGACCTTTTTCAGCATATGAATTAATGATTTCTGCTAAATCATTATTTTTGACTTGAATTAAAATGCCTATCTCTTCAGCAAAAAGATAATTCTTTAGATTGTTTATATTGTCAAGATTAATATCTAACCCGCACTTACTAGTAAAAGCCATTTCAGTTAGCGATGTCAGCAATCCACCATCTGAAACATCATGCAAAGCTAACAACTTTCTTTTATCAAGATTAGATTGAGTTGTATTAAATAAACTTTTTAATGCTTCTGTATTATCTACATCTGGAGTTGAGGTATTTCCTAAATCATAAATGCTGTCATAAATAGAGCCACCTAATCTTGATTTATCATTTAATGCAATGTGTAAGATTGTTGAATCTTGAATATTAATGATTTCTGGAGTGATAGCATTTCTAACATCGCTAACTGGAGACATGCCAGTTAAGGTTCCAGACAATGGGCTGGCTACCTCATAGTCAGACCATTTAGTTTTCATAGATAAAGAATCTTTACCAACCGGTATAGAGATATTAAGCGCAACAGCAAGTTTAGATAAAGCTTCAACTCCCTCCCTGAGGTTACTGTTTTCACCTTCGGTACTCGTTGGTGCCATCCAATTAGCAGAAACTTGAATACTATCTAATCCATTAGTTTTAATACCTGATAAATTTGTAAGTAACTCGCCAAGAGCCATACGCATAGAAGCACCAGAATTATTAATAGCTAAATTAGCTTTTTCGCCAATTGCTACTGCTTCACCAGCATAGCCTTTGAATGATCTTAAAGATGCTGAATAGTTTGAAACTGGGACTTGATATCGACCTACAAATTGATCTCGTGCAATCATGCCACTTACGGTTCTATCGCCAATAGTTATCAAGAAAGATTTTGAAGCAACCGTTGGATGTTGCAAAATATTATGTAAGTTAGCAAGCACATCATCGTCTTCAATTTGATCTTCAGATACTGCGGTTACTTTGTCGTGACTGATTGTAATTTCAGTAATTGGCAGATCTCCAAAAAGCATACTCAAAGGTACATCCACTGGATAGTTTTTTGCTACTGGATCATAAAGTTTGACACTTTTTTCTTTTGTTGTTGTACCAACAATTGCAAACTCACACCTCTCACGATTACAGATTTCTATGAATGCATTCTTATTATTAGGATGAATTGCTAATACATATCTCTCTTGAGATTCATTTGACCATATCTCCATAGGTGACATGGATGGGTCTGCGATTGGTATTTTATTTAAGTCTATTTCAACTCCAAGGTCTGAATCTTTGGCTAATTCAGGTATAGCATTAGATAGGCCTCCCGCTCCAACATCATGAATAAATTCTATAAGACTAGAATCCATCATTGAGCAAGTATTGATAACTTCTTGGCAACGTCTTTCCATTTCAGCATTGTCTCTTTGCACGGATGCAAAATCTAACTCTAAATCACTTTCTCCAGAAGAAACTGATGATGCTGCACCACCACCAAGACCAATTAACATGGCTGGACCACCAAGAACGACTATTAAATAATCAGCATCAATTACTTCTTTAAAATTATTAGTATCTCTTATTTCACCTATACCACCTGCGAGCATGATGGGCTTATGAAATCCAAAAGCTTTGTTGTCTTTAAATTGAGTTTCTAAAACTCTGAAATATCCCAGTGTTGAGGGTCGGCCAAATTCATTATTAAAAGCTGCTGCACCTATTGGTGCCTCTATCATGATATCAAGCGGTGAGGCAATTCTCTCTGGCTTATGCTCCTTACCCTCCCATGGTCTTTCAAGCCCAGGTATTCTTAGATTGGAAACATTAAAACCAACAATACCAAGTTTTGGTTTTGCTCCTTTTCCAGTAGCACCTTCATCTCTGATTTCACCACCAGAACCTGTTGCAGCTCCAGGATATGGAGAAATTGCAGTAGGATGATTATGGGTTTCAACTTTAATAGTTGAGTTTATTTTATCTTCTTTAAAAACATACTCATTGTTTTCAAGATGGATGCGCTCTGCATCCCCACCTTCAATGATAGCTGCATTATCTTTATATGCAGAGATGATACCTTGAGGAGAGTTTTTACTAGTGGCTTTGATTAAATCAAATAATGAGTCATTTACATTAGCCCCATTAATATTCCACTTAGCATTAAAAATCTTATGTCGACAGTGTTCAGAATTAGCTTGAGCAAACATCATAAGCTCTGCATCTGTTGGATTTCGTTTTGCAGATTTATAAAAATTATCTAAATAATCTATTTCGTCTTGGCTCATTGCAAAACCCATCTCATTATTAGCCTTCTCAAGCTCTGACTTGCCTTTACCTAAGATATCAATAGTTAGAAGTTTTCTTGCATCTGAGGATTGTAAAAATTCTTTACACTCATCTAAACTTTCATATACAGCTTGGGTCATGCGATCATAAAAACAGGATAAATCAGAATCTAAGTTTTCTTTGCCAATTGAGATGGCTATAAATTTCTCAAGCCTATCAATATTATTAACCCCAACATTCTTAACAATATCTTGTGCCTTTGATGACCAAGGTGAGATAGTACCTGCTCTTGGACCAATTAAAAGATCAAAATAATGACTTTTGTCGGTTGCGTCTAATATTGATTGAAGTTCATGACTCACTTCATCTAATTGAGAGCCTGAAATAAGATAAATCTCATTTGCAGTCAATTCATCAAGCGATAAGTGTGGATTATTTTTTTGGAAATTAGCCTTAAGTTGAGCGATTTTAGAGGCAGAATATGCTTCTTTACCAAATAAAATTAAGTTATTAACCTTTGACACTTGCCTCAGTCTGAAATATTGTATCGCCCAATTATAAAGTTTTTTAGAACAAAATAATGAAATTAAATAATTTCTTTAGAGTTTTTTTAGTTTTTTTAGCAGTTACTCTTGCTGATGGATGCTCTCCGGTAGAGAAAGATAATTCATATAAACTCATTAGTTGTGATGAGCGACTAAAGAATGTTTTGGCTGAATCAAAACTTAATAACTTTGAACATCAAAAGTTCAATAAACTCCTTGCAAATGAATTCCCAAAATACAAAGAAATTTTTATTGAGGCTGGCGAAATAAATGATATTGATTGGGAGTTACTTGCTGCTATCTCTTTTAAGGAATCTCAATGGAATCCAAAAGCTAAATCCAAAACTGGTGTTAGGGGTATGATGATGGTTACTTTAGAAACAGCAGCAATTGTTGGGGTGAATAACAGGCTTGATCCAGTTCAAAGCATTAATGGTGGAGCTAAATATTTTGCTAATATTTTGACTAAAAATATATTCGGCAAAACTGATTTAGATAAATTAAAAATTTCATTGGCTAGCTATAATTTAGGTCCGACTAATATTATCAATATAGCTTCAACGATCGACAAAGAACCCAATGAAATGTCTTGGGAAGATTTCTATCTAAAATTAAAAAATATCTCAGGCCCTGATGTAGGTCTGATTGATATTAATAACTATACTCGTGGGCAGCAAGCCATTGATTATGTTGAAAGAGTTTCTGAGTTTTATGATTTGATGGAGGTCCATTCCTGCAAAGCTAAGACTCAATCAGTTTAAACTTTAGATCCTTGATTTTATCTCTACAAAAAGCAGCTCTTTCAAACTCCATATCATTTGCATACTTATACATTTGATCTTCTAATTTTTGTATTGATTTTTCTATTTCCTCTGTGCTGTTATCTTTAATAGCAAAAGATAAATCTTTTTCATATTGCTTAGGTTGCTTCTTGGTCTTCTTTTTAATAACTCGAGCACCTTCCATAATATCTTTAACTTTAGTTGTTATTGATTTAGGAGTTATGTTATGAGTTTTATTGAATTCCTCTTGGATCTTTCTTCTTCTATCCGTCTCATCCATAGCCCTTTGCATGGAACCAGTAATCTTATCTGCATATAAGATAGCCTTCCCTCGAATATTTCTTGCAGCCCTTCCAATGGTTTGAATCATGGTTGTATCTGATCTTAAAAAACCTTCCTTATCAGCATCAAGAATAGCAACTAGACTTACCTCAGGAATATCTAACCCTTCTCTAAGTAAATTAATTCCAACCAAAACATCAAATTTACCTAGACGAAGATCTTTTATAATTTCTACTCTTTCAACCGTATCAATGTCTGAATGCATATATTTTGCAGAAATCCCATTTTCACTTAAATAGTCTGTTAAATCCTCTGCCATTCTTTTAGTTAAAGTTGTAATTAAAACTCTTTCTTTTAAAGCAACCCTTTCATTACACTCACCAATAACATCATCTATCTGAGTTGAGGCAGGTCTTACCTCCACATCAGGATCGGTAAGACCTGTTGGTCTAACAATTAATTCCACTAAGTTATCTTGGTGCTCTTCTTCATAGCGACTAGGCGTAGCTGATACATACACTCTTTGTGGTGCCATTAATTCCCATTCATCAAATTTTAAAGGTCTGTTATCTAAGGCTGAAGGTAGTCTAAATCCATACTCAACTAAAGTTTCTTTTCTCGATCTATCGCCTTTATACATGGCCCCAATTTGTGGAACTGATACATGAGATTCATCAATAAAAATAATTGCATTTTTAGGTATGTAGTCAAATAAGCATGGGGGTGCTTGTCCTGCCTCTCTGCCAGAGAGATATCTAGAATAATTTTCAACACCCTGACAGTACCCAAGTTCACGCATCATTTCTAAATCATAGTTAGTTCTTTCTTCAAGTCGTTGGGCTTCAACTAGTTTGTCTACAGAGCGTAAATATTCAAGTCTAGTTTTTAATTCAGCTTTAATATCATCGATGCAATTTAGGATAGTTTCTTTTGGCGTAACATAGTGAGTTTTTGGATAGATAGTTGCTCTGGGAGTTTCATTAATGACAGCACCTGTTAAAGGATCAAACCAAGATAATCTCTCTATCTCATCCCCAAATAATTCGATGCGTAGCGCCTCATTATCTGAATCAGCTGGATATACATCAATAGTATCCCCTCTTACTCTAAAAGTAGCTCTTCTAAAATCTAAATCATTCCTGGTATATTGAATTGATGAAAGTCGCCTTAATAAATCTCTTTGATTTATTTCATCTCCTCTATCAAGATGAACCACCATTTTTAAATATGATTCAGGAGCTCCCAAGCCATAAATAGAAGATACGGTCGCAATTACTATGGTGTCATTTCGTTCTAATAAAGCTTTGGTTGCTGATAAGCGCATTTGTTCAATATGCTCATTAATAGAAGCATCCTTTGCAATATAAGTATCAGAAGTTGGGACATATGCCTCTGGTTGATAATAGTCATAATAAGAAACAAAATACTCAACTGAATTATTTGGAAAAAAATCTCTAAACTCTCCATAAAGCTGCGCTGCAAGAGTTTTGTTATGAGCCATAACGATTGCAGGTCTTTGAGTCTCTTCAATGACCTTTGCCATAGTGAAAGTCTTACCTGAACCTGTTACTCCAAGTAAGGTTTGATGCAGCAAACCGTCATCCAAACCTTCAACAAGACTTTTTATTGCATCAGGTTGTGCACCGGCTGGCTCAAACTCACTTACAACTTTTAACTCTTTTGTCATATTAATTATTACTTATTTCAAAAAATTAATTATAATGCTCTCCTCTATCCCCGATAGCTCAGTTGGTAGAGCAGTTGACTGTTAATCAATTGGTCGCAGGTTCGAGCCCTGCTCGGGGAGCCAACTTTCTAGGCAAGATTCATTACTAAGAACTTTTTCATCAGATTATATATGTTTTCTCGTGCTTTTCTAAAAGCCTGTAGTGATTCAAAATCACTATATGCTGGATTTGCTGGATCTTCATTAATCCAATGGAGTTTCTTTGCATGAGTTATATATGCCGGACATGCCTCTTCTGCACACAAAGTAATAACGTAATCTAAATTATCAATAAAGTCTTCATCTAAATCATCTACTGATTTAGACAAATGCAAAGAAGCATCGATTCCTATCTCATCAAGCACTTTAATTGCATCAGGATGTACAGATCCAGAAGGTTCTGATCCAGCGCTTCTGACATCATGATCTTTTCCAAACATCTCTCTAGCTATACCCTCAGCAATCTGGCTTCTTGCTGAATTTGCAACACATAAAAACAATATCCTCATAACCTTATTTGTAGAAATAATTTTTTGAGAGTATCTTATAGGTGTAGGGAGATATCAACAGTTGAAACATCAATTAACAAAAAGCTCACTCTTAAAAGATATTGAATTTAGCCTTGAAGAAGCTGATATTAATGAACCTTTGGATATTCTTATTGATTCCGTTAACAAGAATAATGAAATAACTATATATGGTAAATTTGCCTTTGATGCTCAACTTGCAAATAGATTAAAAGTTCGCGCAAAGCTCCTAAGCTATATTAAAAATAAAAGTTTACCTAAGATAGCAGATCCAATCTTTGTAACAGGTTTACCTAGATCAGGCACGACCTATTTGTTTAACCTCCTTGCACTAAATACAAATTATCGTTCACCGAAGTTTTGGGAAATAATGAACCCCTTCCCGTTAGCAAAAAGTAATAGCACTATTCATTACAGAAGATTGAAAATGGATGTGCAGATGAATATTGTTGAGAGAATTATTCCTCACCTAAAAACTATGCATAAGATTCGTGGAAATTCTCCAGAGGAATGCGAGCAAATAGCAACCATGAATGCCAAAAGCTTTGCCTACATATGCATGGCTGATATTCCTGAGTATACAGAATACCTAAAACATACTTCTTTTGATGATGTTTTTAAATGGCATCACTGGTTCTTACAAATGTTAGAAACCCAACATCGACCAAAAAATTGGTTGTTAAAAGACCCTAGTCATATTGGTCATATACCTGAAGTTCTAGCTGCTTATCCCAATGCTAAAATTATTAATATCCATAGAGATCCAACTGATGCTATTGGCTCTTTTTGCAGCTTAACTAAAAATATTAGATCAGCTGTTACAAAGCAAATTGATGAAAGAAGAATTGGAGAGACTGTTCTA
>CACEJU010000013.1 GCA_902559885.1 uncultured SAR86 cluster bacterium | reverse complement strand
TTTCTATTTCATCAAGTCTGTTAATAACTTCTGGGTGAATTTTGACAGCAGCCTCTACTGCAGTTTGTGCATGAAATTCTGCTGGAAAACTAATTTTAAACAAAACATTTTCCATCACATAAGAGCTGAATTCTTGTGGGATTGTTATTTGATTTCCATTAAAAAGTATATCTTGAAAACCCCACCCCTTAGCAGATAAAACGCTTGGATATCCCATCTCACCAGAGAGAACCATTAAAGCAAGCCTTATTGCTCTTGAAGTAGCATCACCTGCTGCCCAGCTTTTTCTTGATCCTGCATTTGGTGCATGCCTATATGTTCTTAGACTTTGTCCATCAACCCATGCATTTGTAACAGCATCAATAATTTGTTCGTAATTACCTCCTAGTATCTTTGTTGCAACTGCAGTAGATGCAACTTTTACTAAGACCACATGATCAAGACCAACTTTATTAAAACTATTATCTAATGCAATAACGCCTTGAATTTCATGAGCCATTATCATTGCTTTTAGAATATCTTTGACTTTAAGAGCTTCTTTGCCTTCATTCTCATTTTTTCTAGAAACATAATCACATGCAGATAAAATTGCGCCAAGATTATCAGAGGGATGCCCCCATTCAGCTGCTAACCAGGTATCATTAAAGTCTAGCCATCTGATCATGCATCCAATATCAAAAGCACCTTTGACTGGATCTAATTCAAAGTTTGTTCCTGGAACAAGCACACCATTTGGAACTTTAGTACCTGGTACTATAGGCCCTAATAGTTTGGTACAAGCAGGAAAGTTTAAAGCTAAAAAACCGCAACCAAGAGTATCCATTAAACAATATCTAGCAGTATCCAAAGCTAGATCAGAGTTCATTTCATAAGAATCTACATAATCAGCAATCTTAACGATTAGCTCATCAGGCTCAGGTCTAATGTTTTGATCAAAATTTGAAGACATGAGATTATTCTCTATCTTCTATATTTATCCATTCAGCAGTTTCAACACCAGTATATTCTGCACTTGGTCTAATAATTCTATTATTTGCCCTTTGTTCCATGCAGTGCGCAGTCCATCCTGTAACTCGAGACATTACAAAAATTGGTGTAAATAATTTTGTTGGAATGCCCATATAAAAATATGCAGGTGCATGGAAAAAGTCTGCATTAGCAAAAAGATTTTTTTCATCTTTCATGATTTGTTCAACTTCTTCAGCAACTTCATATAGAGTGCTATCCCCATACTCTTCACCTAATTCTTTGGCAAATTCTTTAATAACTGCATTTCTAGGATCTCTGATTGAATATACCGCATGTCCAAAGCCCATAATCTTATCTTTGTTAGCAAGCATATTTAGAACATTAGTTTTTGCTTCATCTCTAGATTTCCAATTTTCTATCATCTCCATGGCTTTTTCATTAGCACCTCCATGAAGTGGACCTCTTAATGATCCTATAGCAGCTACAACACAAGAATATATATCTGACATAGTGGATGCACAGACCCTACCTGTAAAAGTAGACGCATTAAATTCATGTTCAGCATAAAGAATAAGAGATACATCCATTGTTTTTTTATGAAGCTCAGATGGTGATTTACCATGAAGGATATGTAAAAAATGTCCTGCCATTGTGTCTTCATCGTTGACGAGATCAATATCAACACCTTCATGTGAGTATTTATACCAATAAGTAACTATTGAAGGCATAGTTGCAACCATTCTATTAATTGAAGTCATTTGATTGGCAAAATCTCCTTCAGGCTCTAAGTTACCTAACATTGATGTTCCTGTTCTCATTACATCCATTGGGTGAGTGCTTGCAGGTATCATCTTTAAAACATCTTTTAATGCTTGAGGTAGATCTCTTAAAGATTTAAGCAATAACTTATATTCATCGAGTTCAGATTGATTAGGAAGTTTGTTGTAAAGAATTAAATATGCAACTTCTTCAAAGGTAGCTTTTTCAGCTAGATCTTCAATTTTATGTCCTCGGTATGCCAAACCCTCTATTTGACCAACCGTAGATAATGAAGTTTCTCCAGCAACTTGGCCCCTTAATCCCGCGCCCTCAAGTTTTTTTGTCATTTAACTCTCCCTATCGTTTTCAGAAAATAGATCATCTAATTTTTTTTCAAAGCTATGATAATCCAAATTAGTATATAGCTCTTCTCGGGTCTGCATTATATCTAAGAGTCCCTCTTGTGTCCCGTCTTTAAGAATAGAAACGTAAATTTTTTCCGCAATTTTGCTCATAGCCCTAAATGCAGTTAAAGGATAAAGCACCATTTCAATTCCTACATTTTGTAACTCAGTAGCAGTAAATAAAGGTGTTTTACCAAATTCGGTAATATTGGCAAGCACTGGAACATTAATGGATTCCTTAAATTCATTATATTCATCTATGCTTGTTGCAGCTTCAAAGAAAATACCATCTGCTCCTGCTTCTATATATGCGAGAGATCTTTCAATTGAAGCAGCCATGCCTTCAGAGGCCAAAGCATCTGTTCTTGCCATTATAAAAAAATTCTCATCATTCCTTGCATCTGCAGCAGCTTTTAATCTATCTTGCATTTCTTCAGAGCTTACAAGTGATTTATTTGGCCTATGACCACATCTTTTTTGAGAAACCTGATCTTCAATATGAACAGCAGCAACACCAGCTTTGATAAACTCTTTAATAGTTTTAGATATGTTAAAAGCTCCTCCCCATCCAGTATCTATGTCTACCAATAAGGGTAAATCACTGGCACTTGTAATTCTTTTAGCATCAGTTAAAACATCTTCCATGGAGGTTATACCTAGATCAGGTATGCCATATGAGGCTGCTGCAACACCTCCGCCTGAGAGATATATGGCTTTATGATTAGATTTTTTTGCAAGAATTGCTGCGTAAGCGTTTATTACTCCAGGTATTATTAATGGTGAATTCTCTTGTATAGCTTCTCTAAATTTTTTTCCAGCACTCATAAAACTAACTATAAAATTTCACTCCCCTTATAATCCTATCTCTATTGTTCTTTTTTCTCCATCTATTTGTATCTCGCAAACTATAAACACATCCACAATACTCTTGTTGATAAAAATTTTCTTCTTTTGATATTTCTATCATTCTGGAAGAGCCGCCATCTTTTCTCCAATTAAAATCCCAATATTCAACTGTTTTATATCTTTGAGCAGCTCTTTTACCTGAATCATTAATTTGGTTCATATTTTTCCACCTAGATATACCTAAAGTTGTAGCAAAAACTTTGAAATTATTTTCATGTGCATATAAAGCAGATCTCTCAAACCTCATATCAAAACATTGAGTGCACCTCGCACCTCGTTCAGGCTCATCTTCTAATCCCTTGATTCTTTCAAACCAATTATCCTTGTCATAGTCAGCATCAATGAATTTAAAGCCTAGCTTGTCGCAATATCGCTTATTTTCCTCTTTGCGAATTTCATATTCCTCAATAGGATGAATATTTGGATTATAAAAATAAACAGTTGTATCTATTTTTGATGCTGCAACTGCCTCCATAATTTCACCTGCACATGGCGCGCAACAACTGTGAAGAAGTAAACTATTTTCATTGCCAGGCATTTGAATAACTGGCCTTTCATAGTTTTTATGTTTTAAATCTTCTCTCATTTAATAAATATAGAATTTTCTATAAATGCATTATATAAGTCACCATAATTATTAAAAGATGGAATCTCAGGCATTGATTGTGCAATTTTGTCAGGTGCATTAATGAAAAAACCTTTTTCTGCAACTTCAAACATTTGAATATCATTAAAAGAATCTCCAGCTGCAAAACATCTGTATCCCATTTGTTGAAAGCCTAATATAGCTTGTTTTTTAGCAGTAACATGTCTTAATTGATATGACGAAATATTGTCATCATTATCTATTTCTAATGTATGGCATAGTAGAAGTGGATGACCAAGCTTATCCATTAATGGTTTTGCTATCTCATGAAAAGTATCAGAAAGGATTACAACTTGGAAATCCTCTCTTACCTTGCTAAGAAATTCTAATGCACCTGGCAATAACTCAAGTTCAGATGCTGCATCTTGTACATCTTTTAGTTTAAGATTATTTGCTTTCATAACATCAAGCCTGTAATCCATCAATTCAGCATAACTTGGAATATCTCTTGTGGTTTTATTAAATTCTTCTAAGCCAGTATTCTCAGCAACTTTTTCCCATATTTCTGGAGTTAAAGTACCCTCCATGTCAAAGCATATTATTTCCATTTTATTATCCTAATTTTTAATTCCGTAAGGTACGTGTCCTGAAGTTAGCTCCTCTGAGGCCTCAAGTATATTATTTTTTTGATCATCAAAAAATATATCTGCTTGAAAAGATTTAAGAAATTCTTTTTTTGACATTCCGCCAAGAAATAGGGATTCATCAATTCTTACACCCCATTCTCTTAAAGTTTTGATCACTCTCTTGTCAGAAGGTGCTGACCGTGCGGTAACTAGAGCTGTTCTTATAGGGCATTCTTCAAGATTAAAGTCATTTTGAATCTTATTTAGTTCAACAAGAAAAGATTTAAATGGGCCTGCCTTAAGAGCCCCCATTGCATTTTTTTCATTTTCAATAAATGCATTTAAACCCTCTTTTTGAAATATAATTTCTGATTCATCTGAGAATATTACTGCATCTCCATCAAAGGCAATTCTCAATTGAGAGTTTTTGTGATCATTATCATGATTTGAAATTATGGTAGCAGCAGCTACATCTGACTTGAGTGCTAATTTAACATCTTCAATGCTGCTTGAAAGAAATAAATGTACTCCAAAATCCTTAACATATCTGTGAGGGCTTTCACCTCCACAAAAAGCTGCTCTTTTGATATCTAAATTATGTCCCTCGATAGAGTTCCTTATCCTCAGACCAGTATCAGATGTGTTTCTAGACAATAGAATTACTTCAATACGATCCTCATCATAATAATTGTTTAAGTTTAGAATTTTTTTTACTAATGGAAATGCCTTTCCAGGATTAAGTATTTTATCTTCATTATCAATTTGGTATTCACGGTATGAATCTAAGCCTTTAGTTTTATATATCTCATGGCTTTCATCAAGATCAAAAAGCGCTCTTGAGGAAATGCCTATAATTAATTTAGAGTTATTTTTATTCATTTAACTTGAAATATATATCTATTTGCCATTATACTGTATATTTATTCAGTAATTATGAAAAATATCACACAACAACAATCAAGAGTACTAGATTGTATTCAAAATCACATAAATAAAACAGGGTTTCCCCCAACAAGAGCGGATATTTGTAACGATCTTGGCTTCAAATCACCTAATGCTGCTGAAACTCACTTAAGGGCGTTAGAGAAAAAAGGATATATAACAATAGAAAGTGGGCGCTCTAGGGGAATTTCTATAGTGCATAAATCTAATCAAGAACCTATTAATCATGAGTTTCCAGTTATTGGTCTTGTTGCAGCAGGGTCTGCCACTTTAGCTTCTGAAAATATTGAGAAAAAGATTCCATGTGCACAAAACCTTTTTAGTGATAATTTTGATTATTTTTTGAGAGTTAGAGGTCTAAGCATGATAGAAGCCGGAATTATGGAAGATGACCTTGTTGCAATCAAAAAAACTCAAGATATTAAAAATGGAGATATTGTTGTTGCCAGGATTGATGATGAGGTTACTCTAAAGTATTTTAAAAAAGAAAATTCTAATAAAGTTGTATTAAAGCCTGCTAATAAAGATTATTCAGATATTGTTGTTGAAAGCAGTGATGCTGATTTATTTATAGAGGGTAAAAGCGTAGGACTTATTAGAGAAAATTAGTGAACTATTTCAGGTTTCTTAACTTGATTACCTTTTTGATTCTCAACAAATTCATCTAAATCCATTGTGCTCCCGTTAAGAGTCTCTATACCAGCCCTGATCATTTCTTTTGCAACATTAATCTCTTGGCCGTTTAACATTGCCTTAGATTCATCTGAAAAATCTATTTTTACAAGTGGATTATCAGGATCGTCTGATCTTCGTAAAACGATTGTGCCATCAGGTAGTTGGGCTAATTCTAAATAATTTGACATTAATTTCTCCGGATACTTCAGCTTAACACTCTTCTAATAAATTACGAAGTAAAGTTATGGTTTCTTTAAATTTATTTAATATCATTTCTGCTTTTTTCAAGCCAGGGTCAGAAGATATAATTATATTTTTATCTTCTGTATTGTTTTTATCTAAAGCTTTAATACTTTTAATAATACTATTTATATCTCTATCAATAATGTTTTTTAATGCATCATTCCTAGACAAAATATCCCATTTAATTTCAAAATTATATTTATCAAATTCAGAAATATTTATATTTGATGATTGAAGTATTTCATCGGCAAAACTTGATAAACATCTCTCAATATTAAAGATAAATATTTCATCTTTATGAGATTGATCTAGATTACTTTCTAGTACTTTTTGACTTTGATTAAGATAATTATTTGTAGACTCTTTTTTTTCCACTATTTTTTATTTTGCTGCCAGCTTCCATTTTCAAATCTAGCAGTCCATTTTGTTTTCTTACCATCTTTTTCTGATGCAAGATAGTGAACGTCTTCTGTTCTGTTGTACCTTATTACATATGGATTTCCTTCCATATCAAACTCTGGAGCATCTATAAGATAAATATGCTTTTCGGGATTTGGTAAATACCTAGAAGCTTCTATGATTCTATCTTTGAGATTATTTATTTCAGATACTTTTGGTGCTCTAGTTTCTCTATTTTTAGGAAATTTGCTTGCTGCTAAAAAAAGGCCTTTCATGCTATCTCTTAGTAAATAATGATCCTCACATTTCAAACACTCAAGCTCAGTTAACTCTATCGGCTCCATCATTAGAGGTTTTGGTTCACCATTTCTTCCAAGCTGTCTTGTGGCCCCACAATTATCATTTGTACATTTAAAATATTTGCCAAACCTTCCTGTGTTTAATTGCATTTCGGATCCGCATTTATGACATTCAAGACTTGGACCATCATAGCCTTTAATCTTGAATTTGCCCTCTTCAATTAGATATCCATCACAATCAGGATTTTTACCGCATATATGAATCTTTTTATTTTCATCAATTAAGAAATTATCCATGCTGGTATCGCATTTAGGACATCTTTTTTTAATGACTAAATTTTGAGCCTCTTCACTATCATCTGCGCTAATTGCTTCATCTCCAGAAATAAGATTAAGAGTGTTTTTGCATTGATCATCACCAACATTAGAATAACCTGAACATCCTAAAAAGACCCCATTAGATGAATTTCTTATCAATAAAGGATCCTTATTACAAGCCGGGCAAATCATATCAGTTTTAACTGGAATATTTGCCTTCATTCCAAGATCTTCATCAGATGCTTTGTCAAGATCATCTTTAAATGCAGCATAAAAATCATTTAAAACATTTTTCCATTCAAGCTGTCCTTCAGCTATTTTGTCTAAGTTATTTTCAAAATTTGCTGTAAAGTCATAATCCATAATGTCACTAAAAGACTCTAATAATCTTTGAGTAACTATGTGACCTATCTTATTAACAAAAAATCTTCTATTCTCAACTTCAACATAACCTCTGTCCTGAATTGTTGAAATTATCGCCGCATATGTTGAAGGTCTTCCAATACCTTTTTTTTCAAGCTCTTTAACAAGCGCTGCTTCAGAAAATCTTGCAGGCGGTTTGGTATATTTTTGAATTAGGTTAATACTGTCTAAATCTAATGTATCGCCTTCTTTTAAGACAGGTAATATTTGGTCTCCTTCATCTTTACTATCTATAACTTTTGTATATCCATCAAAAACTACCTCGCGCCCTTTTGTGCTAAATGAGTATTGATCAAAATTGACCTTGATAGTTGTAGATAAGTATTCTGCATCTGGCATTTGACATGCTATGAATTGTTGCCATATTAATTTATATAATCTTTTCTCTTCTTCGGAGACTCCAATTAAGTCATTAGGAGTAACAAATGCATTTGTAGGCCTAATTGCCTCATGGGCTTCTTGGGCATTTTCAGTACTGGAATAAATCTTTGGTGCATTAGTAATATACTTTTCACCAAAATGCTGATTAATATAATTCCTTGCATCCTCAATAGAATCTTTACTCAAACTTGGTGCATCAGTTCTCATGTATGTTATGTAACCAGCTTCATATAATTTCTGCGCTGTTCTCATTGTCCTTTTTACGTTAAAACTAAGTCTTGTACTCGCGGATTGTTGAAGTGTTGATGTTATGAATGGAGCTCTTGGTCTTGTTTTGGTTGGTTTTTGTATAATTTCATCGACTGTTATATTGTTTTGCTCAACCAAAGATTTAATTTTCTCAGCCTCTTCTTTTTGTAAAAGAGGGTCCGATTTTTTACGATTTAATTTGAAATCAATTTTATTTGCATCTTTTGCAAGCAACATATCTATTTCCCAAAACTCTTCAGGATTAAACTCTTGAATTTGAACTTCTCTTTCTACTAAAAGCCTTAGGGCAACTGATTGAACTCTTCCTGCTGATAGACCTCTCGCTATTTTCTTCCATAATAATGGGGATAACTCAAAACCAACCACCCTATCAAGGAATCTTCTTGCCTGCTGAGCCTCTACTAAATCAGTATCAATTTCTTTAGGATCGGCAAATGATTCCAGAATAGCTGATTTGGTAATTTGATTGAATCTAACTCGTGAAAAATTATACTTATTCGGTCCTAAAATTTCTTTTAAATGCCATGCAATTGCCTCACCCTCTCTATCTAAATCAGTAGCTAAATAGATTTGATCAACATTCTTTGCAGATTTTTTTAAATCCTTTATTACTTTTTCTTTGTCAGGTATTACTTCGTATTCCGCTTGCCAGCCATTATCTGGATCAACGCCCATTCTTCTTATTAATCTTTTTCTTTCATTTTCTTTTTTTAATCTCAGCTTTTCTTCTTGTGGTAAATCTTTTGGTATTGTATTTCGAATTGGTGTTCTTTTAGTTTTACCTTTTGGCAAATCTCTTATGTGTCCAACGCTGGACTTAACAATGTAGTCACTACCTAAATATTTTGAAATAGTTTTAGCCTTTGCAGGGGACTCTACTATAACTAATGAACTTGCCATAAAAATTTTCCTTTTTTTACAAATACCATTATTTGATATTAATTTTCAAGTATTTTTATATATGATTTAATTCTGTAGATATTTTTTTAAGTTCTGTAATATCAGTTTTTTCCTTCCATAAAAATGATATTTGACTGCCTATGAAAGCTACTTCTATTACATCCTCGCTTATGTTGTTAAGCTTAGAAATTAACTCTAAAAAATTATCTTCATATTTCAGCTTGAGTGGAGAATACAAGATAAATTCCTTTTTGTCTCTAATAAAATGTGCATCTTTAATAGAAGAATGATTTTTAATTACATAATTTACTAGACTAAAATCATCTGATTTGAATACTTTATCTGCTTTAGTATAAATATTAATCTTTGCTCCAAACTTAAGTGCTTCCATACGAAATTTAGAAATTTCTTGTGATTTTTTTGAGGGTACTGCGTAACTTATGGAGCCAAATAAAAATAACAATACTCCTAAAATTATTATTATTTCAAGGCTCATTAATCTAAAATTTTATTAATTACAGATGGTCCATCTATAATAAATGACGTATAAATTTGGGCCAACGCAGCGCCTGCTCGTAATTTTTCTTGAAAGTCATCTTTGTTAAAAATACCCCCTACTCCAACTATATTTATTTCGGGATCAATTGATTTAATATACATAATTAACTCGTTAGATTTTTTAAATAATGGTTTTCCTGAAAGGCCACCATCAAGATCTGGGTTATTCTTTAGTAAACTCTTATCTGTAGTTGTATTAGTTGCAATTAAAGCATCAAAATTATATTTTTTAACCAAACTGACAACATTTAATATTAATTCATTATCCTCATCAGGAGATATTTTCAAAAATATTGGTTTTTTATAACCTAACTTTAATTTTTCTTCATTAATGCTTTGTAATAAAAACTCAAGGTTGTCTTTATTGTGAAAATCACGAAGATTAGGAGTGTTTGGAGATGAGATATTGATAGTTATATAGTCCGCATATTTGTGTAATGCGCAAAAGCAATCAATATAATCATTAACTCTTTTATTGCCTTCTGAGTTCTTATTTGCACCAATATTTATACCAAGGACACCATCATATTTTCTTTTTTCAAGATTTTTTATCATATGTTGTAAGCCTTTATTATTAAAACCTAATCTATTAACTATTGCCCCTTCAGAAAAAAATCGAAAAATTCTAGGCCTTGAATTGCCTGGTTGAGGCAAAGGAGTGACAGTTCCAATTTCAATAAAACCAAAACCTAATGACCCAAGGGCATTAAAATAATCTCCATTTTTGTCTAAGCCTGCAGCAATGCCTAATTTATTTTTAAACTTTAAATTTAAAAAGTTTACTTTTTCATTTTTTGGTTTTTTAAAAAATACAGCTGTTAATCCTAGTTTATATATTAGATTTAGAGAACTAAGCGCAACATGATGAGCTACTTCTGGTGGTAAAAATTTTAAAATTTTTGTGATTTTACTCAACTATATCTCTTATGAAAGAAGTTATATCTTTTTTAATCGAGTCGTCATTAAGAGCCAATTTTATTGTTGCCTCAATGTAACCCTTTTTGCTACCACAATCATACTTTTCTCCCTCGTAAAGACAAGCCATTACATCTTCTTTTTGTATAAGTGACTGTATAGCATCTGTTAATTGAATTTCACCAGAATGATCTTTTTTTACATTCTGAAGATGATTAAAAATATCTGATGAGAGAATATATCTTCCACAAACTGCAATATTTGATGGTGCTTTATCTGCACTTGGTTTTTCTATAATCCCATCTAATTTATATGGAGAAGAAATGTCTTTAGTTGATATTACTCCATAATTATGAATATTATCAGAATGAATTTTGTTAACCGCTATGACTGATTTTTTATATTTATTAAATGTATTCAATAATTGATGCATGCATGATGGCTTTGAAATAAATAGATCATCTGGTAGTAAGACAGCAAAGGGCTCGTCATTTATTTCATCTTTTGCAAGTGAGATTGCATGGCCAAGACCAAGCTGATCTTCTTGATTTATATATTTATAAGTCAAGTCCTGAAGAATATCAGGATTTATTTTCTTGAGGTGATGTTTTTTATTTGAAGATATCAATTTTTCTTCAAGTTTAGAAGATTTACTGAAATGTCTCTCAATAGAGGCTTTAGTATGATTAGTTATAAAAATAATTTCTTTTATGCCTACCAATGCGGCTTCCTCAACAGCATATTGAACTAAAGGTTTATCAATAATTGGAAGCATTTCTTTTGGGGTTGCCTTTGTTGCTGGCAAAAATCTGGTGCCAAATCCTGCAACAGGTAATATGGCTTTTGTTACTTTTTTTATGCTCATATTATGTTTTCAAGTTGACAATATTTATAATGGTAGCATAGATAATACCGCCAATTAATCCACCCAAATGTGCAAAATTTGCAATACTGCCAAAGCCAAATAGTTCTAAAATTCCTAAAAAACCAAGTATCAACCAAATAATAGCAAAAAAATAAAATGCTGGAGGCAGACCATAAACTTCTTTATTAAGTTGTAATTCATTAACCATTACAAAACCAATCATTCCATATATGAAACCTGACAATCCTCCAAATAAAGAGGGCCCAGTAAAAAAGAATTCTGCTAAATTTGAAAGTATTGATGTGAATAAAAATAAACCAAGATAGATTATTGCACCATGAATTTTTTCAATAGTTTTGCCTAAAACATAAACCCACAAGCAGTTAAAAGCAATATGCATAAAACTAAAGTGAATAAAGGCTGGGGTAACTAATCGCCATAGCTCACTCTTTTCTATGAAGGTTTTATTAAAAGTATCAAAATAAAGATAGCCACCTCTAAATTGATAATTATTAAAACTTAAGTATTTAATTATTTCTTGATAATTAAGAAAAAAGACTGAGATATAAACCAAAAACGAAATAATTATTATGGATCCGCTGAAGTTTTTTAATTCAGACATTATTACCTTTTAGATATATCTAAACTCCAGCCAAGCTTTTCTCTGCATGCCTCAAAAAAATCATTATTCTTAGGATGAATTAATTTAATTGGCTTATCTAACTTTCTTATGGAAATTGTTTCGTTATAAGAAACACCCTCATCTGATTGACCGTCTGCACAAACCTTACCTTCACTTAAGGGCCCTTCTAGAATTTCAATAGTTACTTTTTCTTCTGATGAAATAATAAAAGGTCTTGATGAAAGGCTTTGAGGTAACATTGGCAATATAATCCATACATCTAGAGATGGATGAATAATTGGCCCCCCTGCAGATAGAGCATATGCAGTTGAACCAGTCGGTGTAGCCACTATAAGTCCGTCAGATCTTTGCTCATAAACTACTTTGTCATTTACATTTAACCTATATCTCATGAGTTGAGCATATGATCCTGAGTGAATCAAGATTTCATTAACACCAAATATCTTCTTTGATCCAAATGATGCTTCAACCAAATACCTTTCATCAATATCAAAATTTTCATTAACAATATCAACAATTATGTCTTTAAAGTCTTCTGTTTTGATATCAGCCAAGAAACCGACTCCACCCATATTTATCCCTAAAATTGGTATGTCATACTCATGAAATCTCCTTGCAGAATTAAGAAGAGTCCCATCACCTCCAAATACAATAGCAATATCAATAGTTTTATAAAAAAGATTGTCAGATAAAGTTTGAACATTATCTAATTTTAAAGGGGCATTCTCATCAGAAAATACGGCTAGATTGTTAGAGGTTAGTATTTCAACATAATGATTAAATAAATCAATATTCTCTTTATTAGAATCAAGATTATGCAAAAAGATTAGGCCAATATTTTTAATCATAATTATTATTATACTCTCAAGTTGCAAAAATAAATTCCTTAAAGAAATATTTTGTAGCGCTGGCTATCAATAAGTTGTGCAACAATTAAATTAGAAATTTAGTAAATTTTGCATATAATTATTTACATCTTAATAAGGAAAAAATTTACATGACTGACTTAAATCAATTTAGAGAAGAAACCAAACAATGGTTAGATGAAAACTGTCCACCTACTATGAGGAAAGATGCTAAAGGTATTAAACCAAAGCATATTGATGAAGTTTGGGGAGGCAGAAATGCTAAATACAAGAACCCTGAAACAAAAATTTGGCTAGACAAATTAGGTGAAAAAGGTTGGACCATGCCAACAGTTCCATCTGAGTATGGTGGTGGTGGCTTATCAAAAGAGGAAACTAAAATTCTACAAGAAGAAATGATGGCTATAGGTACAAATTCACCTCTTTTAAGCTTTGGAATATGGATGCTTGCTCCTGTTTTGCTTGAATATGGAAATGAAGAACAAAAAAGAGAGCATTTGCCTAGGATAATTAAAGGCGAAATAAGATGGTGCCAAGGTTATTCTGAGCCTGGTTCAGGTTCTGATTTGGCAAGTCTAGCAACTAAAGCAGAGGATATGGGAGATCATTATCTAGTTAATGGCCAAAAAGTATGGACTTCATATGCCGATAAGGCTGATTGGATTTTTGCATTAGTTAGAACTGGACCAAAAGAACCAAAGCATGATGGTATAAGTTTTTTACTTATTGATATGAAAACTGCAGGCGTTTCAACTAAGCCAATTACTCTCATCAGCGGCAAATCACCATTTTGTGAAACTTTTTTTGATGACGTAAAGGTGCCTAAAGAAAATTTAATTGGTGATCTTAATAGAGGTTGGACAATTGCGAAAGCCTTATTGCAACATGAAAGAAAATTTATCTCTAGTTTTGGTCTTGCAGGCGCAGGAAATGGCTCCGGTAGCAGTAAAAAAGATCTTATAGGATTAGCTAAATCACACTATGGTGAAACTGATGGAAAGATAGCTAATGATTTCTTTAGAGCAGAGGTTGCAAATCATAAAATTAAAGAGCATGCATTTGGTTTAACTTTGCAAAGAGCAGGTGATGAAGGGGGGAAAGCTAGTGCTGTTGCTTCGATGTTTAAATACTATGGTACTGAGCACAACAAAGAAAGACATGAGTTAATGATAGCGGCTTCCGGAAAAGCTGGTGTTGCATGGGATGGTAATGAGTTTGATGAGTCAGAAAAAAACCTTACAAAATCTTGGCTAAGAACAAAAGGAAACTCTATAGAGGGCGGAACTTCTGAAGTCCAGCTAAATGTTATTTCAAAAAGAGTTCTAGGATTACCAAGCTAGGGGAAAAATTATGAAACTTATATTAAATGAGGAAGAGCTATATCTGAAAGAAACAGCAAAGAATTTTGCTGAAAATAGCACTCCTGTTAATCACTTTAGATCCTTAAGAGATAATGACGATCCACAATTGTGGAGTGAAGATATCTGGAAAGAAATGGTTGCACTTGGTTGGTCAAGTATTTTAATTCCAGAGGAGTATGGGGGCTCAGATTTTGGTCTAACTGGTATATGCGCTATTTTACAAGAATGTGGGAAGACATTGGCACCCTCTCCTCTTTTTGCAACTGGAGTTTTGGGAGCTTATGCACTTACACATTTTGGAAATGATGCTCAAAAATCTGAATATCTACCAAAAATTGCCTCTGGGGATATAACAACGGCAGTTGCTGTTGATGAGTCCAATCACCATAACCCATCTCTAACTGAAACAAGTGCCGTTCAAGATGGTGAAAATTTTATCCTTAATGGTAAAAAAACTTTAGTTGTGGATGGTGCTTCAGCTGACATAATAATAGTACTTGCACGAACATCAGGAAATCCAGGTGAAAACACCGGGTTAACAATGTTCTTGGTTGACAAGAAAGATCTTGAAATAAAGAAACTCTCAATGGCTGACTCTAGAAATTATGCAAATATATATTTAGATAATGTTACTGTTTCAAAAAATAATATTCTAGGAGATATTGAAGCTGGTGGTGATTCAATGGATTCATTATTAGATGTGGGGCGGATTGCTATGGCTGCTGAAATGTTAGGTAGTACTGAAGCTGCTTTTGAAACTACTTTAAATTATCTTAAAGAAAGAAAACAGTTTGGTGTTGAAATTGGAAGCTTCCAAGCACTTCAACATAGAGCTGCTCAAATGTTTTGTGAAATTGAATTAACAAAATCAGCTGTTATGGGTGCAACGAAAGGTGCTGATGAAAATTCAAATGATTTACAAAGACTTGCTAGCCTGAGTAAATCAATAGCTGGGGATACTTTTCACTTAGTTTCCAATGAATCTGTGCAAATGCATGGCGGTATAGGCGTAACTGATGAATATGATATTGGTTTTTATCTTAAAAGAGCCAGGGTTTGTGAGCAGATTTTTGGAAGCAGTAACTTTCATAAAGAGAGATATGCAAATTTAAGCGGTTTCTAGTATATTTGTTCCAATGAAAAAATTTGGAAAAATATTGCTAGGAATTCTGGTTTTAATCCTAATCTTAGTAGACCTTACTATAGGGTTTTCACTCCTAGCCATAGTGAATATACCTCGATTCATTTTTCCTTTTAAAAGTTTAAAAATATATTTAAGCAAGATATCTAATACCTTGGGTGAATGGACTGTATATGGAGTCCGTTTGATAATGAAGTACTGTCATGGGGATTCACTTGAAGTGATTTGTGATGAAGAATTTGACATGGATGAATGGTATATAGGTATGTCCAATCATTTATCGTGGGCAGATATATTTGTAATATTGGTTTCTGCAAATTATAGGATTCCTTTAACTAAATTTTTTATGAAGCGAGAGTTATGGTGGATACCATTTATTTTTTTAGCAAACAAAACTTTAAATATGCCATTTGTTTACAGACACTCAAGAAAAGAAATAGAAAAAAATCCTGAACTAAGAAATAAAGATTATGAAACGACTCTTCATGCATGTAAAAGATTTTTACGATCTCCATCAACTATATTTAGCTATGCTGAAGGAACTAGATATACTGAAGAAAAATACAAGTTACAAAAACCAATATATAAAAACTTACTCAATCCTAAGACTGGTGGAATGGCAACTGCTCTTTCAGCGATACCTAATATTAATTATTTAGTAGATTTTTCAATTATCTACAAAACCCATAAAAGAGATTCATGGAGCTTTTTGAATGGTGATATGAAAGATACAAAAGTTATAATAAAAAAGTATAAAATTCCTGAAAATCTTAAAAATAAAAATTATCTAGAAGATAAAGAATATAGAGTCAATTTTAAAAATTGGATTGAAAAAATATGGGATGAAAAGGATCAAATAATTACTGATCTAAAATTCTAATTTATTTTTGCTTACTACCCAGCCATTAGTATCTACATAAATCCAAAACCCAGGCTTAATTATCACGTTATTAAAATATAGATTAACACCTTGTTTACCAAAATCATCTTTATTGGTCTTAAGAGGTACTGATGCTTTTGCCAAAACACCAATATCTATATTTGCAATAACTTCTATATCTCTTATATAGCCATTTACAATTATTCCTGCCCAATTATTTTTTTTTGCAGCTGCTGCTATCTGATCTCCTACCATTGAGGTGTGAGCATTTGAACTGGCATCGACAACTAAAACTTTATTATTGCCATTAGTATTCAAAAGTTTTTTTACTAAAGAATTATCATCAGGGCAAAATAAAGTTTCTACCTGGCCATAAAAAGATTTTTTTTTACCGTATGATTGAAAATGGATATCTCCAACTTGAATGTAATCTGAAAAGTTATCACATATATCTGGAACTGAATATTGAATAGTCACAGCCCAGTATAGCAATTATAAAAAAGCTGGACTAATATAGAATGTAAGAAATTTACAGGGAGAGAAAATGAAATCACCGATTTGTGAAATGTTTGATATTGAGTTTCCAATGCTGGCTTTTAGTCATTGTAGAGATGTGGTTGCGGCAGTATCTAAAGCAGGGGGAATGGGAGTCCTTGGTGCAGTTGGTCATTCTCCCGAGCAACTTGAGATAGATTTAAAATGGATAGATGAGCACTGTGATGGAAAGCCTTATGGTGTAGACGTCTTAATACCTAATAAATATGAGGGTAAAGGTCAAGGTTTAACAAATGATGATTATAGAAAAATGATACCAGAGGCTCATCGAAATTTTAGAGCAGATATATTAGAGCAACATGATGTAGATGGATCTGTGCTCCGCTCTCTTGATGATTCAGAAGGCATTGAAAATAGCTCAAGTGCTGCACTTGGGCGTGGGCTAAAATCAGATTATGCAAAAAGGGTTTTAGAGGTCGCTTTTGCTCATCCAACAAAACTGATTGCAAATGCTCTTGGCGTTCCACCTGATTGGATGCTACAAATGGGTAAAGATAATAATGTGAAAGTTGCTGCTTTAGTAGGAAAAAAAGAACATGCTATAAAACAAGTTGAAGCTGGAGTTGATTTATTAGTTGTATCTGGAACTGAGGGCGGAGGTCATTGTGGAAGTGTTTCTACAATGGTATTAGTACCCGAGGTAAGAAGAGCAATAAAACCCTATGGAAATACACCTATACTTGCGGCTGGTGGTATCGCAACTGGAGAGCAAATGGCAGGTATCATGACTATGGGTGCAGATGGTGTTTGGTGTGCATCTGTATTTCTTCCAACGCTTGAAGCCGAAACTTCTGAGAATATAAAAGAGAAACTAGTTTCAGCCTCTTCGAGTGATACTGTGAGATCAAAAAGCAGAACTGGAAAACATTCAAGACAATTAAGCTCTCCATGGACAGATGCGTGGGAATCAAAAGATGCGCCTGAACCCTTGCCAATGCCACTTCAAACTATGGTTTCAGAGCCTGCACTTTCTATAGTCAAAGATAAGGCTGCTATTGGACATGAGGGTGCAAAAAAACTTGAAACCTATTGGGTCGGTCAAGGAATCGGCCTTGTCAATGAAAGTATTACTGCTGGGCAGACTGTTCAAAAGTTTAAAGAAGAGTTTATTGAAGCTTACGAAAATATAAATAATTTATTTGATTAGGGTTTAACTTTATATTCTTTAATCTTCTGAAAAGCCGGTCTCTCAAAGAGCATTTCGGTCCATCTTTTTATATTAGGAGTAAATGCTTCCTCAATACCCAATTGAGATGCAAGATATAAAGCATAACTTACGCATATGTCTGCAATTGTAAATCTATTTGCGCATAAATATTCCCTATCCTCTAATGTTTTTTCAAGAAGCTTAAGTCTTGCAACAAACCATCTTCTATATCCTTCTGCTGCTTTGTCAGCTACTCCTGGCTCCTGAAAGGTGTATCTCAAAAAAACAGTTTGCGGAAAAGTTAATGTTGCATCTGAGTGAGAAAGCCAATTTAAATATTCTCCATAATCACTTTCATCCTTTTCGACTTTAAGTTCACTAGGCCCATAAACATCAACAAGATACTGGGACATGCCCACTGACTCAGTCATTTCTAAGTCCCCATCAATCATATAAGGAACAGTTCCTAATATATTTATATCTAAATATTCTTTATGTAAAAAACGAGGAGGAAAAGGCAACATTTCAACCTCATAATCCAAACCCATTTCTTCTGCAGTCCAGATTGGTCTAATTCCTCGAGATCCCTCACAGCTGTAAAATTTTATAGTCATAATAAGTTGGTAATATTAATGTATATATATTACCATAAATGAAAACATAAAGAATAAATTATGAAAACAAAAAATATAGCACCTGTTTTTAAGTCTAATCTAGATGCTAAAACAGAAGAATTCCAGAAGAACAAAGCAATGATGCTGGATAAAATAGATTTTCTTGATAGTTTGCTGGATCAAGCAGAACTGGGTGGAGGAAAGCATCATCATGATAGATTAGCAAAAAAAGGGAAATTACCTGTTAGAGAGAGAGTCCTAAACTTACTTGATCAAGACAGTCCTTTCTTAGAAATTAGCCCCTACGCTGCATATGGCACTGATTATACTGTTGGCGGAGGATGTGTATGTGGTGTGGGTATAGTTGCTGGAGTTGAGTGTGTTATTTTTGCAAATGATCCATCAGTTAAGGCTGGGGCCATGACAGTATATGTTGGTGAAAAATGGGCAAGAGCTATTGAAATTTCTAGAGTTAATAAAATTCCTTTCATTAACTTTGTAGAGTCTGCCGGAGGAGATCTAAGCATGGGAACCGGTAGCAAGAGTGGTCAAATTCCAATTGCTCCTACACTTCAAACTACTCATTTTGCAGCAACTGGTAGATTTTTTTATGAAATGACAGAACTTTCAAAAATGAGAATACCTGTAATTTCCATAGTATTTGGATCATCAACAGCTGGTGGAGCATATCAGCCAGGTATGTCTGATTATAATATTTTTATAAAAAAACAATCTAAAGTTTTTTTAGCTGGCCCACCATTAGTAAAGATGGCAACTGGTGAAGAATCAGATGATGAGACTCTAGGTGGAGCTGAGATGCATTCAAACACATCTGGGTTATCTGATTATTTAGCTGAGAATGAAATGGATGCATTAAGAATATGTAGAGAAGTAGTATCTCATTTAGATTGGGAAAAGCTTGGCCCTGAGCCTAAAAAAGTTTCTGAAGAACCTAAACATAACAAAGAAGATTTGCTAGGGATAATAAGTGAAGATCTAAAATCCCCAGTAGATATAAAAGAAATAATTTCAAGAATTACTGATGGTTCAAAGTTTGAAGAATTTAAACCTTTATACGGTCCTACAATGGTATGTGGTTGGTCAACAATATATGGTTATCAAGTTGGCTTAATTGGGAATAATGGGCCTATCTATCCTGAAGCTGCAGAAAAAGCAGCTACTTTTATCCAGCTATGTAATAAAAGAAATATTCCAATTATTTTCTTGCAAAATGTTACAGGTTTTTTAGTTGGTAAAGATTTTGAAAGACAAGCAATAATTAAAAAAGGTTCTCAAATGATTAATGCTGTATCAAATTCAACTGTTCCTCACATTACCATTATTGTTGGTGCTTCGTATGGCGCAGGAACCTACGCGATGTCTGGTAGAGCTTATAACAATAGGTTTACCTTTTTATGGCCTACAGCAAAAATCGCCGTCATGGGCCCTGAGCAAATAGCTGGTGTAATGTCAATTGTTCGAAGAGCAAAAGCGCAAAGAATTGGTGAAAAATTTGATGAGAAAGCTGATAAAGAAATTGTAAATATGGTTCAAGCGGCAGCCGAAAATCTTTCTCATGCTCTTGTGGCTAGCAGCATGATGACAGATGATGGAATTATTGATCCTAGAGATACCAGAACCGTTATTGGATTTTGCTTATCGGTATGTGCAAATACCACTATTGAAGGAGCAACAGAATACGGAGTTTTCAGATTATGAACTATCAGTCACTTTTGATTGCAAATCGCGGCGAAATTGCAGTAAGAATAATGCTTACGGCACAATCTATGGGAATAAAATGTATAGCGGTTTACGTAAATGATGATAAAGATTCTCTTCATGTTCAGCTTGCTGATGAAGCTGTAAAAATTGAAGACAATGGCTATTTAGATGCTAATGCAATAATTGAAGCAGCAAAAAAATCCAACGCTGAAGCCATACACCCAGGTTATGGTTTTCTTTCTGAAAATGCTAAGTTTGCAAGAAAGGTTCTTAAAGAAAAAATAATATGGGTTGGCCCAAGCCCAAAAGTTATATCCGCGATGGGAGATAAGTTAAAGGCAAAAGAGTTAGCAGAAAAAGCTGGGGTTCCTACCTTGCCCATGTCAGAAAATGTTAAAAATATAAATAAATTAGGCCTTCCTCTTCTTATAAAAGCTGCAGCTGGTGGTGGTGGTAAGGGCATGAGAATTGTAAAAGATAAAAAAATGCTCAATGAAGCATTAAAAGGAGCAAAAAGAGAAGCTTTAGCAGGCTTTGGTGATGACAGGGTGTTCATTGAGAGATATGTTGAAAAATCAAGACATATTGAGATTCAAATACTAGGAGATTCTCATGGAAATATAGTTCATCTTGGTGAGCGTGAATGCTCAATTCAAAGAAGACATCAAAAAATTATAGAAGAATCCCCTTCTCCAAGAATTTCTAACCAGATTAGAAATGCCATGGGTAATGCTGCAGTGAAACTAGCTAAATCAATCAAATATGAATCTGCTGGTACTGTTGAGTTTTTATTTGATGATCAAACAGATGAGTTTTGGTTTTTAGAAGTAAATACTAGATTACAAGTTGAGCATCCAGTCACTGAAGAAGTTACAGGCATTGATTTGGTTGCAGAGCAACTCAAGATAGCTAGAGGCGATGAGCTTGAATTTGTTCAAGATGATATTGAATGGCATGGTTCAGCAATTGAGGCTAGATTATATGCAGAAAATCCTGAAAATAATTTCTTACCTGAAACTGGAACCATGTTTGTATTTGAGAAAGGTCTAAATGATTATGATACTAGATGGGACTCAGGTATAAGCTCGGGCTCAAAAATTGGTACAAATTTTGATCCAATGCTGGCTAAAGTAATTTCACATGCTAATTCGCGTGTTGATGCTGTTAACAAACTAGCAAAATCTCTAGAAGATTCTCATATTGGTGGAGTAATTACTAACAAAGATTTTTTGATTGCAACTTTAAGATCGAAAGAATTCCTTGATGGAAATACCACAACTGATTTTATTGATATGGTAAAACCTGA
>CACEJU010000012.1 GCA_902559885.1 uncultured SAR86 cluster bacterium | reverse complement strand
TTATATATAAATTATGAAAACATTTTTACCAAAACAAGATCCGCTAAAAGAATTTAAAAATCCAAATCCATCTTCTCAACGCATTGAGAACATTGCAAAATCACTTCCTAAGCTTCTACTTACAGGTGCTATTCATGATGTGATCGATGATTTAAACACTAATGCTCTTTCTGTAAATACACTAATAAAAAATGGTAAATCTAGGGAAATAAAGTTAGCTATGAGTTATCTAAGTTTTATAGCACATGCATATATTTGGGGTGGCGCTAAACCTAAAAGTGTATTACCTGAAGTTATAGCTAAACCATGGGTGCAGCTAGCAGATCATTTAGGAAGGCCTCCAATACTTTCATATGCAAGTTACTGCCTTGATAATTGGTACAGAATAAATCCAAAGAAAAAAATATCTTTAGAGAATGTTGCTTTGATTAATAATTTTTTAGGTGGTGTTGATGAAGACTGGTTTGTTACCATTCATGTTTGTATTGAAAATGCAGCTAATGATGCAATTGAGGCTGCACAAAATATTTCAAAAATATCAAAGTATGATCCTGTCTTGCTTTCAAAAAATTTAAGAAAAATTGCAAAGGCTATGAAAGAGGTAAATAGTATTTTTGCCAGAATGCCTGAGAGATGTGACCCCTATGTCTATTATCATAGAGTAAGGCCATTTATATTTGGCACTAAAGATAACCCTGATCTTAAAAAAGGCTTAATATACAAAAATCAATTTAATAACAAACCACAATTTTATCGAGGTGAAACAGGTGCTCAAAGTAGTATTATCCCACTCCTTGATGGTGCTCTTGGAGTAAAACATACTAACGACAATCTAAGACATTATCTTAATGAGATGCGAGATTATATGCCGCCAGAGCATAGAAAAATTATTGAGGCTGCCGAGTCTAAATCACAGGTATCTAAATTTATAAATAGAACGCAAAAACTTAAAAAGGAATACAATGCTTGCTTAGAGCAAATAAAACTATTTCGATCTCAGCATTTAGAATACGCGGCTACATATATTCATAAACAATCTCAAATCAAAAACCCTTTTGGAAGTGGTGGCTCACTCATTAGAGGTACTGGGGGGACACCTTTTATGAAATACCTAAGAAAACATAGAGACGAAACTCACAAACACAAAGTTAAGTAAGCCCTTCTACAATAGCTACCGTCCTATTTGCTGATTTATTAATATGGCTTAATGCTTTTTGATATTCATTAGACTCATAACACTCTTTAGCGGTATTAAAATCTGGGAACTTAACAACAACTGTCCTTTCGTATCCAGTTGTTTCTTTTTCTAACTGCTTGCCTCCTCTAATTAAAAAAGAACCACCAAACTTCTCAACAATACTTTGAGAAATTTCTACATATTTTAGAAATTCCTCATGATCATAAACATGACAACGAACTATCCAGTATCCTTTCATTGAGATTTAAATTTTAATCTCATACTATGAAGAATGGGCTCAGTATATCCACTCGGTTGAACTCTACCATCAATAGCAAGACTACATGCTGCTTTAAAAGCATGTCCATCAAAATTAGGACTCATATTCTTATAAAGAGGATCTCCTGAATTTTGTTCATCAACTTTAACAGCCATTTTCTTCATTGAGTCTATTATTTGATCTTCTGTGCAAAGACCATGATATAACCAGTTTGCAATATGTTGACTTGAGATACGACAAGTAGCTCTATCTTCCATGAGACCTATATCATTGATATCAGGAACTTTAGAGCAACCAACACCTTGATCCACCCATCTAACAACATAACCCAAGATACCTTGTGTGTTGTTATCAAGCTCATTCTGAATATCTTCTTGTGATAGTGACGAAACATCTTCAAGCAAAGGAATGCTCAGAATATCATCTAAACTAGCTTTCTGTCTTTGTAAGAGGTTATCCTGCACACTAGCAACATTTATCTGATGATAGTGAATTGCATGGATTGATGCTGCAGTCGGTGATGGAACCCAAGCGCAATTAGCGCCTGCTTCGGGATGCACAGTTTTTTGCTGAAGCATACCTAGCATTTCATCAGGCATTGGCCACATACCCTTACCTATCTGGGCCTTGCCTTTAAATCCAGTTTCAAGACCAGTATCAACATTCCAGTTCTCGTATGCAGCTATCCATTTATGTAATTTAATATCACCCTTTCTCAGCATAGGTCCTGCTTCCATACTCGTATGAATTTCATCACCGGTTCTATCTAAGAAACCAGTATTAATAAAAATAACTCTATCTTTTGCTACCTCGATACACTCTTTAAGGTTCACAGTTGTCCTCCTCTCTTCATCCATGATCCCAACTTTGATACTTAAAGGTTCAATATTTAAGGCTTGCTCGACAGCTGCAAATAAGTCGCATGTAAATTTAACTTCTTTAGGTCCATGCATTTTTGGTTTGACAATATAAACACTTCCGGTTCTTGAGTTTGTGTATTTTCCAAGCTTCATAAGGTCATGCTTAGCAATACAAATTGTAAACATGGCATCCATAATACCCTCAAAGACTTCCTCACCATTTTTATCTAAAATAGCTGGATTCTGCATTAGGTGACCGACATTTCTTACCAGCATTAAACTCCTTCCAGGTAATGAAAAATTATTACCATCTAAATCAATATAATCTCTATCTGCTACAAGTCTTCTTGTTAAAGGAGATCCACCTTTATTAAATGTCTCTTCAAGATTACCCTTCATAAGTCCTAGCCAGTTTCTGTAGACAATTGTTTTATCTTCACCATCAACAGCGGCAACTGAATCTTCACAATCTTGTATAGTTGTAATTGCAGATTCAATGATTATGTCTTTAATTGATGCTGGATCTTCCTGGCCAATACTATGATG
The DNA here is from genome assembly GCA_902559885.1 of uncultured SAR86 cluster bacterium. Lineage (GTDB taxonomy): Bacteria > Pseudomonadota > Gammaproteobacteria > Magnimaribacterales > D2472 > CACEJU01. Next base: position 27,277 of record CACEJU010000012.1, on the reverse strand, counting down.
TGGATCTACTGAGATTTCAAAATGTAATAAATTATTTTTAAATAAAAGACCAAAAGCATCATTACCATAATCTGCATAGCCAATATATTTGCTCTGATCATTTAGTTGAGTGCTAGTTCCATTTTTAAGTTTAAAATTTAAAGCTTTATTCTTATATTCAAAGCCTATTACATCGCTATGAGATGCATCAACTAATGGAATGATTTCATCTAAAAAGTTTTTTGCAAAGGATATAACTTTATCGCCCCTTACAGGATTATAACCACCAACCCTTTCTGCTCCATTTTCTTCATCAATTACATCAGTCCCGTATAGAGCATCATACATACTGCCCCAACGAGCATTAGCAGCATTCAAAGCAAATCTTGCGTTCATGACTGGAACAACTAATTGAGATCCAGCTATTTTAGCTATCTCAGGATCAACATTACTTGTAGTAATTTTAAAGTCAGATGCTGGCTCAGTTATATATCCAATATTTTTTAAAAAACTTTTATACTCGTCTTTATTAATAGGCTGACCTTTTCTCTCAATATGCCATGCATCTATTTGCTTTTGAATAGACTCTCTTTCATCGAGAAGCTCTTTATTTCTTGGAGTAAATTCTTCAAGAATTGCTTCAAAAGCATTCCAAAATTGACCTGCATTAACATCCAATCCATTTAAGACCTCATTCTCTAGAAAATCTTTAAGTATTGGACTAACCGTTAAAGCTCTATCATTTTGAGTATCTGAGGTATCAGTATCTTCTGGTGAGTTAAAAAAGTTTTTTATTTTAGTAAATATATTCATAAAAAAATTATAGCAAGATTAATATGTTAAGAATTAAAATTATTTAACTTAGAATTCAAGAAATCATAATCCCAAAGAAAACTAGTACTCATATCTCTAACAAACTTGAATTGCATTAATCTATTTCGAGCATTAATAAATGTTTTATTAGATAAATGATAAAGCCTTCCCTGATTTAACGACATGCTTGAGATTCTGTTAACTCTATAAATTCTATTTTCATTATAGTACTTCTGAGCTTTTGTAATTTGATGTTCTTTGAGAAAATATGCAAAAGCTTCTGCGTCTTCTAGTGCAAGACAGCCTCCTTGACCAAGGAAAGGGACAATAGGATGAGCAGCATCTCCTAAGAAAGTTAGATTTTTTGTGTAAAGTTTTTTCATTGGTTTTCTTATATAAATTCCCCATCTATATAAATCAATATTTTTAAAAGCCTCAATATAGTCAGGAGGAATAATAATGTCATTTGCAAAATCTTGAAATGCGCCCTTTTCTCTCCAAGAATCAACAAAACCTTTTTCTTTTTTTATCACACCCACGAAACTAGCATAACCCTCTTGTGCAGTTGGATAGATTACCGTGTGTGATTTAGGTGACATAACAAGATTAACGTTATTAATATTTTGCTTAATTATCCCTCTCCAACAAGAATAGCCACTATAAATATTTTTGTTTTTTTGACCTTTTTCTCTTAATAAAGAGTTAATACCATCACATGCAACAATATGTTTGACTTTGTATCTATCTTTTTTGTTGAGAACTATCTCACATTTATTTTTATTTATTGAAGTAACTTCGCTATCAAATAAAATTTGACCACCTATTTTTAAGTATTCTTTTTTTAATATTTCATAGATATTTGATCTAGTAGATGTGAATACATTTACAGGATTTGTTAATACATGCTCATATTCACTAAAAAAAGATGCAGAAGTATTAAGAAAAGCTTTCTTTTTAAGCTCTTTTAAAAGGCCTAAGCGTTCTATTACTCTAATACCGTTTGGGGATATAGAAATGCCAGCACCTTCATTTGAGATATTATTATTTCTCTCTATAACAATATTTTGAATTTGATATTTTTGCAAAAAACATCCTAAGGCTAAGCCAGCAATACCCGCTCCAACAATAGCAATATGATCATTGTATTTTGACATTTTTTAATTATGCATTTAAATAAATTTAAGGCAAAAAAAAGGAAGCTAAAAGCTTCCTTTTTATCTACTAAAATGATTATTTTACTGGCACTACAGCATATGATCTCTCATTCTCACATACTCCACCTAAATCCATTAAAGCTTTAAGTTCTGGCATGTCATCTGTATTACTCCAAAAATCAGTCCAGTTTTTACCATATCCTGCAATAGTTTCAGTTCCAACAGCTTGAACATAATCATAATCCCAACCTGGTGTTGATCCTGCTCCTGGGAATATCATTTTTCTAGCAGCTTTATCACCTTGAGCTTGAGCGGCTTTGGCATATGCATAATATGCATTATATAAATCCTCACCTGATACACCTTCACCTAGCTTGCAGTCAGAATAAACAACATAACCGGCTTGACCTGAAGGAGTTTCAGAAACAGTCCTTTGCCAAGTGTCTATAACTTGAGGTGTTGTAACAGGAAGTCTAGCAAGCAAATCTGCTCCATTATTGAACCAATAATCATTAGCCTTATATTGCTCCTCAGGATTAGTGTTCAAACCAACCCAAATTAAATCATGCTCATCTGCATTACTAACATACATAGGCACAAGTATTGCCGCGCTATAATCAGCAAATGCTTCACCAGCTTCTCCTTCTGATGCCCATTTAGCCCACTTTTTTGCCCAAGCCATCATGTCATCCATATCTTTCCCTTTTTTAAAGACTGATACGTAATATTCTGCCTTGCTTGGCTTATACTCAGGCTCATCTGCATGATCATCAGCAAATAAACCAAAACTAAACACTAAAGATAGTGCAATTAAATTTCTCATAATTTCCCCCATGAGTATATATTAAATAAAAATCATAACGTTATGATCAACTCATAGCGTTATAACAATAAAAATAAAGGAGGCATAATGCCTCCTTTATAAAACTCTTAACCTCTCATTGAAAGACCGACATACTCTCTTGCATTAGAACAAGAAAAGCCTTTTAAATTTTGTGATGCCTCTGATTCAGCAAGCTTGTCCCAATATAATTCAGCATTTACACCCATTGCATCTATTGATGATGTGTAAAGTAGTCTGACAAAATCTGCATCTCCATTATAACCAGCACTAGGCGCAATCATTTTTCTGCCTACAGTATCACCTTGTGACTTAGCATAAATTGCAAAATCTTTATAAAGATCGTAGACCATTCTCATGTTGTAACCCTCATCAAGCTTACAATCACTATAGACAGCCATCATCATATCGCCCTCTTCTGGCTCTGCAGGATCTGAAATTACCCATTGAAATGCGCTAACTTGTCTGCTGTTAATAACAGGCAAGCTTTTTAAAAGCTCTGAGCCACCTTGAGTCATCCAGGTATTTAAACCAGCATACTGAGCTGACTGTGATGGATAATTATTAACCCACATTACATCCAAAGAAGATAGGTCAGAATGAAAATAAGGTGTAAGAATCCCAACTGTCATTCCATCATAAACATCTTTATCTTCTGCCCATGCAGCAAATTTTCCATACCATGCTATAAGATCATCTAGATCAGAACCTTGTTTATAGTGACCAATATAATATTCTGCGGCATTTCCCTCAGGCTCATATTTATATTCACTATCTTGAGCTATAACGCTAAAAGACATTAGCATTACAAAGCTTAATACATATTTCATAAATTCCCCCATTGAATTTGTTTATTTAAAGATACTAAATAAAGGTTTATTTGTTTAGTAAAAAATATATATATTTTAATTTACTATATTTTTCCAAATAAATTAAATTGAGAGACGAATCTCCATATATCTTCAGATGCACTAAAACCCTCATTATCTGGCCATGGCCATGTATGTCCCATTTTTGATGATAAAATTAATTCAACATCTGCATTATTTAAACAGTTTTGATAATAGTCATAATAAACTGCAAAATCTTCGTAATCAGTTACAGCCCTAAGAGGCTCTAAATCACATGAGTTATTTTGTGCCCAATACTCCATTACATCGCTTATGCTTTTTGAACCTTCATTGCCTATATAAGGAACTATAAGATCTCTAAGGCCATGAATTTGTAACACCGGTACAGGCCTAGTTGCGGCACAATCATTATATGTATCATTTGTCATTGAGCCTGTAACAGATGCTATAGCAGCAATTTTATCTGACATATTGCAAGCCAATGCATAGCTCATATAGCCACCATTTGACATGCCAGTTGCATAAATTCTATTTTCATTAAAGTTATATTTTTGAGCAACATTTTCTAATACTTTATTGATAAATCCTAAATCATCGGTAGTACTTTTACTTGTCCAGCCACCAACATTCCAATGAGTTGATCCCCCTAAATAGGATGGTAAGTTTGAGCCTTGAGGATAGATAAGATAAAAACCTTCTCTATCAGCAATATTTTTAAAATTCGTGTAATTAATATGGCTAAGAGCATTGCCGCCATATCCGTGCATACTAATTAGCAATGGCAGATTATTGTTATTGGATGCTTGTAATGGAATTTTTAAGTAATATGTTCTTTGTATATTGTCCCACTCAAATGAACATCTCTTAATTCTTTCAGCATAATCAATACATACCTCATTTAAGACCGGAGGTGTTGGTGGTGGAGAAGTTATATTGTTATCAGTGCCCCCATTACCACCTCCCCCGCATGAAGTTAGCAATAAGGTAAAAACTATTAAATACCGCATGAATGTATTATATGCTTAAACTAATTTAAAAGATTCGTTTATTCCTGCTACTACAAATTCTATAGCTAATGCACCTAATAATATTCCAAAAATTTTTTCTACAACTGTAATTACAGTAGGGCCTATTTTTCTGGATAACTGGGATGACAGCCACATGGCTACAAATGAAAATAAAATAACAATAACAATTGGTAAAAAGTTAATTAAGAATGGTAAAGGTTCAGCAATTCTATCTTCAGCCATAAGCAAAGCAGCAGTTAAAGCTCCTGGTCCAGCAATTAAAGGTATTGATAATGGGAAGATTGCAACCGATTGAATAGAGTCATCTTCTAGTGCAGTTTCAGCAGTATTTTGTTTTCTATCATTTCTTTGCTCAAATACCATTTGAAATGCAATCGCAATCAAAAAGAGTCCACCAATTATCTTAAAAGAGCTCATTGAAATTCCCATAACTTCTAAAATTACAGCACCAAATAGCCAAAAAAGTGAAATAATAATAAAAGCGATAATTGAGGCTTGAGTATATATTTTCTTGATAACCTCTTTGGACAAGCCCCTTGTAAGACTAGCAAATATAGGCACTAAAGCAATTGGATCAACTGCAACAAATAACAAAACTGTATTCTCTAAAATACTATTAAACATGTGAATACCTATAAATTGGAGCGGGAAACGAGGTTCGAACTCGCGACCTCAACCTTGGCAAGGTTGCGCTCTACCAGCTGAGCTATTCCCGCACCTAAAGTGGATGCTTAATATAACCTCAATAGTTAGGGCTTTCAAGCAGAATTATTAAAGATTTAATTAATAAATAAAATAAAAAATAATAATTGCATATAAATAAAAAAGCCCCATACAAACGGGGCTTTAAAGATAATTTAAATTTATTTAAAGTTAACTTTTCTTAAAACAACTAAATCAACAATTTCTCTCATATCACCATATCCTCCTGCAATTTCTTGCTGATCAGATTCAGAAATCTTTTTTCTCCATGCATTCATAAATTCTTCATATCTCTCTTTATTTGGACCCATTGCTGCAAGATTTTCATATGTGATTGTTAAAAAAACATTTGGGTCAGTTCCAGCTGTCTCAGCAGTATAAACTGAACATCCAACAATATGACCTAATTCTTTTTGTATCTCACATGAATCAACCCATGTTCTTTTGATGCCCATTAAATAATCATCAATTAAATTTGGTTTTACTGTAATAACTGTCATTTCTGTTACCTGCTCGCTGTAGTCATAATCTACAAATGGCTCAGCTGTAACAAATAATGGTAAAGCTAAAAATCCTATAATAAAATTTTTCATTTCCTCTCCTTAAATAAAATAATTACTTAGATTGGCCGGCTAAAGTAGCCTCTTCCACTTCTTCAAGTATGCCACTGGAACAATTATAAATATAGCCATAAATTGGTATAGATTTTGGTACTAATGGATGATTTCTAAGAGTTAATACATCCTCTACGAGGCTTTGCTTATTATCTTTAAAGGTAAGCCAATTAATATTAGATGAATTTTTAATCTCAAATATTTCATCTATCTCTTCATCTGTTACAGTCTCCATACCGCAACCTGTATGATGAACTACAAACCATTCTTTAGTATCTAATAGCTTATAAGAAATTAATAATGAACGGACAGCGTCTTCACTTGCTCTTCCACCCGCATTTCTAATTACATGTGCATCACCCTCAACTAGACCTGCAAATTTTGCAGGATCTAAACGCGCATCCATACAGGTTAAAATAGCAAACCTTCTGGTAGGTTTAGACTCTAGATCTTTCTTGGAACCAAAGTTATCAGCATAATTAAGATTGGAAGCCTCTACTTCCTCAACAATTTTTGACATCTAAATACCTTATTTTTTAAAAAGCAAATTTTTATCTTTTATTTTGCCATGGTTAATTTCAAACCAGTCTATTATATAGTTTTGAGTATTAATCCAAGGTTTTTTATTGCCTTGTTTTGGAAATATATTCCTTGCTCTTTGAATGTATCCTGATGAGAATTCACTAAGCCATTCATCTGTTAATTGCATATCTTCAGGAATTACTGGTCTGCAACTTTGATATGAATTTTTTTTCATATAATTTATCAGCCTAGTTAAAAACTTACTAGTTAGATCTGCTTTTAAGGTCCATGAGGCATTAATGTAGCCAAAGGTATTTAAGAAGTTTGGTATATCTGAGTGCATCATACTTTTGTAGGTAGCTGAATTAGAAATTTCTACAGGAACCCCATCTAATAATATTTCCATGCCGCCAAAGTTTTCTAAAACTAGACCTGTTGCAGAAATAATAATATCTGCCTCGATTTTCTTTCCAGATTTTAAAATGACACCACCTTCATAGAACTCATCAATAGTATCAGTAACAATTGCAGCTTTTTTTTCATTAATGGCATTAAAAAGATCATTATCTGGAATAATGCATAGGCGCTGCTCCCATGGGTAATAGCTTGGTGTTAAATGCTTATCAACATATTCTTTTGGTAGCTCTTCTCTAATTAAATCTAAGATTTTTTCTTTAGATTTTTCAGGCCATTTCCTTATTTGTCTATACATCCATTGCTGACGAATAATATTAGTAAACCTAATAAACCAATAAGCAAATTTTTTAGATATTTTTGATAGATGATGTAAGTACTTATATTCATCATCCATGGATGCAACGTAGGTCGGGGATCTTTGAACCATGGTTACTAGCTTTGCATCTTTTGCCATTGCTGGAACAAGCGTAATAGCTGTAGCTCCAGAACCTATTACTACAACATTCTTATTTTTATAATCTATTGATTCATGCCATTCTTGCGGATGAACAAATAAACCATTGAAGTTATGGCTTGATTTAAATTCTGGCTTATAGCCTGAAGAGTATCTGTAATATCCAGCGCAAGAGTGTACAAATTTAGATCTTAATATTATTGTCTCATTTGTCTTATTATCATTAGTACTGACATACCATAAAGACTCTGAATCATTCCAATTTATGGAAGTTACATTTTTATTAAATGATATATTTTTTTTAATATTAAAATGTTCAACTGCTTTCAAAAGATAATTTTTAATAGAGGGTCCGTCGGCAAGAAATTTTTTTCCAGGCCATGGAAATAACTTCAAACCCATTGTATGCATATCAGAATCTGATCTAATACCAGGGTATTTAAATAAGTCCCATGTGCCCCCTAAATCTTTTCTATTTTCTAAAATAATATAATTTGAATCAGGACAGAAAGTTTCTATGTGAGATGCAGAGCTTATGCCAGATATGCCTGCACCAATAATGAGAACATCATATACAAAATCTTTGTCCATAAAGGACTATTGTATATCTAAATTAATAATAGAGATCTCATTAAAAACATCATTGATATCTCTTTTTTCAATAATTAAATTAGATGGAGTTATTTGTATAGGAATGACAGCAGAAATCTCCTGTTGACCAACCTGAAAACTGAATCTTTCACTATCTTCATAACCTATATGTTGAGCATATGCTGTAAATGGGTCTCCAATACCTAATCGCATCAAAGTATTATTATCAGAGTCTGTGAATTTCAATATATACCTGTCTCTTTTAGTAACTAAATTAGTTTTTTTAAGATCTTTTTTTTGAGGTTTTCCAACATACGATTGCTGTAATTGAAATGATTTTCCGTCACCTACAATTTTATATATTCTGGCCTCGTTTATTAACGGATCAACATGAAGCTTATATAAAGCTTTATCTTGGTTAATAATAGTAACGGAATCATCGTTTGCCTCTAAAAGACCAAACGAAAATAAAATTAAAAATATTCTTACCATCGCGACCAATTTATTCCCCATGAAGCCCCAAGAGGCCCTAACATGTATCCATAATCATAAGTAGATTTATCAACTGGATCAACAGCCCAACCACTATCTCCATTCCATTGAAAGTCAGAGTTTAATAAGCCTTCATAAAAATCATCATAAACCAAAATTTCATCAGGCGCCGAAATCGTTCCAGTCAAGTCTGTAATTCTATATGTATATATTTCAATTGCATTATTTGCTGGTCTAGGAAATATTGCACCCAACTGATTTCTTAACCGGACTTCTTCAACACCATTGATATACCATTTTAGAGTTAGCTTTGATGTATCAAGTTCGCCATCGATTACAATCTCAAAATCAGTGTATTCCCCAGTTGTTGAGTCTGTTATAAACCCAACATCATCTGAGTTATAAAAACCTTGGTTATGAATTGAACCTACTGCAAAACCCTCAGCGTTAACTTTCTGATAGCCAGCAGATGAACAGGAGTCCATTATGGAGCAAAATGTTGGCCTGTAATTATCATACAAACCATAATAATTCCCTTCAAATAGACCAACCTTACTACAATCAGGATTTTTACCTAGAAAATTACCACTTTCATCCCAAAGATTTATAAAACACTGGCAATCTTCAACTGTTAAGCCTAAGTTATCAAAGTCAGCAATACTGCCATCTTCCCAGTTATAACAAACTTGCACATCTTGACCTAAAACATTTAATGGATCAGGTATTAAATGCTTCCATTTCACTAAAGCTGGATCAGATTGAGTAGTAGTATTAATATTAAGATCAGCCCAATAACTTACATCTCTATCATCATCTGATCTATATTCATCACCCATAAACCCATGAGCATGTCCAAGCTCATGCATTAGAACATTCTGGGTTCTAGAGCTAATAGGTTGTATATTTCGATTTCCTAAATTTACTCCTCTACCACTTTGCATAGTTAATGTACTAACTAACAGATGACCAGGATACATTACATCAAAAACAGATGTATCCATGTCACCTATGCAGTAAATATTGGGATCAAAATCATAACAACCTGTTCTAATTGCTGAAGGTGATTTTCCATCAGGTACAACTGGTTCTGCAGCTTTAATGGTAAAAAATCCAGTAATAAATTCGCCTGCATCAGATTCTTTAACTTTATTAATTGATCTAACAAGAGCTGACCTAAAATTAGCTCTGTCCTCCTCATTAGCTAATGAGTCTGCAACAAATAAATATGTAGTTCTGCCTCTTGATTGTGAATTACCATCTAAATAATAAACATTGTAATCAACAGTTGTGGATGAGCCTTCTGTTACACCATCTTCAGGGTCATCATCTTGTTCAAAAGTTACTGTAGATTTATCTGCAATAAACCATGTGCTCATGGATTGTGAAGCTGTGTCAGAACCGTCATAGACAGATAAAGTTAAATCAAACAAACCACCTGAATCTAAACCTGATAAATCAAGCTGTAATGAACCATAACCTTCAGAAATTTCAGTAAAACTTGCGACTACCGCATTACCATCAACTCTGGCAGTAAAACTTAGGTCTTGAACTGAATGATCAACATCTGAATAATTAAAGTTAAAAATTGGATTGCTTTCATAGACCATATCCAATTTAGTTAAATTTGATTCGGCATCTAGTGTAAGGGTTGGAGCATCATTAATTGAAGCAATATTAACCGTAACTTTTATATCTTTTTCAACAGATCTTTCAGACGCAATAGCTTTGAATGTAAATTCATCAACACCATTATAGTTTGGACTAGGAAAATAATTTAAGGTAGCATCAGCTTCATTGAAGGTAAGGGTTCCATTTGATGTTGAGTTAAGCAAAGTATATGTAACCAGCACGTCTGTATTAGGCTCTACCGCAACACTTGCATTTATTATTGAACCATCTTCATCAACAGATAAAGTGGTATTATTTGCAGCTAAATTAAAAGCAAAAACAACAACGGTTTCTGATGCTTGCCCACCCTCACCAGAACAAGATAGCCCAAAATTGTTATTACCAGCTCCAGATACAGTAACGGTTTCATTTCCTGAATTTGATTTTATACCGCTCCATCTTCCAGTTGCATTACATGCATCAGCATTAGATACAGACCATGAAATACTTACCTCGTCACCCATATTTACATCAAGACTACTGGCAGCTATTGAGATAATTGGCAATGGTAATGCAGCAGAACCTCCGCCGCCGCCGCCGCCGCAACTAAATAAAAATAAAAATGCTATTAATAAACTAGATTTAGATTTCATACATTGTGTAATTTATTTACATTGTAACATCTAAATTTTATAACTAAAAATTATAAATAAGATTATGCCTTTATAGCTATATCTTTAATTTATCCAAAAAAAAAGGGCCTTAACAGGCCCTTTTCCATTAATTATAGATCTAATTAAAACTTATATCTAAATCCTGCTTTATATATTGTTCCATGGTCCTGGAATAAGAAAAGCATTTCTTCATATCTTGAGAAAAGTCTAACTTCTTCATCAGTTAAGTTAATAGCTTCAAAGAATATAGCTCCTTTATCATTTAGGTTATAAGTGGCAGTAAGATCAACTTGGCCTCTTTCTTCAATAAATAAAGGGTTGTACTGATCCATACCTGCATATGTTTCACCTTTCCAGTTATATGAAAGTCTTGTTGAATACTTTTCGTTTTCATAAAAAACAGCAAAGTTTCCAGCATCACCAAAACCACCTAAGGCAAATTGCTCACCAATAATTGAAGGATCTGCATTAGTGTCTCCATCAACTAAAGTTAAGTTAGCAATAACACCAAAGCCATTATCAAATAAATGCTGAGCAGCTAACTCAAATCCTTCTATAGTTCCACCAAATCTATTAGTTGGTAAAGCTATATTAAATTGATATAAAGGATCGTCTTCATTACCAAGGAATACAGCATTCGAGTGAGAGAATAACACTCCAGGGTTAGGAATACAGTCTTGAGCATCACCACAAACAAATGTTTCATTAGTTAGCATATACCATGCATAGTCATATGCTGTTGACCATCCGCAAGCCCATGAATGAATATCACATAATGCATTGTCATTTTCAGGAGTAATTAAGACCCCTCTTGGACCTCTTGTTACATCTCTTACATTATTAAATCCACCTGAGTACATTTCTGAACCATGATAACCATCAAGCTCTTTGTGGAAGTAGTTAATTGCGGCATAACTTCCTTCTTTATAGTAATACTCATATGCTAAATCATAGTTAATAGCTTCATATGGCTCTAATGCTGGGTTACCAACATTTAGTGTAATTGGGTATCTAACATCTGTTGAGCCTATATCAACAGAAGCTCTCATTTGTTCTAAATCAGGTCTAGAAATTGTCTTACTTGCTGATAGTCTAATGATTCTATTTTCAGCATGCTCAAATGTCATATTGAAGTTTGGCAAGAAATAATCTGACTCACCTGGTGTTGAGAAAAATACTGGTCCTTCTGTTACTAATCCAACACTTAAACCATAATCAAAGTCACCTAAACTCCATGCAGTGTTAGATGGGACATTAGTTAAGCTTGTTGAAAGTTGCTCAACTTCTTCATACCTTAAACCAAGCTGCGCTCTTATTTCTTGACCTTTTCTGGTTTCAGTATCGAAATTAAAGTTAACAAATAATGATCTAAGCGATTCTGTTATAGTGTTATCTGAGTCTACATCACCATAACAAAGCACACCTCTTTGAGTTGTTTTTTGTCCTGTTGCTTCATCAAATAATCCATTTGGATTGCCATCAGCATCAACTGCATCATTTGCTTGACAGCCAGCAGGCCAGTTTGATGGAGTGCTTGCATTCCATGGAGATCCATCAGTGCTATTTGAGTCACTAATAAACCCTGCTCTTGTAAACCAATAAATTGCATCACCAGTAGCGGCATCCATAATGTAAAAATCTTGACCTGAACCAAGGTAGTTGGGTAGATCTATTCTGTTAAATACATCATCAGGCAATAAATCGTATGTAAGCATGAATGGATTTCCATCAGCAATTTTTCCATTTACTAACTGATTGAACCATTTTTTACTTAAGTATGTAGTATCTAAATCAGAATAACCAAAATCTATAGATGTTAAGCCATCCCAATACTTGCCTTCTAAATTATCCCAAGTAAGCGTTAATTGTTTTTGCTTCATATCACTTCTTTTATCTTGATAATGTAAGAAAGCTTGTCTAGGTCCAATATCTCTGCCATCAAATTGAGTTACTCCTAAATCTTGACCGCCATAAAGCCTGTTCATAATCCAATATAGTCCTCCAACTGGATTATTAAAATCAAAACCTCTTTGTCTCATGAAACCAGCTGGCGCCTCTACGCCACCTTGAACAACTGAAGAATCATTTGCACCATTTGAGAAATCAAGATGATTATCAAGATTACCACCTGGATTACCTTTTCTCATTGCTGATGAATTATGCATATCAATAATTAGAGTAAGTGAATCAGAAATAGCAAAATCTAAATTTAAACCAACAGATCTATTAATACTATCCTCTTCTCCATAGCTAATTCTTGCTTGAAAACTATCTCCTGAAGGTAGTGCAGCACCCTCTGATCCAGTCACTACCGCACCGTTCTCATTAATGGTTACATAATCAGCATTCCAACCAGCAAAATAACTTCCTGCTTCTCTTCCATCTGAAGAGAAATTTGTAGCAGAATAAGTGTAATCAACTGTAGCTCTTACGATACCTTGTTCATACTGAAATGTTGCTTGAGCGTTATCTCTTTTTCTTTCGTTATCTTTAAATTTGTAATACAAAGATTCAGGATAAAAATAAGCACCATCTGATCTTTCATTGCTGCTAGTAATTACAGCATTAGCATTTAGATGGCTTCTTTCAGGGGATGGTAACCAAGTTATCTCATTGGTTCCCTTTTCTCTGTTATGTCTAACTTGATGAGATCCTGATAAGGATGCGCCCCATTGACCGCCATTAAAACCTTCACCGTTTCTAACAACAACAAAGTCCATTTCTGGTGTCACTTCATCACCTTTTTCTACTGATGTTTCATGCATGGCTCTTACAGAAAAAGCAGCACCATTATCAGCATCAAGTGGCTTAGTTGTTACCATATTAATAGTTGAACCAATACCACCAGTAGGCAAAATTGCATTTGCTGATTTATAAACCTCAACTGCAGATACACCATGAGATGATACGGCACCAAAATCAAAAGATCTTCCTCCGCTCCATACACCAGGAACAGTTGGCATTGACCTGCCGTTTAAAGTAACAAGGTTAAATTCAGGTCCTAATCCACGAACTGATACTTTAGTACCCTCATTATTGCTTCTTTCTGTTGTCACACCCACAATTCTTGCAAGTGATTCAGCTAAGTTACCATCTGGAAACTTACCAATATCTTCAGCTGTTATTGCATCTACAACACCAACATTTTTTCTTTTAATATCAATAGCGTCTTTAAGACTTTGTTTGATACCTGTTACTACAATCTCCTCCACATCCTCTTCAGAATCTGCAGATTCTTGAGCATAAATAAAAGAAATTGGTGCTAATAATAGCAATGATAATAAATATTTTTTCACGAAAACATCCCCTCAAATGTTAAAAGATTTGTAATTACATGCATATTAAACAATTTTGTAAAATTTATGTCAAGATTATGAAAAATATAGAAAAAAAGTAAATTATTTACTTTTTTATATATAATATTTTTATCTATTTAAGTTAGCGATCAGCATTGAACGTATAGCTCTAGCCTGCTTATCATCTATTGCACCCAGAGAGCCTGCAATATCATCTGGAATATGAGAAAAATTTTTTTCTTTGTAATCAAAAATAAGAAAATTAAATAAATTTCTCCAATATTCTTTTTGATGATCAGGAAGATCTCTTATAGACATTAATGAGTGAAGTAATCCGTCCATAGGATTGCCCATAAAGCTTGGAGTGCTCCTCCACCAATAGTTTATTAATATATTTAGATCGCCAAAACTTTCGACTTGGTGCCACCATAGACTTGGAATAAAGATAGCATCTCCAGGATATAATGTTGCAGCAAGGCCCTCATCCATAGCATCTTTAAAATTAGGATATTTTTCAAAATCTGGATCTTCAATGTCCACCATGCTAATTGGTTGTCCTGCAGGAGTAAATTCAATTGGACCCATGTATAGATTCTTAATTTGTTCTGGTGGAAATAAAGTGAACTTTCTTGAACCTGTGCAGACAAATGCAATATTGTCCGGCACATCAAAATGTGGCGGCACTATAGTCTTATTGCCAATCCATATACTCTTTAGAGGTTCTATACCCTCAGTTATAAATGTATTTTCTTTTTCAAATCCTGGAAGAACATAATCCAGTGAAGTTGATCCCATATAAATTGTTCCAGGGTTTTCTAATTCCTTAGATTTACCAATAGTTTCCAATATTAGATCTAGTGTACTTTCAAGCTGCTCAAAACTTTTTCTATTATGAGAATCTGCATAAGTAAATTTATTTCCATCTTCATGTTTATTTGCAAAAGCTATAACCCTATTGCTCTCATAATAGTAAAGTAAGTATTTGCTTATCTCAGATATGGGCTCGTTAGATTTTTTAACTAATGGCCAATCTTCTACAAGGCCTCTAACAACGAAAGGCATATTTAATTTAGTTTTTTCTAAATTAAAATCAGCAGCATTAATTTCTTTTAAGCTTTTATATTCCATTATTTAATATTTTTTTCTTTAGGCTTATTAACTTATTCAAATTAATTACTGATGCTGCGATTAAGTATATATATTGAAGGTATCCTTTTTTATGTAAAGTAAATAAATCTTCTTTTTCTAAGTCTTTTAATTTCTCTTCGTCAACAACATATAGACCATTTAATTCGTGAGAATGGTCTGCAGAAAAATCAATTTTTAAATTTAATGGTTTTAGCAAATTCATGTTTGAAATTATCTTTAAAAAATCACTAGATACTTCATTGAATTTATCAATTGTAGAAAGAATATTGTTTATATGATCGAGATATTCAGTGTTACCGCCGTGTTTAAAGAAAACCTCATTCCCTGAATCCTCAGAAATACTTGGATGCTCTATATCAATCTGTAGTAATTTCTCATCTGTTGGCACGCCTTCTTTAAGTACTGTTTTTTTTCCAATATAAAATGGAAGCCTTTGGATGCTTAATGGTACATATTTTGAAAGCCATACACCTTCGCCTAAATATAAATTTTCATTTTCTTCAAATCCAAGAATAGCTACGGTTTGGTAGTTGGAGGTTTGATTATCCTTTTTATAAAATATTGGGTAATCTCCTTGCAAAGTTGAATACTCGTTTGGAAAAACTGAACATATATTAAAATCAAAGCCTGCATCTTTTTTATATACGGCATTAATTTTTAGATTTGCATGATCAATATTGCTTAAAACTACATTTTTCATTTTGTGAATTATATCCTAAAAAAAAGAGCTGCTTAAGGTAACCCTAAGCAGCTCCAGTTCGGGGAACATTATTTATTAAAATCTATATCTACCACCAATGATATAAGTTGTACCATACTGTCCTAATGAGGAAAGTTGTTCGTTATATCTGATATAAGTTCTAATAGTTTCTCCCGTGATATTCAAACCTTGAGCATATAATTCAAAGTTATCATTCACAGAATAGGTCGCATTGAGATCCCATTGTTCATACTCTTCCGTATAAACAGGAGATGAATGCTGATCAAAACCACCTAGGAATTCGTCCCTCCAATTCCATGATAGTCTTACTGAATATTTATCAGTTTCATAGAAACCAGATAAATTAGCTGAATCATTCATTCCTGTTAGAGCAAATTGAACATCTGTAGCATCTCTATCAGCTTCTAGATCACCATTAACAGTTGTATAGTTAGCTGTTAAACCGTATCCATTGCCAAATAAATGCTGAGCAGCAAACTCAAATCCATATAAAAGACCAGATTCTTCGTTCACTGTTCTAGATATATTGAATACTGCTAACGGATCATCGCCATCAGGAAGTATATCAACACCGCTAATTTGATTACCATCAGCATCTGTACCTGCAAGACAGTTATAAACTGCTAGATCTGATGTAGCACCATTAGCTCTACATGCTTCTGCAGCCTGTCCTTCATATACATCTCTGATACCATTAACGCTCTCTTGTGTAATTCTGGTTTGAAGGAAATTGTCTACAATTTTTCTCCAATAACCAACAGCAAAATAGCTTCCTGGTGCGTAATAGTTTTCATATGAAAGGTCTAAGTTATCTGAAACGTAAGGCATAAGGCCAGGGTTTCCAACAACAGCATTTCTTTGATTTACCTGAGGATTGCCAACAAAATCAGTTGTAGATCTTAAGTTACCAATTCCTGGTCTTGAAATGCTTCTGCTATAAGAAAATCTAACAACCTCATTATCAGAAATACCAATTTTTGAATCAAAGCTTGGTAAAAAGAATTTATTTGAACCAGTTCCTTCAGTGAATCCTTTTTCACCTTCTACATAACTAAATTCATTACCTCCAACCCATGCAATATTAGTTACAGGAGTCTCTAAACCAGATGAAGTAACATCAGTTGATTCATATCTGAGACCAGTAACAATATCAACTGGCATTCCATTAAATTCAGTTTCAAAATCAAACTGAACAAAGAAAGATGAAGTTTCTTCTTTTACTCTTGCATCAGAATCAATTGGGCCTGGGTTAATATTACCAGTACCGTCTTCATTTCTGTAATCTGCGCCCCATGAGCTTACATTACAGCAATCAATCCACTCACCAGTATCAACAAAACCTTGATAGAAACCAATTAATTGATCCCATGTTGTTCCAAAGTAATATGTTGGTCCATAGTAACTATTTGCAGCATCACCTAAGATACTTCCAACATTTTGTCTGACCCACATTTCATCAGGCGCAAATTCAGCAGATGTTAACCACCAGCCTGCTGGTAATTGACCAGAATATCTATTTTGATTTAGCCAGTTTTGCTCTGCTGTCGCATATCCAAATTTAATACTTTGAAGAGCGCTGTCTGAATCACTATTTTCCCACAATGCGGAAAGCTGATATTGAGACATCTCATTTTCAGAATAGTAATCGCTAGATGCTCCAAAAAGAGTACCTATATCACTAGCCTCAAATTCGTCTTTTCCAGCAACGTTAAAATTAAAAATATGGATACCGTTACTTGGGTAAGTAGCAGTCTTTTCTCCGATACAAGCAGTATCTCCAAAACAAGTATTACCTGTAATCAAGAAAGTATCACTTCCTACATCTGGCGCACCTTTTCCTTCTGCAGTTGAATCATGTGCATCAAAAGTTACTGTAAGATTATCAGAAGCATCCCATTCCAAATTAAATCCAAGTGAATCATTAGTATTTAAGAATCCACCTTTAGACATATTACTTGCATAGTCACCACCAGCTTCAGTAACTGTTGTAAAAGTACCATTTTCATTAGTTACAGCATTTACAACATTACCACCACCAACAAACCAGATACCGATAGATCTTCTGTCACTAAAAAATTCTCTTTCAGAATATGTATAGTCAACAGTTGCTCTTACATCCTCACTAGCCTGCCATTGAAGTGTTAATTGCCCATTGGTCCTCTCAGTTTGGTTATCAAGCCACTGATAATCAGCATCTTGCGGATACCATGTTGTGCCATCAGCTCTTTGGTTATTATTTTCCCAGACTGCTGGATCGATTCCATCAGTATTAAAGTTAGGTAACCAAGTGTTTACTCTTGCTTTCTCTTCTCGATTATCTCTCTCTTGTACAGAGGCAGATAATGAAACACCGATAGTATCATCAGCGAAAGTATTGCTATAAATACCCATTACTTGAGGAGTATAGTCATCACCAGCAACATTAAATGAATCAACTAATGAACCATCAAGCACCGCAACAAAGCCTGGTGCATCAAGCGGTTTAGTTGTAACCATATTTACTGTTGATCCTATTCCACCAGTAGGAATAGCAGCATTACCAGTTTTGTAGACCTCTACTGCAGCAACACCATGTGGTGAAATGTCTGCAAAGTCAAAAGATCTACCTCCAACAGTAGGCATACTTCTTCCATTTAAGGTAACAAGGTTATATTCAGGACCTAGACCACGGACTGTAACTCTAGAACCCTCTCCATTGAATCTATCAATAGATACACCAGACACTCTAGCCAATGATTCAGCTAAATTAGTATCAGGGTATTTACCAATATCTTCTGCTGTAATAGCATCTACGACACCATCAGCATCTCTTTTTCTATCTAAAGCACTTACCAAACTCTTTGAATAAGACCCTAGAACAACAACTTCCTCTATTTCTTCTTCAGAAGTATCCTGAGCAAAAACAGGTAAAGTAGCTGCGGATATTGCCAAGCTTCCGAGCACAAGCTCTTTCCTCGACAATGAGTTATTATTAAACATTCTTTAACCCCCCTTATTAGATTATTTGAATGAATTTGTTTTGTAACATAAAAAACACATTTGTGTAAAGAATTTATATATATAAAATTGTTGAGTACTTTATGTAAAAAATTTACATTTAATAAATTTACATAACAAATGAAAATAATTTAGATTTGTAAATAATTTACATTTTAGAATACAAAAAAAATTAACTTAAAAAATCTATAAGATTTGATCCGAACTCATTCCACCATTTATAACCTAACTCCTTAATTCTTGTGATATTTACATCAGAGTCATCATCAAGCCTTCTATTAACTTTACCTAATGGTGAATTTATTCTTAAATACTTATCAAGCAATAAATCTTTAGCTATTCTGTGCTCAATTTGAGTCTCTAGCATAATTCCCATAATGTCATGCCTTAACCAACCTAGGCCACCCCACTGTGATGATTTTTTACCTGGAATCTTTCTTGTATTGATGCCAGTACCAATACTTAAAACCCTAATTTCCTGATTTTTATAATACTTTTGTGCTTCTGTTAGACTAACTAAAGTTGGATTATTTGTTACTACTCCTCCATCTATAAACCATCTATTATCTTCTGATTGATAAGTAGGAAAATAAATAGGGGCAGCACTTGATGCAGAGCATGCATCTACCAAACTAAAATCTGGTGTATTGTATGAAGATAATATCACCGGTCTTCTTGACTCAACATCATAACTTAAAGTTAATACTGGTTTTAGTGAATCACCAAGAGACATATCTGGAAATATTTTTTCTAGAACTTCAACTCTACCTTTATTTGTATACTTTGGTCTCATTTGGATTGGTGAATATTTATCCCAAAAGTTTTCTGGTGTTTTTATTTTTTTTAAAAAGTATTCTGACCAAAGGTTTTCAGTCTCAACTGCAGAAAAGCCCCTGCAAGCAAATCCAAATGCATTCATAGAGCCTGCACTAACACCTGCAAAAAAATCAAACTCATCAAATATTTTCTTACCTGTTTGCTCTTCAAATTTTGATAAGAATATCAATCCCGCTAGAGCTCTAACACCCCCGCCATCAAAACTTAAAACTTTTATTACTTTATTGGACACACTTTTACTATAACTACTAATAGATAAACAGTCTATGGATAGGTCTGCATAAAAAAGGCCTCAAAAGAGGCCTTGTCTGCTATTGGTAAATCTTAACTTTTTGTACCAGATGTAACACCTTCTTTTGCATCTTCATCGGTCACGCTTTTTAAGATAGTACATGAACCTGCTTTTGTATTTAATACAAATGCAGCGCATGAATTTCTTGATTCACATAATTTTTGACATGCTTCTACGTTTCTAAATTTTTTAGATGTTTTTACTGTTGCGATTTTTCCATCAAATGAAATATTTTCTTTAACAGAGAAATTAACTCCAGCATTAACGCTTGGTATAGCAAACATCACTATAGTTAACAGAGGGATGATTTTTTTCATAATATATCCTTTATTAGGGGGTTAATAATACAGAGTGTAAATTACTTTAGAATGTATGCAGTGTCAACATAAAGTGTGTGACTTTTATGCAAAATCTATTGATTATTATTATTAATAACTGGCAATTTTAGATAGTTTCCAGCATCTTGAATGCTTCCAAGGTTTTTTACATTCGTATAACCATTTTCCTCTAAAATTTTTTTAGCTTTGCCTGATCTATTACCGCTTCTGCAAAACAAAAGAATTTCATGGTTTTTCTTAATATTCATTTCATTGACTGATGCTAATAAATCTTGCCATTCAATTAAAAGAGTATTATCTATTCTATTTTTCTCCCACTCAGGAAGAGTTCTAACATCAACAATAAGCCTATCATCAGCCAAGAGATTAAAGCTCATTAATAAAAGTCCTATGAAGGATAATATCTTTATCAATTGTAATGATTTAGGATAATATCGCTTGCTTTCTCTCCTATCATTATTGATGGAGCGTTTGTATTACCGCCAACTAAAGTTGGCATTATTGATGCATCTATAACTCTAAGACCTGAAATTCCTCTTACCTTTAAGTTATTATCAACAACACTCATTTCGTCATTTCCCATTTTACAAGTTCCAACAGGATGATAGACAGTATCAGCTTTTTCTCGCATTGCTTTTTCAATATCAGCATCATTATTTATATCAATTGGTCTAAAATCATGATCTTGAATATATTTTCCAATAGGTTCAGTATGCATAATTTCCATCATTTTTTTATAACCATCGATCATATCTTGCATATCATCTGGATGTGTTAAAAACTTAGGATCAATAATTGGATCTGCAAATGGATCAGCAGATTTTAGGGTTACTGTGCCTGTTGATTTTGGTCTCAATAAGCATGAATGGCATCCAAGACCATGACCCCAAACTTTTTCTCTACCATGATCAAGAATTAATGCTGGAACAAAATGCAATTGTATATTTGGAATTTCTAAGTCATCTCTTGTTTTAATGAAGCCTCCTGCTTCAGCAACTGTTGAAGTAAAAAGTCCAGTCCTAGCAAATGCATATTTTAAAACCTCTAAAGGATATTTAAACAATAGAGCTTTTAAAGAAAATCCAATTAATCCAATAGAGTTATATTTATGAACAGTTAAATAATCAATATGATCTTGGAGATTTTTTCCAACACCAGGTAATTCCATAATATGCTCAATACCATGCTTGATAATTTCCTCACTTGGACCAATGCCTGATCTTAAAAGAATTTGAGGTGAGCCAAATGCACCTGAACTTAATAAAACTTCTTTGTTAGCTTTTAAGTGAAAACTTTGTTGATTTTTATCAATACATTCAACACCAATGGCTCTATTGTTTTCAACAAGAATTTTATTGATATGTGTTTCGGTAAGGATGGTTAAATTAGGTCTATCCATAATTGGTTTGAGATAGGCTTTGGCTGCACTGCATCTCTGACCGTTTTTTTGAGTTGTCTGATAGTAACCAACACCCTCTTGTTCGTCGCCATTAAAATCAGGGTTAAAATTATGAACCTTGCTTGCAGCTTCAACAAAACCATCAGTAAAAGAGTTTTTATGTCTTATTTTGCTAACATTTAGAGGGCCATCTTGACCATGGAATTCATCATCAAACATTTCATTATGCTCAGCTCTTCTGAAATAAGGTAAAACCTCATCATAAGACCAGCCTTCATTACCTAATTCTGACCAATGATCATAATCCCATTTATGACCTCTTACATATAACATCGCATTGATTGAGCTAGATCCCCCAAGAGTTTTGCCTCTTGGTTGATAGCCTCGTCTCTTCTCTTTTTCTTCATGCGTAACTTCGTGAACTCCACCAGCTGAATCAACCACTGCAGATTTTGGTTCAGCAACTGTTACTTCTTCAAAAGCTTCTTGTGGAGCAGTTTCGTATGACCAATTGTATTTATTATTGTCTCCAAGAAAGGCAAAACCCAATGGTATATGCAAACGTGCGTCTTTATCTGGAGGACCTGCCTCGATTAAACATACATTAAAATTAGAATTAGCACTTAGTCTATTAGCTAGAACTGAGCCAGCAGATCCAGCACCAAGAATTATAAAATCATATTCTTTCACTTTGTCTCTCCCCTATAACTATAGTTTATGATCTTGCGAATAAACTGTAAACTTTTAACATGCTAGAAAATTTATTATTAGTTTGGATTTTAATTGGGGTTATAACTTTTTTTAGTTTATTCAAATTAACTGCTCCATATGGAAGACATATCAAAGCTGGTTGGGGATATGAGGTGTCTGCAAGATTAGGTTGGGTAGTTATGGAATCTCCAACAATTTTTATTATTTTAGGTTTTGCATTTTTCTTTAAAGACATATTCACTATAACTCACTATGTATTTCTGCTGATTTGGCTGTTGCATTATGTTCATAGAACATTAATTTGGCCCTTTATTGCAGAAATGCGTGGTAAAAAAATGCCGATAGCAATTCCTGCATCTGCTTTTTGTTTTAACCTAGTAAATGTTCCTATTCAGGGCTACTTTATTCTTGGCTCTACAAGCTATACATCTAGCTGGTTAACTAATCCTGTTTTTATAATTGGACTAGTTATTTTTATGCTTGGAATGAGTATTAATATTATTTCAGATTATTATTTAATTAGATTAAGAAAGAAATTAGGTCCCGGATATCATCTTCCAAATAAATACTTATTTAAATATATTTCATCACCAAATTATTTTGGTGAAATGATTGAGTGGCTTGGATGGGCCATTCTCACATGGAGTTATGCAGGCCTTATATTCTTTATCTGGACTGTAGCAAACTTATTCCCTAGAGCTATTGCAAATCATAAATGGTATCAAAGCAAGTTTGAAAACTACCCTAAAAACAGACAAGCTATTATCCCAGGTATTATTTAGATTTGTCCCATTTCTTGCATTTGCTTAGCAACCTCTAGGATTGACTCCTCAGCAGGTCGTGGATTCCAACCCAAAATATCTTTTGCTTTTGAGGTATTTTTAACGCTTCTGAGTCGACCTAGATATGGCAAAGTAAGTTTTAGCTCCTTGCTAAAATTAGCAAGAATTTTTGCTAGCCATACTGGAATAGCAATTGTTGGTGCTTTATCAAAACCATTATCTCTTAGAAGCTTGGCAACATCTTTGTACCATAAATCTTTCTCAGCCAGTGCAAACCTCTCACCATTAGATGCAGCATTTTCCATTGCAAGTATATGAGCTGCTGCAACATCTCTGACATCTACATAGCCAAACATTAAAGGAACTGCCACTGGCATCTTGCCACCAGCTACCATTTGAACAGCTTTATTTGATTCACCCAAATCACCAGTTAACGTCGGGCCTGTAACTAAAGCAGGATTGATAACTGATAATTCAAAAGGATTGCCCTCATTCTCAACATATTCCC
Source organism: uncultured SAR86 cluster bacterium (assembly GCA_902559885.1). GTDB lineage: Bacteria > Pseudomonadota > Gammaproteobacteria > Magnimaribacterales > D2472 > CACEJU01. The sequence goes on along the minus strand of CACEJU010000012.1, from coordinate 3,507 downwards.
AGGCGGCTCTCTCTGCTAAGGTTTTGCTTTTTGAATAGTGGCTAATTGCTGGATTTTCTGGGTCCGACCAATCGGATTCATCGTAATAACTTTTTTTCTCCATAGTATCGAAAATAGCTGCTACAGATGAAGTAAGCACAACTTTTTTAACTGAATGCTTCTTTGCAAAGCTTAATGCTCTTTTCACCCCAGCAACAGCTGGTTTAACAAAATAATCTTCATCTTGATCTTCTAGTGATATTGGCGAAGCAACATGTAAAACATATTCACATCCGCTCATAGCTTCATCCCAACCTTCATCACTATTTAAATCTACAGAAAAAAGCTCTAAACCAGAGTGACTAGTTCCAGATGCTAAAAGACCATCTCTTATTTCACCCTCTCTATCAAGACTTCTAACAGTACCATTTACTTCATAGCCTTTTGATAGAAGTTGCTGAATGCAATGTAATCCAATAAATCCAGTTGCCCCTGTTACTAATACTTTTGCCATTTTATTACCTCCTTGAAATATTATTGAATAGAAAATGTTGGCATGAAATCTTTTTTCTCAGACCAATATAATGTATATCCATTATATAAGTCTGGCTGATCACCGCATTGAGCAAACTCGCTAAATAAAGGGAACATTTTATCTCTTACACTTTGTTCAAAAGCTATGTTTGCCTTATCCATTGAAGCTTTACTGTTGGTGAAATTTCCCCATAAAAAGCTGTTAGGATCTTCCTGAAAGAAATAATTAAGTAAATGATATGTTGTACCTGAATAATCACCTTCGGCAACAGCATCTCTAAAACCATAAAGAAATTCAACAGCATCATTTTTTGAGTAACCCTCATTAAACTCACATATATATACTTCAGAATAAAAATAACCTGAATCATTCATTTCACCATATGCAGTTGGGGTAATTGGTATAACAGCATCAAATGGATTTCTAGCCTCGCCATCACATTGGAGCACTGATGCATATTTTTCTTGCCAGGCGGAAGCCTTTTCATTTTGTATCCACTGATCCCATGCCATATCTGCAGCTTCTTGAGAAGACCACTGGAGTTCCCACCATCCAGTATCTTTAATTGAGTTTGTATCTGCAGCTGGAGCATAACCCCATACTCCCAAAAGCTCTTCAGCAGTTAATAATTTTTGCCATTCAGAGATCATTGCTGTCATGTTGTCAGCATTGAAATCTTGACCTGCCTTACAAGGCATAAACTCAGTAAAATATTCATCGTCTAAGATATCTGTTACCTGCTGCATTGGTTCTTCAACAGCACAACTAGCAATAAAAATAAACGAAATAAGTAATGTAAGATAATTTTTCATACTCGCCCCCAAGAATTAATAAATTTATTCTCTCACTAATGAAGATATAGTCAAATATTGAATAACATTAAGTTATGGATTGAAATAAAAAAGAGAGCTTAAAGCTCTCTTTTTTTATATAGACCTTACAAATAGTAAGGAAAAAATACATCCTTCTTATCTTTACGATCGGCTAGTTTGCTTTTCTTAAAGTTTAAATTCAACTTGGTAACTGCAAATCGCAAAGCGCGAACGTTGAATTTTTTAGGCTGTATTTGATTTCTATGTATATTCAACATAGTCATAACATCTCCTTTTATAAAGATGCGTTCCTTCGGTATCATTACCTACTTCCGTCTCTTTCGAGATGAACGATGATAATGCGTTCCTTCGTCTTATGACTACTTCCGTCCCCTAAGGGATGAACGTTTCATAAAAATATAACAGATTTAAAATTTATATACAAATTTTATATATATTACTTTTTACTTCTATTAAAGCCATCAACTAAAGATCTATGATCTGTTGTAACAAAAGCCATAGCTGCTTTAAGCTCTTCATTGGTATTACCAAGTACTTGAAAATTAGTAATTACGAATGTCTCCAGAAATTTATCTCTATGGGCAGCCTTATCAAAAGCATTCATATGAAAAAGAGCAGCTTCATTCGTTTGATAAACCTCCATTAAAGATACTTTTTTCTTATCTGGTGATATCCAGTATTTGTAATACATAGTATCAGGCTCTGTTTCCTTAACTGTTTTGCTAAGATAGCTAATAAAACCTTCTAAACTGTCACCTTTTCCTTCAGCAACTTCCATGTCTAGATAAAAAATGATTGGCTCTGATTTATGATGCATTGCCTCAGAAAATATTGGCATTAATAAAACTAATATAAAAAAATTTTTCATCAACTCTCTCCTTTCAAATTAATTCAATTATTACATAGCTTCCTCTATTACATTTAGCAAATAATAAATAAATATCTTTTTTTAAAATATAATAAATACAAGTAATGCAAAAACTCTATTTAATAATATCAGCTACGGCTCTAATTTATTTGGCTGGACTTGATTCCTATGGGTTATATTTATTAATTGCAATCTCATGGATTTATGCATCCTTCAAAGATAAATTAATTAAACCCGCTATCTGGAGCATAATCTTATTCATGTTAGGTTTTGCAATCATGCGGCTTTTTGTGATTGCATCAGATGGAGTCCCTAATTTATATTATTTATCGATATTTCTAATAGAGATAATTACTGCTTTTATAGGTTTTTGGTTAATAAAAAACAAATAAGGTCTCATATAGCATTTGTTAAAATAAAACACATTGTTTAGGATTGCATCTATGAATGAATACAAGGCTGTTAATAAAAATCTAGTTACATTTATATTGCTCACAATATTTGCTTCAGCTTTAATTGGTTGGGTTTTTTGGATTGGTGGAAAAGTTAATCTTTTATTAGTAGTTATATTCCTTTTTGATATTGCTTTCTTTTTAGGAGCTTTGTATGAATATGACAAAATAAAAAAACAGCGTGTCATTGATTTAATAGATTTTGCAAAAGTAAGAGGTTATAAGTTTTTTGAGAGACCTAGCGAAGATCACATTGCTGATTTCAAAAATTTTCAAGCAATGAAGAAAATCCTTCTGCCCCCAAGAGCTTATAATTTCTTAAATATCTTTTTACCAAAAGACCCCATAGAGAACAAACCTACAATAGTCACGATTCGCTCAAGAATAGAGGCTGGAGAGTCAAGCTCAACTTATTACACACAGGTTTATAAGTTTGAAATTAATAAAAGCATACCTATTTTTTTTCTCTCAGGAGGGTTTCACTTCTCCTTCTCAAATTTATTTAGATCTAAAAATATTTTTCAGGGTGTTAAAGATTTAGAGGAAGTTGATATTCAAAAATTTAACTTCCCAAAAAGCCGATATAAGCTTTATAGCTCTAATGAAAATATAAAAGATTTTTTTACAGAAGATTTTATAAATATTCTTAATAGCGGACTAAAAAAGAAAAGAGAGACTATATATATGGAATCAGATGGCAAAAACATAATATTTTATATAAAGTTCAAACGCCACTCATTGACTGGTATGAGTTTTTTTATCAATCTTTTTGGTGTTCTTCTGGAATCTTTGAAGCTATCTAAATAGTCTTAAGCTTAGTAAAAAATTAAATTCGATCTT
>CACEJU010000011.1 GCA_902559885.1 uncultured SAR86 cluster bacterium | reverse complement strand
TCAAGACACTGACGAAAATGCAGCTGATGTAGAGGAAGTTGTAGTTGTTGGATCGCAAATTAAAGGAGCAAAAATTACAGGGGCACTTCCTGTTTCTGTTATAACGGCTGATGATATTGATGCCTTAGGTGTTGATTCTGGTGATGAGCTATTAGATAACATTGCTGAATTAGGGCAGAACACTTTTAACCAGAACGAATTTAGTGGTGGTTATAACGCATCAAGAGGTGATGTGGGTGCTTTTAACCTTAGGGATATTGGTACTGGTAATACATTAACTCTTCTAAATGGAAGAAGATTAATAACATCGCCTGGCTATCAAACAGAACCTATATTAGGTGGATCAATGCCTGTTATGACTGTTAACTCAAACGCAATACCTGTTTACGGTGCTGAGAGAGTTGAAATTTTAAGGGATGGTGCTTCAGCTATTTATGGTGCTGATGCTTTAGCAGGTGTTGTTAACACTGTTCTAAAAACAGATTTTGTTGGAACTAGAGTGAGATATAAGAACATTGGATATGATGCTTATGATGCTAAAGATCATAAAGTTAGCATTCAATGGGGTAAAGATATTGGCAATACCAATGTATCTGTTTATTTTGATACTTATAGAAGAGATCCAATAAAAGGTTACGAAGATCCTAAATGGTTAGCTCAAGATGCAAGAGTTGCACCTGGGCTTGGTGCATTTACAGGAACTGCATGGGATGACACCTCATGGAGAAATACTAATTCAGCATCTGAATATGGTGTATGGCACGGTGGTGGTTCTAGTTATCTAAGAGTAATACCTGATGATGGTGATTGTGATTATACTGGTGCTGGCGCTGGAACATGTGTTGAGTTAACATCCTCAAGCTCTTCTGCTATTAGAGCTCAGTACAATACAACAAGATGGATGAGACCAGATTTAGAAAGAAATAACTTATTCATATTCTTAAATACTGAGTTGGCAAGTGGTGCTGAAGCTTATTCTGAGATAGGTGTATATAATTCTGTAGCCACTCAACAACTTTATGGTGGTACAACTTTAGGCGCAGGAAGTTGTGCTAAAACAGGTAGTTGTACTCAGCCACTACTAGTTCCTTTATCTAATTATTGGTTAAATCAACTTGTAGATAGTAGTGGAACAAAATATGTTGATTCAGGACAAATTACTAATGGTCTTGGTGTATTTAAAGCAAGGAATAGATTTGATACTCCAAGAGGATATGATTCTCATAGAACTACTATTAGGCTACTACAAGGCTTTAGAGGTACAAGTGGAAAATGGGATTGGGATTTAGGTTTCTTATATTCAGCAGCCAAATCTAAACAAAATAATACAGGTAGACAGTCATTAACATTATTAAATGAAGCATTGGCTTTAAGCACTCCTGATGCTTACAACCCATTCTGTGGACCTAATTGTAATGATGAAAGTCCTTTTACAATTGATATTATTAGAGCTAATACTACTAGCTTATATATGATGGACTATAAAGCTTCAACGCCTGATTTATTTGAACTACCAGCTGGTCCCGTTGGGATGTTAGTGGGTGCTGAGGTTAGAAGAGAATCTTACACTGATAAAAGAGATCCAAGAATTAATGGTGATATTAGATATACCGTTCCTGCTGGTCCAAAAACTGGAGAAACTTTCCCTATCATTTCTGATGTGGTTAACTCTAGTGCTACTCCAGACTCAGGTGGTTCAAGATTAACTTATTCACTATTCTCTGAGCTAGCTATACCTGTTAGCGACACTATTGATGCTCAGGTTGCTGTGAGATATGAAAATTCAGATGATTATGGAGATGCTACCGTAGGTAAAGTTGCATTTGGTTGGCAGCCTCTTGATAGAGTAAAAGTAAGATATTCTGCTTCTGAGACTTTTAGAGCTCCCGCACTTATTCTTGTTAATGAAGGATATTTAGGAAGAAGTTCTTCAGCAACAGATCACTTAATTAGATATGTTGCTGGTGAAGATATCGATGATGATTTCTATTCAATGCAAAGAGTTACCGAAGGTAATCCTGATCTGCAACCTGAATATGGTGAAAATGAATCATTAGGTTTAGTATTAGAGCCAATTGACAACTTAATAATTACTTTAGATAAGTGGTCTATTGAAACAGAAGATACTGTTGGAATCTTTGGTATGACTAATGCAATATTGCTAGATACTTTATTAAGAGTTCAAGGTGGCGCTAATGAATGTACAGGAAATCCAAATGTTATCAGAAACCCTGTACCAACTGATGCTGTTACATGGCCTTCAAATCTATGTCCTGCTGGCCTAGTTCAACAAGTATTAGATTATTATGTTAATACCGACACTAGATTGATAGAGGGTATGGATACTAGTATCGTTTATTCTTTGGATACTCAGTATGGTGATTTTGAATTTAAATTTGTTAATGTTCATTACGATACAAAAAATCAAGAAGCTGGTGGAGATGCATTACTTCTAAGTGAAGCCGGTCAGCCTGGTGGTGTTTTAGAAGGTTCTGCTCCTGTAAGAGGTGTAGATGATCTTCTTGGGCTTAATGGATCTATTGAAGATAAATACACTATGAAAATGTCATGGAGAAAAGGCCCTTATGAAGTTCTAGTTTCTGGAACACAATGGGGTGAGTTCTTTGAGTCGGCTCATGTTGAAACCATCAATGATGTGAGAGAGATGTGGGTAGTTGATTCAATGACTATGCTCAATTTAACTCTTGGTTATAAATTTGATAATGATCTTAGAGTTAGGCTTCAGGTTAAAAACCTTGAAGATGAAAGAGCTCCATTAGCGGACGAAACTTTCTCAATGTATTGGGGTGACCTACATACTGACTTTGGTAGAAATTATAATATTGAATTCTATAAAAAGTTTTAAGACTTTGATATTTATAAAAAGGGAGTCATCAGGCTCCCTTTTTTATATAATCTAAAAAGTGATTAGTTTAATTAAACACAAGTTTCCAATTTACTTACTAAGTACATATTTTTTATTTTTCTCTAGTATTGTTATTGGTCAAAGCTATATAGATTATAGATCACCATTTCATCCAACAAGCGGACAAAGCGGAATGGTTGTTTCTCAAAATAAATTATCATCTGATCTAGGAATAGAAATTCTAAACAAAGGTGGCAATGCTGTTGACGCTGCAGTTGCTGTTGGATTTTCATTAGCTATAACATTACCAAGAGCTGGTAACCTAGGCGGCGGCGGCTTTATGCTTGTTTATATAAAAGAGAAAAATGAGATATTTTACATTGACTACAGAAGCCAATCTCCATTAAATGCAGACCTAACACAGTTATTTGGCGATAAATTGCCAAAAGATCTAGAGTACAAAGATTTTGATGTTGTCAGAGAGGGTTATAAAGCATCAGCAGTGCCTGGAACTGTTGCAGGCTTGCTTGATGCTCATACTAATTTTGGTAAATTGCCTTTAGATGAAATTTTAGAACCTGTTATCAAACAGGCACGAGAGGGTATAAGGGTTACTTATGACCTTTCTAAAGCTATAGAAAGCACTAGTCAACTTGCAAATGATTCTGAATCAAAAAGAATCTATTTTAAAAACAATGCTCCTTTAAAAGAAGGCAGTCTTATGGAGCGACCTGATCTTGCAAATACTATTCAAAAAATTTCTGAAGAAGGTAAATCAGGATTTTATAACGGAGATATTGCTAAAGCATTCATAAAAGCGATGGAATCAAATGGTGGTTTTTTTACCCTAGATGATTTTAAAAACTATAAAGCAAACATATCAAGTCCAATAGTTGCATCCTATAGAGATCACTTGGTTTTTACTGCAGGCCCTCCATCTGGTGGAGGAGTTACTTTATTAACTGCTTTGAATATATTAAGTATTTTTGATTTTAAAGAGTTCGAGAGTAATAGTTCAAAGGTTTATCATTTGATGGCTGAAGCTTTAAGAAGAGGGCACAATAATAGATCTCATCAAATTGGAGATCCTAATTTTTATGATGTTCCTATAGAAAAACTTTTATCTAAAGAAAGAACAATTGAATTGATGGAATCTTTTAAAGCTGATAAAGCAACACCAAGTTCAAAAATTAAGCCTTTGAAGATATTAAATGAAAGTAAAGACACTACGCATTATTCAATAATTGATAGTGATGGTAATGCTGTCTCAAATACCTACACATTAGGATATTCATTTGGCTCAGGAGTAACAATACCTGGAACAGGTATTCTAATGAACAACCAAATGAATAATTTTGCATATAGATATGGAGATAAAAATATAAAAGGTCGAGCAGCAAGTCCTGGCAATAGATTTGAATTAGGTAAAAGACCTATGAGTACCATGGCTCCAGTTATGGTGTTCAATAAAGATTTTGAATTAACTCTTATAACTGGATCACCAGGAGGATCATACATTCCAGCAGCAATTTTACGAGTGGTCTCAGGTGTAATTGATTTTGATTTGGACATAGGCCAAGCCACAATGCTACCAAGAATTCATAAAGATTGGCCATATACCGGTTTAGATTATGAAGAACAGTTAAGTTATGACACTGTGAAAATTCTTCAATCACTTGGCCACAAGCCTGAAACTAATAAGACCATGGGTAGTACACAAAGCATTCATATAAAGAATGGAATAAATTATGGTTACTCAGACTTAAGGCGTCCTGGAGCAGGCGTCTCAATTCAAACTAATTAATTTCTGTAATTTAAAGGTGGCTTCCTATCACCGAGAAGTGGCTGGTATTTAAAATCTGGACCAATTCTTTGTGAATATTCCTCTTTGGCTTTTTCAAGTAGATTTTTATTTTGATATAGCTCAATTGCAGTTGATGCCAATACTTTAGCTGCTAGCTCAGATCCTTTTAAGCCTATAGAAGTTCCTCCAGCTGCAACAGCTTGCCATGAATGCGCAGCAGTGCCAGGTACCCATGAAGCTGTTCTAAATCCTGCAGTAGGAACATTCCAACTAACATCACCTACATCAGTTGAACCATAGGAGTGAGACGTTATAAATGGGAGTATATTTTCTTGTGAACCAATTAATTTATTGCCGCTAGGCAATGTATCAGCAATATCTTTTGCATATTTATTCTCATCATCAGAATATTTAATACCTCCATGCAGCTCCAACTTACTATGAACCAATTCCTGTAATACTTTATTTGGGAGTAAAGAGTAATTTCCATGCATAACCTCATATGTCATTGAAGTTTCTGTTCCCAGAGCAGCACCCTCAGCAGCCTTAACCACCCTAGAAAAGAGATCTTCTACAGATTTCATTTTAGGATGTCTAACGTAGTAATAGACTTCTGCTTCTTCAGGAACAACGTTTGGAGCTAGACCGCCTTTAGTAATGACATAATGAATTCTTGATTCCTGAGGTATATGCTCTCTCATCATATTAACCATCATATTCATTGACTCAACACCATCCAATGCTGATCTTCCCATATCAGGCGCACCTGCCGCATGTGTTGATATACCTTTAAACATGAATTTTGCAGATTTATTCGAATTATTTGTAGCAATATTTGCTGAATTCTGATCATCTGGATGCCAATGCAAAACTATGTCTACATCATTAAATAATCCTGCTCGTACCATATAAACTTTACCAGAACCTCCTTCCTCAGCAGGAGTACCATAGAATCTTATAGTTCCTTGAATATTGTTTTCTTCCAGCCAATCTTTAATAACAACTGCAGCCCAAGCTGAAGCAGCACCAAATAAATGGTGGCCACAAGCTTGACCAGCACCCGTATTATTATTTTCTATCTCTCTAAATGTAGATCTTGTTTGAGCGAGCCCCGGCAGTGCATCAAATTCTCCTAGTATGCCAATTACTGGACCACCTGATCCATACTCAGCTATAAATGCAGTAGGAATATCAGCTGCATTTTTTTGAATAGCAAAACCTTCATCTTCTAAAATACGACTTATCGCGTTAACACTTTTAGTTTCCTGATAGCCTAGCTCAGCATAATCCCATAAATCCATGGCAAGTTGGTTAAATTTTATCTTATGTTGGTCAACTAAATTTTTATCAAAAGATGCATAAGTTGGTAAAATAAGACCTAGGCTTATTAAACCAAACAGCCATTTTTGAACGTAATTTTTTTTCCTACCCATTCAACATTCTCCATTTCTTTTATTACTACCGGATTTCTTGAATTCAAAATTACTCTTTTGCCATCATGTGATTCGGCGTAAATAACAGCTTTTTTATTATTACTTTCTACCAAAATAGTATATCCAACTATAACCCCAGTACCAGAACTTTCGGCAGAAAGTGCTTTAGGCTTATCAATTTGTTTTGCTTGACTTGTAACATCTTCAAATGAAAAATTATCTATATAGTTATTTGTCCATAATGCAAATGATTGCTTTGTCATGACTCCAGAAACACCTGTTATGAGACCAATTTTGTTTTTCTTTTTTCTCATCTTTTCAATCAATTGAGTGGTTGAACTTAAAACATAATGATTTAAAGGTCCTCCAGCAAATGACATACCTCCTGTTATCGAGGTGGATGATGATAAATTTATATTAAGAGAATCGCAAAACATTTGAACAGCAATCGGGAAGCAGCTATATAAATCATAATAGTCAATACTTTTTCTATGGGATATTAATGTATCTTTTATATATTTTGCTGCTAGCTTTAAGCCAACTGGATCAATAATATTTTCTCTTTGTATTAACGATATCATGTGGTTATTTTCAGATGATGCCAAGGGATATACTCTTTGTTCTCTTGGTATACCTAATTTATCTGCAATATTCTCATTACATATAATAATTGCTGATGCTTGATTAACATTCCAGCTAGTGCAGTGTAATTTATTATAAGGAAATGCTTGGTATTTGTTTTTATCACTAGGTTTAATAATATCTTTAGCAAAATATTTTTGCTTTGACCAACCGTTTTTATTTTTATGAGCAATTTCAGAAAATTCTTCATAGAGTTTTGCTATTTTTTTATTATGGTCTAACAATTTTTCATTTTTTGAAAATCTATAGGCGCTTTCCATAATTGCATAGTAACCAACTGCCATTTTTGACAATTCTTTTACTTCTTCATCAAGATTAAGATCCGCATCAGCTTTGACATAAAAATCAGGATTTTGATTTAATGATGTTTCTTTGTATTCTTTATTATCTTTGATTGCTTGAATCATTTTGTATCTTGATTCTCCACCAACAATTAAAGAAGCATTAATTTTGCCTTCTTGAATATTTAGAATTGCTTGATTGATAAGATGTTGTTGTAAAACTCCAATTTTAGTTATGTACGTAATTGGATTGTTTTTAAAATTATTATTATTTGAAATCCATTTTCCTGGATCTCTATATTTCCAGAATCCTTTAGGTATTCTGATTTCATCTATGTAATTAATAATATCTTTAGAAGAATCGGCAATAGCTTTTTTAGTTGCTTTATCCATAAGGATTAAAGCTTCATCTAAATCTTTAAATTTTTCCTGTTGTTGGATATTACCAATTCCAACTAAAACAGGTTTATTAATCATGAGAACTTATTTTTGCTTCACCCCATGTATTAAAGCCTACAAATTTTGGTGTACTCGGAAGATACATTTGTTCATATGTTAAAACAAAACCCTCAGCCTTAAACAAGGAGGGGATATCTCTATTTAAATTACATCCACCAAATACTTTACTCCATATAGGATTTATTTTATTTTGCCAATTAACTACCTTATCATCAGGAGCAAGACCATGTTCTGAAAATAATATCTTCCCATTTGTTTTCAGAACTCTTTTTATTTCTGATAGGGCTTTTTCAGGTTCAGGAATAGTGCATAGGGTATAAGTTATCACTATAGTATCAATTGAAGAATCAGGTATCTGAATATCTTCTGCAATTCCGGTTAAAAAATGAATATTTAAATCATTAGCCTTAGCTTTAATTTTCGCCATTGCATTTAAATCTTCAGAAGGATCTAATGCAATTATTTTTGAAACTTTATTTTTATCATAAAAAGGTATGTTTAAACCTGAACCAACACCAATTTCTAAAATATCTCCATTAGCCTCAGGTATAATTTTTTTTCTTTGATAAGTAATTGGTTTTGTGCCACAACAACAATTTAATAAAGGAGGTAAAATATTTTTTTCATAAAAATTTTTTATCACTCTGAATGTTCACCTAATGGCATTGCTGAAATATTAAAACCCGCATCAACATAAGTTATCTCACCAGTAATACCACTTGCAAGATCTGAACATAAAAATGCAGCTGTATTTCCAACCTCTTCTTGGGTTACAGTTCTACCTAATGGTGCTCTTTCAGCATGTTGAGAAAGCATTTTTCTGAAATTTTTAACTCCTGAGGCTGCTAATGTTTTTATTGGGCCTGCTGATATGGCATTTACTCTGATATTATCTTTACCTAAAGATGCTGCAAGAAACCTGGTATTAGCTTCGAGACTAGCTTTTGCTAATCCCATAACATTATAGTTAGGCATTGTTTGTACAGAACCCAAATAAGTAAGAGTAAGAAGTGCCGAATTGGGATTCAATATATCTTTATATTCTTTAGCTAATGCAGTGAAGCTGTAGGAGCTGATATCGTGAGCTATTTTAAAACCTTCCCTAGTAGTCACATCAACAAAATTACCTACTAGTTGGTCAGATGGTGCAAATCCTATTGAATGCACAAAACCATCAAATGTTCCCCATTCATCAATCAATGTTTGTTTTGATTCTTTTATAGATTCATCTGAAGAAACATCACACTCTATTAAGACATTTGTTTCCAATTCATCTGCAAGAGATTGAACATTTTTAAGTAATCTTTCGTTTTGATAGGCTATTGCAAGCTCTGCACCTTGATTTTTCATCGCTTTAGCTATACCGAGAGCAATTGAATACTTGTTAGCAATTCCTGTTATTAGAATTTTTTTATTTTTAAGCATATTTAGACATATAAATAGTTATAAAAGCGAATTATATCTAAATAAGACTATTTTTATCTAATAATCAACAAATTCTCTTAAAATAAAATGTTACAAATATGTGCATTTTCTTTGACAATTGTGCATATATAAGCACAATTAGACATAACGGACGTATATATATGGGGAATATATATATTTGTCTAAAGTTAATATTAACGAGGAATATTATGAAAAATAGATATTTACTATCATTAGCTGTGATATCTAGTATGGTTCTAGTTAACTATTCTTTTGCTCAAGATGAAGCTGCATCTGATGTAGAAGAGGTTGTTACTACAGGATCAAGAATTGCTAGACCTGAAACAGCTACCTCAGCTCCGGTAACGGTTGTTGATGCAGGTGATATTAAAGCTTCTGGTCTTACTGACTTAGGTGAAGTTTTAAGAAGAATTGCAGCAACACAGGGATCGGTACCTGATTTATCTACTAATAATGGTGGATCTGGTGGAGTAAGATATTCATTAAGAGGTATAGGTACATCGCGAACACTTATACTTTTAAATGGAAGAAGAGTTGTACCTATGGGTAACGGCGCTGCTGCATCACCTGATCTTTCACACATTCCAACAGCAATGGTCGAAAGAATTGAAATTCTTAAAGACGGAGCCTCAGCTATTTATGGTTCAGATGCTATGGCAGGTGTGGTAAACATTATTACTAAAGATTCTGCTGAAGGTGTTGAGCTTGAGTACTACTTAAGTGAGTCTCAAGATACCAATGCTGCAAACGAGCAGGTAGATTTAGTTGTAGGTGTTAACGGAAACAAAGGAAGTACTGTATTTGGTATGTCAGTAAGTGATCAAACTGGTGCTTACATGGCAGAACAACCATGGTCTAACTTTGAAGTATGGGCGCCAGCATATTGGATGCCTGATGATGCAAGAGTACCTGGTTCACCATGTAAACTTGCTTGTGATTCAGGTGGTTCATCAGCTGTGCCTTGGGTAAGAATGGCTGGTCCTACTGGTAACGTAACTATGGGTCCAGAATATGGAGAGTTCAGAGCATGGGCTGGAGATTTTTATAACTACAACCCAGTGAACTATCTTAGAACTCCACAAGAAAAATATAGTTTCACTATGAATTCAAACTATGAAATCATGGATGGAATTAATTTCTTCACAGAAGTTCTTTACTCTCATACAGAAAGTGTCAGATTAATTGCTGCAGAACCTCTAGCACCATTAGTGTTCTTTGGTTCACCAGCTCCTTATTCTGCTGACAACTACTATAATGCTACATTTGGTCCTAAGTACACAGTTACTCAGGATGAAGAAGGTAACGACGTCTACACACTTGATAATGCAAACGGAACTGCAGTTACTATTGATGACTGGAGAAGAAGAATGCTTGAAACAGGTGGTAGAAGAGATGACAGAGATACAGATGTTTATAGATTTGTTCTTGGTCTAGAAGGTACTTTTGATAATGGCATGAACTGGTCTGCATTCTACAATTATGGTAGAAACGATGCAGACAGTATTTCATCAGGTTACTTCAACTTAGAGAAAGTTGCTGAAGCAGTGGGTCCAACTCACTTTAACGCAGCTGGCGAACTAAAATGTGGTGCTGATGAAAACACAACAATTTCTGACAAGTGTGTTCCATTAAACATATTTGGTGAAGGAAGTGTAACTCCTGAAATGCTTCAATATATTTCAGGTGATTGGAACTCATATGGTATGGGTACAAACAAACAGAAGAATTATGGCTTCACTATTTCTGGTGATCTAGCTGCTGTTGAAAATGTATCTTTTGCTGCTGGTTATGAGTACAGAGAAGATTCAGGTGGAACATTAAATGATGCACTTATTCTTCAAGGTATTACAACAGCTGGTTCATCACTTAATACACAAGGTTCGTATGAAGTTGATGACTTATTTGTTGAGTTCTTATATGTTAAAGATGCTTTAGAAGTATCATTAGCTACTAGATATTCTGACTACTCTACTTTTGGTGATACAACTAATTCTGAGGTAGGTGTTCAGTATACTGTTAATGATATGGTAACTCTTAGAGGTACTTTCTCAGAAGCATTTAGAGCTCCTTCAGTTCCTAACTTATATGGTGGAACATTCTTAAGCTATCCAACTGCTGATGACGCTTGTGATGACAATACTATTCTTAATGAAGATGGTACTGTTGCTGCAGACCAACCAGCAAGTGCTGCTGCACCTGCAACTTGTGTTGCTAATGGTGTACCAGAGTTTGGATTCAAATCTTCAGTAGTTCAGATTCCTACTTTATATGGTGGTAATCCTGAAGTTCAACCTGAGACTTCTGAGTCATGGACAATTGGTGCTGTTTTAGACCCAATGGACGGACTTACAGTAACAGTTGATTACTGGAACATAGATATCGAAAATGCTATCGGTGGTGTTGGAACAACTGACTTAATAGCTTTCTGTGCTACAGATGGCTTATTCTGTGATAAAACAGTTAGATTCCAAGACGGTGCTGCTAAAGGTCAAATCATTAGAGTTATCGATACTAACGACAACGTTGGTACTGAAACATACTCAGGTGTTGATATTGGCGTAATAGCTGACCTTCCAGAAGTATTAGGCGGAGAGCTATCTTATGAAGCTCAAGCTACATACAATGAGGAAACTCAAGTTATCACTGGATATGGAACAGTTATTGAAAACTTAGCTGGTACTAATAGCTCAGATTATGGAATGTATACAAGATGGAGAGCTAACTCTTCATTGAACTGGAACAAAGGTCCATTAAATGTATTGCTTATGAATAGATATATTCATGGTCAAACAGATAAAGTGGATGATTTCTGGACTCTTCAAGAAGAGTACACTGAAATTCCAGATGTTTTATATACTGACGTAAGAGTGAGTTATACAACTGATGACTACGGAACTCATACAATTGGTGTGAATAACATTACTGATGAAGAAGTACCTTTCGTGCCTTCAGCATTTAATGCTAACTCTGACTTAGAAAACTACGACACATTAGGTCCAGTAGTATTCTACAGATTTAACTATTCATTCTAATCGTAGTTAAAAACTTTAAAGCCGGGGCTTGCCCCGGCTTTTTTTTGTTTGTTTTGAATGTATAATTATTAATTAATTCAATACATAAAATATTATGAAAAATCTTTTTACATTTTTAATACTCAGTATATTTATCACTTCATGTGTCACTGTTAATGAAGGGAAAAAAACTTATACAGCTGAAGAGTTATCCGAAGAACAGATTTCAAAATATAACGCTAAGGTTGAAGAAGACAAAAGGATTGTTTGCAGGAATGAAAAACCTCTTGGTTCAAATATTGCCGCACGTAAATGCTATACAGTAGCAGAGCTTAAGAAAAGAGAAGAAAACGATAAAGAAAATCTTAGAAGAGACCAATCAAAAAGAATTGGTAGAGATAACGGCTAACAATGAAGTTAGTTTTTGCTTCATATGTTACAAAAATATCAGTTTTTTTTCTTAATATATTTATGAAGCTTAATGCTAAGAAAAAGTAACTTAATTTTCTTATTATTTATATCTCTAAATCTTTTTATTAGCGCCGAAACCTATAAAAATACTAATGGTAAATCAATAAATAAGCCATTATCAGATTTAATTAAATGGAGATCTAATAGATCAGATCCAATCATTTCAGTTATTGATACGTCTGATGAATGGAAAGATATAAAATTAAATCAAAAAAATTTTGGAGTTTGGATAGGTCACTCAACTTTTTATCTCAATAATGGAGATCTAGATATACTAACTGACCCAATTTTTTCAGAAAGAGCATCTCCTATAAAATTTGCAGGACCAAAACGTTTAATAAATACACCATTACAAGTATCCGATATCAATAATATTGATATTGTAGTAATTAGTCATAATCATTATGATCATTTGGATATTCCTTCACTAAAGAGAATTCAGCAAAAATTTCCAAATGTAATTTTTTTGGTACCAGTTGGTGATAAAGATCTTTTAAGAAAATACAATTTAAAGAATATCTATGAATTTAATTGGTGGGAATCTTTTGTATATAAGGATACAAAATTCACTTTTACTCCAACACAACATTGGTCAGCAAGAGGTATCTTTGATCGAAATGAGAGTTTATGGGGCGGCTGGTTTATTGAAACAGTTTCTTTAAAATTATTTCATGCAGGTGATACAGGCTATTCAAATGACTTTAAAAATATTAAAGATAAACTAGGAAGACCAGATTTTGCTTTTATTCCAATAGGAGCATATGACCCTGAATGGTTTATGGGTGAGAGTCATGTTAACCCAGAAGATGCAGTTAGAATAATGGAAGACCTTGGGAGACCTGACAGCTTTGGAATGCATTGGGGCACTTTTACATTAACATCTGAAGATACCTTAGAGCCCACAGAGAGACTAAAAATTATTACTGATAAAAAAAATATAGATAATTTTATTTCTCTTTTACCTGGTGATGTTTTTAAATTAAATAATTAGATTTACTATCTACTACTCCTTAGTTAATATATTCAAAAATTATGGGGCTATAGCTCAGCTGGGAGAGCGCTTGACTGGCAGTCAAGAGGTCCGCGGTTCGATCCCGCGTAGCTCCACCATTTCCTTAATTAAATTAACTCATTCTTTTTTAATAATTAATGTTATTTAGTGGTTTTAAAAAGTAAATTTTTTACATTGAAGACAACTAAATAAGTTAAAATTATTAATATGAAAATAATCATTCCTAAAGAAATAAAAAATAATGAATACAGGGTAGGACTAACTCCTGGTTCTGTAAAACAGCTCTTTAATGAGGGGCATGAAATATTTGTTGAAAATAATGCAGGTATAGGAATAGGTTATTCAAATAATGACTATGAATTATCTGGCGCATCTGTCATTGATAATAGATCAGATTTATTCAAGAAGGGAGAACTTATAATTAAGGTTAAAGAGCCAATACCTGAGGAGTTTCAATATCTTAATAGCTCACACACATTATTTACTTATCTTCATCTTGCAGCAAATATGTCCCAGGCTAAAGAACTTGCTGAAACAGGAGTAAGAGCAATTGCATACGAAACCATAACTTCTGATACTGGTAATTTACCATTACTTGCTCCAATGAGTTCTATAGCGGGCCAGATCAGTATTGTTGTTGGATCATATTTTTTATTAAAACCTAACAAGGGTTTAGGAGTGATGTTTGGAGAATTTATTGGTATCGATAAAAGAATTGTTACTGTAATTGGTGCCGGTGTAGCAGGGACTGAAGCAATTAAAAAAGCTCTAGCAAATAATGCACATGTAAAAGTAATAGACTTATCTGAACAAAGATTAAATGAGCTTAGAGATCAATTAGGAGATGAAAATATTGAATATATAGTATCTTCACGTGAGACTATTATTGATGCACTATCTGTGTCTGATTTAGTAATTGGTTGTGTTTATGTGATTGGAAAAGAGGCACCTAAAGTAATCACAGAAGATATGTTATCAGTTATGAAAGAGGGCAGTGTCATTGTAGATATTTCTATCGATCAAGGTGGTTGTATTGAATCTAGCAGACCTACAACACATGACGAGCCTATTTTTATTAAAAATGGAGTAGTTCACTACTGTGTTACTAACATGCCTGGCGCAGTTCCCTTAACTTCAACCCTTGCATTGAATCAAGCAACTCTTCCATATGTATCTAGTCTTTCAAAAAATATTGAAAAGACTCTAGAAAATGACAAGCATTTTGCATCAGGTTTAAGTATCGAAAATGGGCGAATTGTTCACCCAGCATTACAGGATAATACTTAGTTAATTTTAATTAATTGCTTACCAAAATTTTTACCAGATAATACATCATTCAAAGCATTAGGGGCATTTTCTAATCCATTAACAATAGTTTCTCTATATTTTATAGAACCATCTTCAACATGCTTCATAAGTATATGAGTTGTTTTTTCAAATTCATTCATCCATTCTCTAACAACAAAAAATCTATGTTCAGGTTTTGGATTTAAATTTCCAAATACATGAAAAGGTGTTTCTTCATTCATAATGTCAGTAGAGTTATATTTTGAGATAAAACCACAAATTGGAACTCTAGCTCCTTTATTGAGATTTTGAGCAACATGTCTAGATAACTCCCCACCAACATTTTCAAAATAAATATCAATTCCTTTGTTGCAATATTCTTTTAATAATTTACCAATATTCTCATTTTTATAATCTATACACTTATCAAAACCTAGGATATTTTTTACATATGATGTTTTTTCAGGTCCGCCAGCTACACCAATTACTTTGCAACCTTGCATTTTTGCAAGCTGACCAACAACGCTCCCAACTGCTCCTGATGCAGCAGAAACAACAACTGTGTCATTCTCTCTTGGCTTTCCAACTCTATTAAATCCATAATAAGCAGTTCGGCCAGGCATTCCCAAGGTCCCTAAAAACAAACTTAATGGTAAATTAGTTTCCGGTATCCTTATTAAGGAGATTTCAGAATCCTTGCATTTTGTATAAGATTGCCAACCCATATGAACACAAACTTTATCACCTACATTAAATTTTTTTGAATTTGTTTCAACTACTACACCAACAGTTTCACCTGTCATAATTTCTCCAATTTGAACTGGAGGAGCATATGATTTACCTTCATTCATTCTGCCACGCATATAAGGGTCTATTGATAGAAATTCATTTCGAATAATCAACTCATTGCTACCTAATGTATCAATGCTTTCAGATACATATTCCCAGCAATCATTTGTTGGCATTCCATGAGGTCTGCTTTTAAGTAAGTATTTATAATTTGTATATTTCATATTTATAATAAGTTTGTTAATTCTTGAAAATGTTTTCTACAGACAACTTTATAAATATCATTGCCTCCTAATTGAACTTGCTCACCACTAACTTGAACTACACCATCTTCATTTAGTCTAACAACCATAGTTGCTTTTCTTGAACATTGAGAGCAGACAGTTTTTAGCTCAATAAGGTTATCTGCTATAGCTAATAATGCAGCGGAACCTTCAAATAACTCTCCTCTAAAATCTGTTCTAATTCCGTAGCACATCACTGGTATATTTAAATTATCTGCTATGGATCCCAGCTGCCCAACTTGCTTTTTGCTTAAAAACTGAGACTCATCAATCAAAATACAACTTAAATTCTTATGCTCAACAGTATTAACATAATCATAAAAATTAAACTTTGAATTAACCTCAATTGCTTTTGCATCAATACCTATCCTTGAAACAATCTTTCCTTCATTAAACGAGATATTTTCTTTTGGTAAAAATAGTAAAGTTTCCAAATTATTTTCAAGGTAATTATGGTTTGATTGAAGCAGAGAGGTAGATTTACCTGCGTTCATTGTTGAATAAAAAAAATGTAATTTTGCCATAATCAGAATATATTTATAATGATAGTGTATGAATGTATTTGAAGAAAGAGGTATCACGCATTTAGATCTTCATGGCGTGAGACATCACAATGTAGAAGATGATGTTTATGATTTTATTTTGAGACATCAAGACCTTCTTCCATTGATCATAATATGTGGCAATAGTAATACCATGATTAAAATTGTAAGCGAAACCTTAACAAAAAACTTGATTGAGTTTTCTTCTCCTAGGTTTGGTATTATTAGGGTTGAGAGGATAAATTAATGAAAGACTTAGATATTTTAAATTTTGATAATCAATTAACTTCAGAAGAAATACTTATTAGAGATTCGATAAGAGATTATGCTACCAATGAATTAATGCCAAGAATTCAAGAGGCTAATAGAAATGAAATATTTGATAAAAACATTTATAAAGAATTAGGTAAGTTAGGACTTCTTGGAGCAACTGTTCAAGGTTATGGATGTCAGGGTATTGGTTATGTTGCATACGGACTTATAACTCATGAAATTGAAAGAGTGGATTCAGGATATAGGTCAGCATATAGTGTTCAATCATCATTAGCCATGTACGCAATTGAGCAATTTGGCTCTGAAGATCAAAAAAATAAATATCTTCCAGAAATGGCTAAAGGTAATTTAATTGGATGTTTTGGGTTAACAGAACCGGATGCAGGATCTGATCCTTCCTCTATGAAAACAAAAGCTAAAAATGTTGAGGGTGGTTTTATTCTAAATGGCTCAAAGACTTGGATTACAAACTCACCAATTGCAGATATTTTGGTTATTTGGGCTAAAGATGATGATGGGATTTTACGTGGCTTTATTGTAGAAAGAGATTTTAATGGCTTATCTACACCTAAACTAGAAGGTAAATTTTCTCTAAGAGCATCTGAGACAGGTCAGATATTTTTAGAGGATGTCTTTGTTCCAGAATCTAATATTCTCCCAGAAGTGCAAAGTTTTAAAGGCCCATTTTCGTGTTTGAATATGGCAAGATACGGTATTGCATGGGGTGCTTTAGGTGCTGCTGAATTTTGTTTAGAAACGGCTCTGAATTATTCACTTGATAGATTGCAATTTAATAAACCACTTGCAGCAAAACAATTAGTTCAAAAGAAGTTAGTTGATATGCAATCAGAGATCGCAATAGGACTTCTAGCTGCCTTAAAAGTAGGTAGAGAAATAGAGCAGGGCAGCTATACACCTGAAATGATATCTTTAGTAAAAAGAAATAGTTGTTCTAAGGCATTAGAAATTGCAAGAAATGCAAGAGATGTTTTAGGAGGTAACGGTATTAGTGATGAATATCATGTGATCAGGCACTGCATGAATTTAGAAGCCGTAAATACTTATGAGGGTACTTATGATATTCATACCCTCATATTAGGAAAAAATTTAACTGATATAGCAGCTTTTTAGTTACTTTTTCTTAGTAACGTATTTCTCAAGAAAGGCTTCTTGCACATTGTAATGAGCAACATTAGCTGCTTCACCATAAAACCCATGGCCCTCTTTAGCTTCTACAAAATACTCAACAACTTTACCATGCTTATCCATTTCTCTTTTAAGGTTTTGAGCATGATCTAATGGTACAGTGTAGTCGTTAGCTCCATGAGTAATTAAAACAGGCGCTTTAATATTTTTAACATGAAGAATAGGAGATATTTCTTCTATATATTTTTTTCCATCAGGTCCTTGATCATCTCCCCATTCTAATCTTCCTTCGTCTTCCCAAGTGTTAAATCTGCTTGATCTAGAACCAAAGTTCTTTAGAAGATCTCTCATATCAGAGACACCTACAAAATTTATTACACAGCTATATAAATCTGGAGTAAATACAGCTCCAGCCATGGCTGCATATCCACCATAACTTGCTCCAGCAATACAGACTTGATCGCTGTTAGCATATCCATTGTCTACCGCCCACTGAACACCATCAGTAATATCATCTTGCATGGTTTTACCCCATTGCTTATTACCTAGCATGTAATGATTTCTTCCGTACCCAGTAGATCCTCTATAGTCAGGTTGAAGTACATTGAAACCTCTTGATGTAAAGAACTGTACCCAAGGGTCAAATGAGATACTTTGTTTTACATTCGGTCCACCATGAGGAAGTATTACAAAATAGTTACCACCTGCATCAAAAGTTCTTTTTGATAAGTATGCTGGGATTGTAAGACCATCTCTTGCTTTGTATTTAATAAATTCTTTTTTTGATAATTTTGATCTATCTAACCATGGTTTAATTGTCCACATTGGCTTTAATTCACCTTTTGCTAGATCTAAATAATAGTATTCACCAGGATCATCAGAATTTGATATGAATACAATTGCTCTTGTCTTGTCATTATTTGAAGTAGAAATTGAAATATATTCATCCGGGAAAACTTGTTCAAGCGCTCTATATGTTCTTCCTAGCTCATCATTAAAAAATAATCTTACAGGCTTATCTTTAACATAGTTAACACTTAATAACTCTTGAGTAACTGGGTCTATACTTGCTGATCCTCTCGCACCTCTACAGCCACCAGTATAACCACCAATATCATATTCTTTGTCTTCATAAACTTTTTCAAGAAAGGTTTTTGTAGATGGTTCATATAAATAAAGTGCGTTAGTATCATGAGGATCTTCAGGAATTCCATTAGCACCAATTTTTTGACCTGTTACTAACCACAAGTCATCATCTTCAACTGCCATTGGGGTGTAATGAGGATTTTGACATGAATACCTATAGTGCTCTGACCATTCTCTTGTTTCTTGATCGTAGGTGTATAAAACTTTTTCAATTCCAACATCTGTTAAGACCGCAGCTGGCATTGCGTTTTTATCTTCAATTGTATTCCATATAACCTCTCTATCACCTATATCAGGTCCAAAGGCAATTAATTCAGGTTTTCCAGTGTATATATTTAATTTATAGTAATCAGCAACTCTCGGTCTTCTATTATTCCAATATACGTATATGTGATCAGGGTCATTCATATCCATATAATAAATACCAAAACTACTTCCACCCTCTACCGCAGGATTAACGCTTAATAAATTTGTTCTATTTTTACCATCAATATCCATAGCAAAAATAGTATAGGCATTACCTCTTTTCCCAACCCCAGTACTTCTAGGGTCAGTCCAATATAAAAATCTTGTGTCAGAAGCCCACCTAAAACCTGAAATACTTTCACCTTGCGAGCCGTCAGATAACATTCTTTGTTCCCAAGTATCAAGATCAACAATAGTTAAGCCATTTCTCCACATACCATCTTCAACATATTCAGATCTATCAGGCTCAATATCGCAAACATTTTCCTTATCAACGGTCATTATTGCCAAGTATTTGCCACTTGGGGATATGCTAAATGATGGATCAGCAGACCTGCACGACAATTCTTCTGCAGATATCGGATAATCAAATGCATTTAAACTAGATACATTTAAAAATAGTGTTATTAAAAAAAGTTTAGTTAAGATTAAATTATTTTTCATAGATTTATTTACTTGTAAATTATTAATAGAATGAGTACAGATATTACACAAAAATATCTTTTGCCTGTCAAGTTTGTTTTACATTAGTAATTGAAACATATATATAGTTTTTTTATATAATATATTTATATAAAAACATATTTTTACCTAAAATATTGCTTTTTTTAATTATTAAGCACAAAATAAGCTCAATATAAACCGTTTTTACGAGGGGATCGTATGAAAAATATATATAACATTTTATTTACATTAATGTTTGTAACAAGTTTTAGCTTGTATGCAGACAATCCTGGTGATGAGGTTGTATCAGCTGATGATGCATCTGATGCACCTGTAGCTACTGAAGAGGTTGTTGCTGAAGAAGAGGTTGTTACCTCCGATGATGCAGTTGCTGATGATGAGGTAGTAACTTTAGAAAAAGTTGTTGTAACTGGTTCAAGAATTAAGCGAACTCAGGAAGAGGGCGCTTTACCTTTATTAGTTATAACCAAAGAGGATATTGATAATTCTGGTTTTAGAAGTGTTACAGAGGCACTTCAGTCCATTCCTAGTGCTAATCAATATACTCAAAATGAATCACTAACAAATAACTTTACACCTAATGCTAATGAATTAGACTTAAGAAACTTAGGGCCTGGTAGAGTTTTATTCTTAATTAATGGAAGAAGAACTGCGGATTATCCGATCCCTTATAACAATGCTGGTAATATTGTTAACACATCCACAGTCCCATTTGGTTTAGTTGATAGAATTGAAGTTCTTTCACAAGGTGCATCTGCTATTTACGGTTCTGATGCTGTATCTGGTGTTGTTAATATTATTACTGTTAAAGGTAAAGATTTTTCTGAGCTCAATGTTTACGCTTCTGAAACTGAACATGGAGGAGATAATATAATATCTACCACATTCACTACTGGTGGATTCTTTGGTAGTTCAAGTTGGACATTTGGTATTGATGGAACAATGGTTGATCCAATGTATTACGAAGATAGAGAAGGCTTTGATTCATTCGTATACGATGCTTCATATGGTCTTAATTATACAAACCCTAGAGCTGGTTTAGTATGGTATACAGGTGCTGATGGCCTAGGTCCAAGAAGATATTATGGTTCCGAAGAATTTGGTATCCCTTGTTCTTCTATTGATGCCGGTTTCTTTGATTTTGACAAGCAAGATCCAGAATGGCTGTATGCAGGTTCATACCCAGGCAGATATTGTGGTCATGATTATGGTGGTGACAGATTTGGTGGTACATCTCCATCAATGGTTAATGAAAGAGAAGACTTAACTGTAATGGCTACTTTTAACCACACCTTTAATAATGGTATCAACATGGAATCGAGACTTTATCAATACAATGATGAAGCTTATTACAGAAGTAGTGTAAACAGATATATTTTTATGTCTGGTGGTATTTTAGATCCAAGAAGAATTGGTGAATTTACTGCTACTTCAACAGATCCTAATAATAATGTTCCACTAGAAAGTGGTGCTTTAACAGTACCTTACTTCTTAAGATATTTCTCTGCTGAAGGTGCGCCTGCTGCAGAGGCAAGAACAGATATTGAAGAAACTCTTACAGATGCATTTATTGGTTTTTCTGGTATCACACAAAGAGGTTATGAATGGTCTGTAGGTGTTAATACTTCTGAGTATGAATATCAAACTTTTGATATGACTTTCACAGACAAGATCTATGATTACTTTGCAGGTGTTGGTGCAACTGATGCTGACGGCAATCTTTTAAGATCATCATATAGGGAGTATCAATATGGCTATGCATATGATCAAGCATTTTTAAATGCAAATGGTATTTTTGATCCGGTTTGCGGATGGCAAAATTATTTTGGTAGATCTTCTTGTTTCTTAACTGAAAGATTATTTGGTGACGTTACTCAAGATATGCTTATGTCTTGGTTAGCTGATGATGGTCAATTAGGTGAATCAGAGCAAACTACTTTTGATTTCACTCTATCAGGTGAATTTGAGCTTATGGATAAATTTGTAGGTTTTGCGTTCACGATGGAGCATCAAAAACAATCCTACGAGTTAACACCATCTGCTGGAAGACTTGACGATGATAGCGATCCTGATGCTATTGTGTTTATTCAGGGTTCTGCTATTGATGGCGGCGGCGATAGAACAAGAAAATCTGTTGGTATCGAATTTGCTGTTCCAGTAACAAATAAATTGGAAGTTAACCTTGCTTCAAGATATGACGGCTATGATGATGCATCATCTAACGTTGGCTCAAGAAGATCAAATATGATTAACTTTGCATATAGACCAAATGATGATCTTCTTATTAGAGGTTCAGCTTCTGAAACATTTAGAGCACCTGATATGAACTATCTTTTCCAGGAAGCTAGTTCTGGTTTCTATAATGGTATTCAAGACTATGTAGCATGTTACGCATATTACATAAGTGATCCTGTTTCTTATCCATATGCTGATTACAGAGATTGTGAGGTTGGCGTTGGTAGTGTTCAGGCTTTCTTAGAAGGTAATCCAACACTTCAAGAAGA
Organism: uncultured SAR86 cluster bacterium; assembly: GCA_902559885.1. GTDB lineage: Bacteria > Pseudomonadota > Gammaproteobacteria > Magnimaribacterales > D2472 > CACEJU01. The sequence continues at coordinate 16,159 of CACEJU010000011.1, read as the reverse complement.
AGAGGGTGAGAACTTCCAACTAGGTTTAGTATGGTCAATTAATAACAACATGAGTTTATCTATTGATTTATATGAAGTAATACTTGAAAGAGCTGTTACAAGAGAAGATCCTTATTCAATCAACTACGCTGAAGGTAAATGTTTATATGGCGATGCTTTTGAAACATTTATGAATGATGAATTCCCAGATAGAGATTGTGCTGATGTACTGGGTAAAGTTGTTAGAGGACCTGCTACAGACTCTCTATCAGGTGATCCATTACCTATTGGTCCATGGGACGAAGTATACCCAGCTTATGCAAACCAGTCATATTTAAATTATGAAGGTGCTGACTGGAACTTTGTTTATAGAAAAGAAACAGAAAACATTGGTGATTTCTATCTAAATCTTACTTCATCACACATTCTTAAGAGTGCATCTAAGTTTGATGACTATTCTGATGAAGAAGATGCTTTAGATATATATCTATATGAGCCAAGATCTCAACAGAACGTTTCATTATCATGGATCTATGAAGAGTGGCAAGTTACATTATTTGCTGATAGAACAGGTCATATGGAAGCTTATACAGTATTAAATAAAACTGAGCCTCATATTATGACTAACTTATCAGTAAGTTATGATTACAACGCTGACTTAAATTTCTATGCAAGTATCAGAAATCTTGAAGACAAAATGCCACAAAAAGATGCGGCATATGGGTTCCCTTTCTATAACAGAGGTTACTTCAGTGCTTTAGGTAGGTACATGACAGTTGGTGTTCAGTATAGATTCTAAGAAATCTTAATTTTAAAAGAGCCCGTAAAGGGCTCTTTTTTTTTGTTTATAACAAATAAATATATATAATACGCGCATGAAAAAAATTTACATTTTGCTAGGTTTTGTTCTTTCATTCAGTATCAATTCCCAAGAAATAGTTGATGAAGCAATACTCACTCAAGTTGATGCAAGCAATGAATCTATTAAATTACAGGAACAAATAAATAAACTAGATGAAGAATCTAAAAAAATATATTTTGAGTACAAAGATACATTAAATGAATACAAATCTTTAAAAAGTTATGATGATCAGCTTTCAAAAATTGTAGATCAGCAAGCTAAAGAGATTCAAAGTATATTGGCTCAAATTGACTCTCTTGATGATATCAATATAGATATTCTTCCTTTGCTTAAAAGAATGGTTGATTCTTTAAAGTTATTTATTGGTTACGATCTTCCTTTTTTATTAGATGAAAGAACTAAAAGAGTTAACGATCTTGATGTATTGATAACAAGGGCAGATGTAACAACTGCTGAAAAATTTAGAAAGATTTTTGAGGCATATCAGTTAGAAGCAGATTTTGGAAGAACTATAGAATCTTATGATGGTTTCATTGATATTGATGGTATTGAAAAAGCAGTTGAGTACTTTAGATTAGGTAGATTGGGTTTATTTTATAGAACTCCTGATGGCAAAGAAACTGGCTATTGGAATGCAAATATTAAAGATTGGCAACATGAGGGTTCTTCATTAAATGCCAGCTTAAAATCAGCACTTGATATAGCGAATCGTCAATCACCTCCTAATTTTATTAACCTTCCATTAAAACCGGTAGATACTAATGAATAAATTAAAATTTATACCAATTATCTTTCTATCATTCTTACTAGTGGCTCAAGAAGAAGTTGTTGAAGAAATTTCTATTGATGAACAAAGAAATAATGCAATCAATGAATTGATTAATGTTATTAAAGCTAATAAGGGCATATATATTGATCAAGACAAAAAAAGAGTTCAAAAATTTTTAGATAGAGTTGAGGAAAGAAACAAGCTTTTGAATGATGCAAAAGTCCTTTTATCAAATGAAAAGAAAAGAAATGCACAATTAGAAAATAAATTTGAATCTAATGAGAAAACTCTTGCTGATCTAGAAGAAAAATTACAGATTAAAATAGGTGTCTTAGGTGAGTTGTTTGGTGTAACGAGGCAATACGCTGGTGAACTTGTGGCAGCTAATGAAAACTCTGTCGTATTTTATGAATATCCAGAAAGACAGAAAATACTATCAGAGATTGCGGTTGTTAAGGTCCATAACCTTTTGCAACTTGAAGATCTTTGGTTAGCGTACTTTGATGAGATAGGCGCTGGCAGCAATATTAAAACATTCAATGCTCAAATTACAGATACAAATGGTGAGACTTTTTCTGGGGAAGTAACAAGATATGGTTTATTTAATATAGTTTATAAAGATAATTATTTAAAACCTGTGTCAGCGTTGAATTCATTTCAATTATTACCAAGGCAGCCTGAGGGTGCATACACTAAGACATTAAAAAAACATGCTAAAAGTGATGAATATACTAATGTTGCAGTTGACCCAACACGAGGCTTTTTACTTTCTTTATATTTAGATAAACCTAGTTGGTTTGAAAGAATTTCTCAAGGTAGATTAATTGGATTTATTATTATCCTTGTTGGTCTAATTGGTCTGGCATTTAGTATTTTTAAAATTATTAAACTTAGAGAGCATGCAGCTGTTATTGATTCTGAGTCCTCAGCCATTAATGCAAGAATGGAAACAATTATTGCTGATGCACAATCAAAAGAAGCAAAAGAAAATCTTATAGATGAATTTATTATAAATTACTCTAAAGATATTGAATGGGGTAATAATTGGGTTAAGTTTTTTGCTGCAGTAGCTCCTTTGCTTGGTCTTCTTGGTACTGTTATAGGTATGATTGAAACTTTCCAAGCAATTACGTTATTTGGTACAGGCGATCCTAAACAAATGGCAGGTGGTATTTCACAAGCACTTATAACAACAATGCTTGGATTAATTGTTGCCGCCCCATTATTAGGTTTTTATACTTATTTATCTGAGAAAGCATCAACCCTAGTTCAAATTCTAGAAGAAAAGGCTTCTTATATACTTTCTAAGGTATAGTCATGTTTTTTGTTGAGTTAATATCAAGAGGAGGTCCAGTTTTATACCTCCTATTTTTATTAACTTTGATAATATTTTTTGTATTAATGAACAAATATTTTTTTATATATCTCGATAAAAAAATATGGTTCTCAACTAAACTCGATGAATATGAAGCTAATTATCCACCAGATACCATAAACCTCGCTCAGGTTGAAAAAACATATCTATCTGAGTTTAAAAGACTTTCTGGATCAAATATTAAGTTATTAGATGGCCTTATAGGCATGTGCCCCATGCTAGGTTTGCTAGGAACTGTTTATGGAATGATTGAAGTTTTTGAAGTTTTATCTTTTTTAGGTACTGGTAATCCAAGAGCTATGTCTTCTGGTGTGGCTAAGGCCACAATACCTACCATGGCTAGCATGGTTATAACTTTATTTGGTTTGTATTTCAGACAAGATTTAACATCTAGAATACAAAACTCAAATTCAGATCTTAAGAATTTAATTAAAAAAAGAGGTTATTCATATTGAGACGTAAAAATAGAAGATTACAAGAAGAAGCTGGATTAGATTTAACTCCAATGATGGATATAGTTTTCATCATGCTTATTTTCTTCATTGTTACAACATCCTTTGTTAAAGAAACTGGTATTGAGGTTAATAGACCTAATGCAGATACTGCTGAAAGAGATGAAAAAGGTAATATTCTTGTAGCTATCTCACAAAACAATGAAATATGGATTGATAAAAGAAGAGTAGATTTAAAGGCTGTGAGAGCTAATATTGAAAGATTAAAGATTGAGTATCCTGAAGGATCTGTAATTATTCAAGCAGACAAAGAGGCTCGTTCTGGTCTTTTGGTTGAGACTATGGATCAAATAAGACTTGCAGGAGTTCAAAATATATCAATAGCAGCAAAGAATGATAATTGATAAACAGACTTCTATTAGGTTTATTCTTGCTTTAGTAGCATCTGGTTTCGTTTTCTTTTTAATTCAAACATTAATCAGCCAATCAGCTAATTTAGCAAAGAAGAAATCTGATCCAAATTACATTGAATTTATAAGAATTAAAGAAGATGACTCTTTACAAGAAAGGAAGCGTACAATTCCAGAAAAACCTCCTACTCCTAAAAGACCTCCCCAACCTAAAATTGAACTAGATGAAATGAAGCCACCCCCAGTAGCTAATTTGGATTTTGATGTTCCAGACTTTTCTTTACCGACTGATTTTTCTGGTGCCTTTGTTGGTAATTTGGACTCTTTAGGAAGCGGTACTAGTCAATTAATTCCAATTGTTAAAGTTGCACCAAGATGTCCAAGAGAAGCTCAATTAAACGGTATAGACGGCCTTGTTAAACTTATGTTAAATGTAACGGCAAATGGAAGGGTCGATAGAATTAAGATTACTGAATCTAAGCCACTTAGGTTGTTTGATTCTGAAGCAATTAAAGCTGTTAGAAGATGGCAATTTAAACCAAAAACCATTGATGGAGAAGCAGTTGATCAAATGGGTGAATTATTAGTAGAATTTTCTTGTAATGTTTAAAAAGTTATTTATTTTATTAGCAATTTTTTCTGGATTAAATCTTAATGCTGCCGATGACGCTATATCTAGATTTGTATATGAATACTTAAAGCGTATAAATGAGTTTATTGAAGAAAATGATTTTGAAAACGCTGAGAGAGAACTTCAAATTTTTTCAAAAAGATATTTTCTTAATGAGCAGAGTTATGAGAGAGCATTAATTAATCAGTTATATGGAAATTTTTATGCTGTACAAGGGAAATATGATGAGGCTATAGATAAGTATGAGGCCTCATTAAGATTTAAAAAAATGCCTTTTGTTACAGGCCTAGCTGTTAAAAAAAATCTTGCCCAATGTTATTTTCAACTTTCTAATTATAAAGACACTATTAGAGTATTAGAGGCTTATATTGCTGAAGCTGAAAAGCGAGGACAATTGTATGGGCCTAGAGATCTCATAATGCTGGGTATTTCATATTACCAAAATGATGAATTAGAAAAAGCCTATACAAATATAAAAAAAGCCAACTCAATATCAAATGATTACAAAGAAGATTGGCTGGGCTATGAATTAGCTATAGCTGTTAAATTAGAAAAATATAAAGAGGCAGTTGAGGTTGCACAACTTTTAGTTTTTGTTAACCCAGAAAAGAAAGAATATTGGAAACAAATAAGTGGTCTTTACTACACAACAAATGATGAAAACGAATCTTTAGCTGGTTTAGAACTTGCTTTTGAAAAGAATACCTTAACAAAAGAAAAAGAGTACTTAGATTTAGCTAGATACTATTTATACAAGGAGCTTCCACAGAAGGCTATAAAAGTTCTTGAGTTTGGAATAAATAATAATATTGTTAACGGAAACAAAAAAAATTATGAGTTATTAGCAGATTCCTACTTCTTCTTAAGAGATAGAGATATTGGGATTAACTACTTAATAAAATCATTAGAGATTGAAAGTGATCCTAATACAGCTTTTAAAATTGGTAGGTTTGCATTTGAAGAAGAAAATTGGAAGCTTGCAATAAAGTATTTAAAAGAAGCTAAGGTGCTTAACTATAATAAAGTCCCAGGCAGGCTTGATTTATTAATTGGAATATCTTTATATGAGTCGAATGAATACTCTTCAGCAATATCTTATTTCAATAAAGCTCTTGAATTTGAAGAAACCAAGACACCCGCTGAGGGCTGGCTTGCATTCATGAACGAGCTCGAAAATAGTTAATTTTTACTAACTTTATATTTGTATAAATGTAATATCTTTACATTACTTATCTTCAAGCAAATATTTAATGTCAAATCATTTTAGGATATGATATGTAAAGTTTATTTGACACTTTATAAAATGATAATAGAAACAAAAAACCTTAAAAGATCCTTTCAAATGGGTAACCAAAGCGTTGATGCATTGGTAGATGTTTCATTTAGTGCTGAAAAAGGTGAGTTTATATCTATCATGGGTCCATCTGGATCAGGCAAAACAACGCTAATGAATATTATTGGATGTTTGGATACTCCAACAGAAGGAGAGTATTATCTAAATGGTAAATTAGTCAGCGATCTCCATGAAGTTCAATTAGCAAAGATCAGAAACAAAGATATAGGTTTTGTATTTCAGTCTTTTCATTTACTTCCTAGAAATTCTGCTTTAGATAATGTTTTATTGCCATTGAAATATGCTGGGATGAACTCAGACAAAGCCAAAGAAAGAGCTAAAAGTGTAATAGATAGAGTTGGTCTTGGGGATAGAATGAATCACTCTCCAGCAGAGCTTTCAGGAGGACAACAACAAAGAGTTGCTATAGCAAGAGCTATAGTAAACAAACCATCAATACTCTTTGCTGATGAGCCTACTGGTAATCTTGATTCAAAGACCGGCGATGAGGTGATGGGGCTTTTTAAAGAATTAAATGATCTAGGGCAAACGATTATTTTGATAACTCATGAGGATGATATTGCTCGTCAATCAAAACGAATAATTAATATTAAGGATGGTCTGATAGAATCAGATATAAATATATAAAAATGATAAATTCTAAATTAAAAATAAATCTAATTTTAATCTCAGTAGTGGTTATTGCTTCATGCGGAAGACCAGAAGCGGAAGCACCAGCTGTATATTATAAAAAACAAGAAGTAACTGCTGAAACTCTAGAGGTGTCAATTGAAGCATCAGGGATAATTGAGGCAATTTCTTCAATTGAGATAAAATCTAAAGCCTCTGGTGAGGTTTTGTTTTTAGGTGCAGAGGTTGGAGACTCTGTTAAAAAAGGTTCAATTATTGGTCAAATTGATCAAAGAACTCCAACAAATATTTTAAATCAATCTAAATCAGACCTTGAGGCTGCAAAAGTAAGGCTTGAGAACGCAAGATCTCAATTCGAAAGAGGTAAAGAGCTGCATGCTAACGGAAGTATATCTGACAAGGCTTTTGAAGATATACAGGAAAATTTTGCTCAAGCTAAATCAACATTAGTTAGAACAGAGGTTTCTTATGAAAATGCAAAAATAGCTCTTGATGATACTATAGTTAGATCACCAATATCTGGAACAATAATCTCTAGACCAGTTGAGGTTGGTCAAGTGATTTCTTCACCAACATCTGCGGTAGGTGGTGGAACTCTATTAATGACAATGGCTGATTTATCAAAAGTAAGAGTAAGAGCATTGGTTGATGAAATAGATGTAGGAAAGGTATCAATCGGACAAACTGTTTCTATAAAAGTTGCAGCATATAGGGACAAAGAGTTTTTTGGAACAGTCTCTAAAGTTGAGCCTCTTGCAAAAATAGAACAGAATGTTACTACGTTTCCTGTCTTAATAGATATTGATAATAAAGAAAATCTACTTCTTCTTGGTATGAATACAGATGTTGTAATTGAGATATTAAATAAAGATGTTTCGATGAGCGCTCCTTCAATGTCACTAAGAACAAGAAAGGATGTATATTCAGCAGCTAATATATTAAATATTCCAAAAGAAGAAGTTGATATTTTTTTAAAAAATAAAGTTAAAGGAGAAAATTTCAATAAATTTATTGTTATTAAAGATGGAAAAAAAGGACCTGCTCTAACATGGGTGCAGATTGGTGTATCTGATCTATCTAATGTTGAAATTTTAGATGGACTAAATTCCGGTGATACTGTTTATATCTTACCTAGTAAAAGTCTCTTTGATTATCAACAAAGATTTAGAGAGAGAGTTAATGCTTCATTTAGTTTTGGATAATGCTAGTTAGAGAATCTTTATCAACAGCATTAGCTTCTATTAGATCAAATGCCATTAGATCAATTCTTACAGCTTTGGCAATTATTATTGGTACAGCAGCAGTTATAGCTGTTATAGGATTAGGATCCAGTGCTAGTAAAGCATTAGATGAATCAATTGATGACCTTGGCGGCAGAACTCTATATGTAAGCCCTGGACAAAATAGAAGAGGTGCTGTTACTAAAGGGTTTATACCTCTTCAGATTAAGGACGCAGAAGCACTTGCAAAGAATAAAGACCATGATTGGGATATCTCACCAACTATCACAAGAAATCGACAAATTAAGTATTTAAATTCAAATATTAATGAGCGAGTTGGGGCATATCTACCTGTTCATTTTGAAGTTAGAGGATATGATCTTGATATTGGTAGAATTTTTAATGATAAAGATAACCTTGGAAGGAAAAGAGTTGTTGTTATTGGATCAGATGTTCCTGGAGAACTTAAGACAACTTCTAAAAATATTCTTAATAAAGAAATACTTATTGCTGGAGTTTCATATAAAGTTATAGGAGTTCTAAAAGAAGAAGGTTCTACTGGCTGGCAGAATCCAGATGATGAGTTGTATATACCTTTACTAACAGGTGCCCAAAGAGTATTCGGAACAAATAATCTTGACTCAATTAATGTTGGTATTCCAAATGATGCTAATGTTGATATGGTTATGATGACTATTGAGCAAATATTAAGAGCAAGACATGATATTGGTCCTGGTGAAGATAATGATTTTAGGATTAGTGATTACAGTCAATTTGCTGATTTAAGAAGACAGGCTACAGGCATATTTACTGCTTTGATTGCGGGTATTGCTGGAATTAGTTTAATTGTCGGTGGAATAGGTGTTATGAATATTATGCTTGTTTCAGTTACCGAGAGAACAAGAGAAATAGGTCTCAGAAAAGCACTAGGGGCTTCACATCAAGCCATAATGATGCAATTTATAATTGAAGCAGTTTTATTATGTGTTATTGGTGGGTTTATTGGAGTTGTAATAGGAAGTAGCGTACTTTTATTGCTAGCCAATCTAAATGATTGGCCTTTTGCCTTACCATTTGGAGCCATTATTGGCTCAATAACCTTTTCTGCAATTGTTGGATTATTTTTTGGCATTTGGCCTGCTAGAAGAGCGGCAAAGTTAGATCCAGCAATATCTCTAAGATATGAATAAATTAAAAGTTATTCAACTTTTACCCGAATTAAATACTGGTGGAGTAGAGAGAGGTGCAACTGATCTATCAAATGAGCTTGTTAGAAGAGGGCATTCTTCATTTGTAATATCGAATGGAGGCAGATTTGAAAATGAAATAATAGATAATGGTGGTACTCATATTAAATTGCCTATACATAAGAAATCTATTTCAACATTATTTCTTGCAAATCAGTTATTTGATATTTACAAAAATATTAATCCAACAATTATTCATGTTAGATCTAGAGTACCAGCTTTAGTAAATTTAATGGCATATAGAAAATTTAAATTAAATAAACCTAAACTGATTTCAACATTTCATGGTTTATACAGCAAACCATTTTATAGTCAGGTCATGTCAAAAGTTGATCATGCGATTGCCATTTCAGATGTCGTTAAAGATTACATTAAAAAGAACTATAAACTAAAAGATGATCAAATAACTTTAATTCCTAGAGGTTGTGATACTAGTGTATTTAATAAAAACTCTGTTAATGATAATTGGTTAAATACCTTTACTAATAAATATCCAAATACTAAAAATAAAAAAATATTAACACTTCCCGGAAGAATAACTCGCTGGAAGGGAGCTGAATCATTTATTGATTTAATTGAGAGTCTTGATAACTCTTATCATGGATTGATTGTTGGACCTGTTGCAGCTAATAAAAAAAGCTACCTAAAAAATTTAAAAAATTTAGTTCAAAAGAAAAACCTTGAAGACAAAATAACATTTACAGGGGGAGTAAGCGATATAGAAAATATATATAAGCTATCTAATATTGTCTTCAATCTCTCTCTTAAACCAGAACCTTTTGGAAGAACAACTATTGAAGCAATAAGCTGCGGTGCAAAAGTTGTTGGATGGAATCATGGAGGAACAAAAGAAATTTTAGAAAATTTATTTCCATCAGGCTTGGTAGAATTAGCTAATATTGACTCACTAAAAGAGGTTACTGTTAAGGTTGCTAATAACGATTTATATCCTAAGGATAATATCTATACTTCCAACCTAATGATTAATAAAACAATTAACCTTTATGAGTCATTAAGTAGTGAATTATAGACCTGATCAATTTCACAGCATTTATTTTTTAGAGAATATTCTTTTCTTACATATTCATAAATACTATTGAATTTAAATTGATCTAAAATATCAATATTTTTAAGTAATATTTTAAGATCATTATATGAATGAGAATGAGAGATAAGTTCGGTTGGTATTAAATCATTCATATGACCAACAGGTGTAGACATAACCGGTATTCCTACCGCTAGAGCTTCTAATGCTACCCTTGGCCCACCTTCTTTTTGAGATGCTACTATTAAAGCTTTTGCATTTTGATAGTATTTCTTTAGGTCTTCAATATTAACTTCATCAATAATACTGATTTGCTCTCCCATACTTAAATCTTTAATTAGATTCAGTAATTTAGCTTTTTCAGGCCCTGATCCAATTATTAATAATTTATCTTTTTGGGAGGCCCAACATTTAATCAAGATATCAAAATTCTTAATTTTTTCTAATCTTCCAATGCTTAAAAAATAATCTTTATTGCTATTAAAAAAATTTTCATTCTTAAATATAGGGTTATACCAATTTTCAATAATATTAATTTTATTATCAAATAGATCTTGGGTTGCTTTGCTAACCCCAATAATAACATCGGCTTTTAAATAAACTTTTACATTAGATTTAATGCCATGGATTGTTGCGACATGATTAAAGCTTAAAAAATATTTTATTCTATTAATTAAATGCGTTGTTTTGCTCCCGTGAGTATGAACAATATTAGGTTTTTCATCTTTTATTGTCTTCAAAAGAAAAAATATTGAAGAAAAACTTCTTCTACTAAAGTTATGACTACTAATTATTTTTAAATTTTTATCAAAATATTTCTTAATCTTTGCATTTGTTATTATCAACACTTCATTGGATTTTGATTGTTCTACAGCTAACTCATTAACATGTTGCTCGATACCTGCATATCTATCACTCAAGACATAGTGAATTATTTTCATTTAAAGTAATTAATTATTTTTTTAGCAAGCTCAGATGTTTGATCTTGTTTATCAAAGTTTTTTTGTTTAATTAAATTTGTTTTATATGTATTCATGTCATCAATATATACTTGGTCAATATAACCAATTGAGTTCATCTCTTTTAAATTATTGATTATGGGTAAGAATTTACTCTCTTTTTTTGGAAATAAGGAAAATAGTACAGTCTCACCATGAGCTGATAAAGATTCATAAATCATGCTCATACTATCAGGAGTAATTATCTTAATTGATGATTTTTCAATATATTCATCAAATCTGTATGAGTCATTATGATGATCTACATATGCAATTTTTTTTGAAATAAATTCTAATTCCTTTTGAATTTCTTCTAAGAAATTTTTTGGAGTTCTTCTTGAATTAAATATATACCAGTTTTTGTTAGGGTATAAAGTAACAATGTATTGAATTTGTTTAATTAAATTCTTTTTATCAAATTTGAAATATTTATTTTTACCACCAATTGCAATCATGCCAATCTCTTCATGACATTTTTTATTCGATCTCGACGCTAACGATCCATCAAAATACAAAACATGCTTATGTTGATTTAATTTGTGCATGTCGTGAAAGGGCGCACATATAAGATCAAATTTCTTTTTAAAATAACTTGGAGATAATATTGCAACAGATTTAATATTAGGGTTCTTTTTCTTTGATTTTAATAAATATGGATAAACAGAATGACCAGCACCAATCACTAGATCACTTGATTTAACTATAGAAGAGGGGATACTCTTTTTAAGAAATTTTTTTTCAATTTCATATTCAGAAATATTTACATTTAGGATTTTTTTTATTTCATCCAATAGAGCTTTAACTTGTTTCAGATGACCTTTTTTATTATCTTTAATCCATAAAATATTCATAAAAGTTAGAATTTTTTTATCCTTATCTATAAAAATAACATTAGCATATTGCATCCTGGATAACTATATATCTATCTTTATTTGTGACGTTCATTTATCCTAACTTTAGAAAAATAGATCTTATTAAATGATAGAAGCAAAACAATTAGCAAAAGACTTAATAACTCAATATGGTGATGATGCTGAGGCTATCGCTATGTTAAAATCTGCCGAATATGCAGCAAACCTTGATCAAGAAAATTGGTATATTTGGGAGCAAGTAATTATTTATATTAAAGAAATAACTAATTTAAAAATTTTGGATAGTTAAAGCATTTATAAAATATAATTAAATTATGGATTCTGTAGAGTCACAAATAACATTCATTCTTAATGAGCATCTTAATATTAAAAATCTAGAAGTTATTAATGAAAGTCATATGCATAATGTTCCTAATAACTCCGAGACTCATTTTAAACTAATTTTGGTAAGTGATGATTTTCTTAATATGTCATTAATACATAGACATAAAAAAATTTACTTAATACTAGAGCACTTAATGAAAAAGATTCATGCTCTTTCTATTCATGCTTTTACATATGATGAGTATCAGAAAAATAATAGATCTTTAGAATCCCCAAATTGTGAAAATTAATGAATTTTTTAAATTTAATAATTAATAATCCATATAAAATATTTATATCCATTTTTATTATTTCTTGCCTTGGTATAAATGGAATTCAGAATTTTAAATTAGATGCTTCTTCTGATGCTTTGATCATTGAAGATGATAAATCACTTAAGGTTTACCGTGAGTCTGCTGAAATTTTTGGAAACAATGATTTTTTATTTGTAGTACTTGATATCAAAGATGAAATTTTTACTAAAGATACAATCAACTATATATCTAAACTTAAAAATGATTTATCTGAAATAGAAGGAATAGAGTCGGTTCTATCGATTATAGATGCTCCAATTTTTTTTCAACCAAGCGTTGGGCTTACTGAAGTTGCAGATAATTTAAAGTATTTAACAGATGCTGATATTGATCTTAATGCAGCAAAAGACGAATTTTTAGAAAACCCTATTTATCAAAATCTTATTTTAAATTCTGATGGCTCTATAACAGCTCTTCAATTAATACTTGAAGACAATAAAGAGTTAAATGATCTAATAAATAAAAGATATGAGCTCAAAGAAGCCAAAAATCTTTATGAGTATGATTTGGTTAATGAAAGAATATCTTTACTAAATGAAATTGAGTCAAAAAAAAATGAATTAAGAATTAAGAAGATAAGATCAATCATTGATCTTAATAAAGAACAAGGAACTATTTATCTTGGCGGTCCCTCAATGATAGCCGTAGATATTATGTCTTTTATAAATGATGATTTAATAAAATTTGGTGCTGGTGTAGCAGTAGTTTTTGCCTTAATGCTCTTCTTATTTTTTAAATCAATGAATTTAGTATTTATTTCATTAGCAAATGCTTTTCTAGCCACCTATCTTACTGCTGCTTTCTTGGGTTATATGGAATGGAAAATCACTGTAGTTTCCTCAAATTTTATTGCCTTACTTTTAATTCTTACTATATCAATAAGCGTACATTTGATTGTTAGGCTTCAAGAGCTATCTACTAAAATGAAGCCTACAGATGCTGTGAGAGAATCAGTAAATCAAATGTTTATACCTTGTTTTTTTGCAGCTCTAACTACCTGTGTAGCTTTTTTATCATTAATAACAGGAGACTTAAAACCTGTCATTGAATTTGGAAAAATGATGTCAGTTGGAATTACATTTGCTCTTTTGTTAACTTTTCTCTTAATACCTTCTTATTTATTAATATTTAAGAAATTCAATGCAGGTAAATCAACTAAATCAAGCAAACTTAATGCCTATTTAGCTAGCTATTCATTAGCTATGAATTTATCAAGATATTTATTTTTAGGTCTTTTTCTAGTTTTTGTTTTTGGTATTAATCAAATAAGAGTTGAAAACAAATTCATTGATTATTTTGATCAATCTACTGAGATATATAAGGGCATGGATTTAATTGATAATGAGTTAGGTGGAACTGCTCCGCTTGATATCGTTATAAGAAAACCTAATGAAGAATTTAATGATGATCTAGTTATAGATGATGATATCTTTGATGATGACTTATTCGAAGATGATTCAAGTACTGCTTCAGGTTATTGGTGGAATATATATTCATTAAACAAATTAGAATCAATACATGATTATCTAGAATCTCAACAAGAGGTAGGAAAAGTTTTAAGTGTTGCTAGTGGCTTAAAGCTTGCTCGTAAAATTAATGATGATAAAGATTTAAATGATCTTGAGCTCGCCTTACTTAGATCTGTATTACCAGAGGACATTCGTGATTCACTTTTATATTCTTATATTAATGAAGACGATTCAGTTGTTCGTATTTCAGCTAGAGTAATAGAGTCCAAAGATAACTTAAGCAGAAATAATTTCTTAATTAATCTTAAGACAGCCTTAATTGAAAAATTTAATCTAGAAGAGTCTCAGTTTGATATTACAGGTCTAGTGGTTTTATATAATAATATGCTTCAGTCATTATTTAGCAGTTTATTGAATTCATTAATAATTGTTTTTACAGTTATAGGGATAATGTTCCTATTAATATTCAAATCAATTAAAGCGATGATTATAGGTTTAATACCTAACATATTTGTAGCGTCTAGCGTTATTGGGATGTTTGGATTATTAAAAATACCATTAGATATAATGACAATAACAGTTGCATCTATTAGTGTTGGTATGGCTGTTGATAATACTCTTCATTATATGTACAGGCTAAAAAAAGAACTTAAACAGAATAATTATGACTATAAAGTATCTATTCTCAACACGCATATGAGTATTGGTTTAGCAATTAGGTATACGGCTATAACTATTAGTGCAGGATTTTTGATTCTGATGTTATCAAATTTTAAACCAACTATTCTTTTCGGTGTATTTACATCATTTGCCTTACTTACCTCATTTATTATATCGTTAACTTTATTACCTAATTTATTATTAAGATTTAGATTATTTAACAAATAAGATGGGACCATTAAAGGATGTCAAAATAATAGAATTTGCTGGAATTGGTCCAGGGCCTTTTTGTGGTATGTTGCTTGCTGATTTAGGCGCAGAAGTAATTAGAATAGAAAGAAAAGACAATGAAGGTAAGGGTGATATAAATGATATTCATAATAGATCAAAAAAATCTATTACTGCCGATCTTAAAAATAAAGAAACAATTGGTGAAGTATTAAAACTCATATCCCAAGTTGATGGAATTATCGAAGGTTTTAGGCCTGGTGTTATGGAAAAACTTGGACTTAGTCCAGATACATGCTTATCAAAAAATTCAAAATTAGTATATGGAAGAATGACAGGCTGGGGGCAAGATGGACCTATGGCATATACTGCTGGTCATGATATTAATTACATATCAATGGTTGGTGCTTTACATGCAATTGGAAGAAAAGATCAAAATCCTTCAGTACCTCTAAATTTAGTTGGTGACTATGGTGGGGGAGGCATGCATCTTGCAGTTGGTATGTTAGCTGGATTATTCCATGCTATTAAAACAGGAGAAGGGCAAATTATTGATTCTGCTATGATTGATGGCTCTGCATCGCTTATGGGATTTTTTTATTATCTTCATAATATTGGTTTATGGAAAGATGAAAGAGAGTCCAATCTTTTAGATGGCTTTGCCCACTTTTATGATACTTACGAAACCCTAGATAAAAAATATATAGCTATTGGTTCAATTGAGCCACAATTTTATAAGATTCTTATTGATAATTTAGGTTTAAATTTTGAAGACTTCAAAAACCAAATGGATAAATCTCTATGGCCTGAATTAAAGAAAAGAATTGCAAAAGCAGTTAGTTCAAAAACTAGATCAGAATGGACTAAAATCTTTAGTGGTACCGATGCTTGTGTAACTCCTGTTTTATCAATTGATGAATCATTTAATGATTCTCATCATTTGGATAGAAAAACTTTCACTAAAGTCGGAGATTACAATCAACCTTCACCATCACCAAGATTTTCATCATCCTCATTAGATTTACCAAATCCTGCACATCCTGCAGGTGCTGATAATGATGAAATTTTTGCTAAATATAATTTAGATCCTTCAATGTTTAAGTAAAAAATCTTATTGAATTATTGTAAGTTTTTTCAATTAATTTATTTTTATCTACATTCATTAACTTAGCTATTTCATCTGCAATATGAGTTATATACATTGGCTCATTGCGATTATTTTTTGGCTTTGAGGATAAGTTTCTTGGAATTAGATATGGTGAATCTGTTTCTATCATCAGC
>CACEJU010000010.1 GCA_902559885.1 uncultured SAR86 cluster bacterium | reverse complement strand
CTTAATATATTGTTTCATGTTGAGAGGATTACAAACTTTATTATTGATTCTGCCTTTTTATGGCTTTAATCTTTTTGCAGAAAACATTCTTTTAAATCAAAATTACCTTAAAGAATCTGAAGCTTTTAAACTAAGATTAATAAAACCTGATACTGGTATGATAAAAATCTTCTTTGAAATAGCTGAAGATCATTATTTATATGCAAGCAGCATTGACCTTGTTACAGATAAAAAAGAAAAATTACCCTTCAACATTGAAAGCTATGGCATGGAAAAAACAGTAGATGAATTTTTTGGTGAGAGTGATATATACATTAATCAAATGAATATAAATATATTCACTGATAACATTATTGATGATACTATTCTTCTGTCTTATCAAGGATGCCATGATGGTAAATACTGCTATCCAATAATTACAAAAAAAATTCACATAAATTCTCTAAAAATCCTCTAATTTCTGTTAAAATCCTAAAAAATGAACGTATTAGTTATAAATGGGCCAAATTTAAATCTTCTTGGAACTAGAGAGAAGGATCACTATGGGAATACAAAGCTATCTGATATAGAGGAAAACTTGAGAGCAATTGCAGAAAAAAATGCATTAAACATATCCTTTTTCCAGAGCAATGCTGAGCATGAAATAGTTGATAAAATTCAATCCGCTCTAAATGATATAGATGGAATTATTATAAATCCAGGAGCATTTACACACACTAGTGTATCAATTAGAGATGCGCTGTTAGCTGTAGGCATACCCTTTTATGAAGTTCACTTATCAAATATCTTCTCTAGAGAAGAATTTAGACATCATTCTTTTTTCTCAGATATTGCTAGCGGAGTTATTTGCGGTATGGGTCCGCTTGGATATCAATACGCACTTGAAAATATCATTAACAAAGAGAAGTAAATATGGATATAAGAAAAATAAAAAAACTTATAGAGATGCTCCAAGAGTCTGATCTCAATGAGATTGAAGTAACGCAAGGCGAGGAATCAGTAAAAATTTCAAGAGGGGGTTCTTTTGCAAGAGTTGATAGTGTTGTTTCGCAAGCTCCTATTTCAACTCCTCAAATTTCTGTACAAAATGAAGAAATAGTTGAAGAGAAGAAAATTGAAGGAAATGTTGTAACGTCTCCGATAGTTGGAACATTTTATAGAAAACCTGCACCTGATAAAGATCCATTTATAAAGGTTGGTGATTCTGTGGAAGCAGGTGATGTTTTATGCATCATTGAGGCAATGAAGATGATGAATGAAATTAAATCTGATTATAGTGGTGTGATTCAATCTATAGAAGTTGAAGATGGTCAGCCGGTTGAATTTGGTCAATCTATAATAATTATAAAATAATCATGACACATAAGGTTCTCATCGCAAATAGAGGCGAAATAGCATTACGTGCTCTTAGGGCTTGCAAAGAATTAGGTATTCTCACTGTTGCTGTATATTCATCAGCTGACAAAGAATTAAAACACCTCAGGTTTGCAGATGAGTCTGTTTGTATCGGCCCTGCTCAACCTCTTAATAGTTACCTAAATATTCCTGCAATTCTTTCTGCTGCAGAGCTTACTGAAGTAAATGCAATATATCCAGGATATGGTTTCTTGGCAGAAGATGCGGATTTTGCAGAAAAATGTGAGAAAAGTGGGTTTAAGTTTATAGGGCCTTCAGCTGAAATTATTAGGCAGATGGGAGACAAAATTACTGCTAAATATCTTGCAGAATCAGCAGGCATTCAAACAGTACCTGGTTACAAGGAAGATATCCCTGAGGATGAAGATTCTTTTAAAAAAATTGCTGCTGACATTGGATATCCAATCATGATAAAAGCTACTGCTGGCGGTGGTGGTAGAGGTATGAGGATTGTAAAAAGTGAAAATGAATTGATTTCATCTGCTCAAATTACCATGCAAGAGGCAAAAAATGCTTTTGGTAATGAAAAGATATATCTTGAAAAATTTATAGAAAATCCACGACATGTTGAGATTCAGGTGGTTGGGGATGGAAAAGGAAATGCTATTCATCTTGGAACAAGAGACTGCAGTATGCAAAGAAGGCATCAAAAAATTATTGAAGAAGCTCCTGCGCTAAACCTTAACGAAGATAGTCTTAATGAAACTCTTGATGCATGCATTAATCTATGCAAAAAAATTAAATATGAAGGAGCAGGAACGCTTGAATTTTTGTATGAAAATAATGAATTTTATTTCATAGAGATGAACACAAGAATACAAGTTGAGCATCCAGTTACTGAGATGATTACTGGTTATGACATAGTAAAAGCTCAACTAAGAATTGCATTAGGCATGAAAATGACTTTAGAGCAAAAAAATATTAATTTTAAAGGTCATGCAATTGAATGCCGAATTAATGCTGAAGATCCAGAAACTTTTCAACCTTCACCGGGTCAAATAACAAAAATGCATATTCCTGGTGGTTTTGGGATTAGGTATGATTCACATATTTATGGGGGTTACATAGTCCCGCCATATTATGACTCGCTTTTATCTAAAATTATTACTTTGGCAAATCATAGAGAATCTGCAATTAAAAGGATGTTAAGTGCGCTTGATGAATTCTTCATAGATGGCATTAAAACAAATCATTCTCTTCATCAGGAACTACTCGTTGATGAGACTTTTGTAAAAAACAAACATACTATTAATTACCTGGAAAACGAGTTTCTAAAAAATGAGAAATGAATATAACCCAGCCATTATAGAAAAAAATATCCAAGATAAATGGGATACTGAAAAAAGATATCAAGCACAAATTGATAAAAGAGAAAAATTTTACTGTTTATCCATGTTCCCTTATCCGTCAGGCAAGCTACATATGGGTCATGTTAGAAACTACACAATTGGGGACGTAGTTTCTAGATATAAAAGAATGCAAAATTTTAATGTTTTTCAGCCCATGGGTTGGGATGCATTTGGTCTTCCAGCAGAAAATGCAGCCATAGCGAATGAAGTTAGTCCCGAAGAATGGACAAAATCAAATATCGAAAATATGAAATCACAGCTGAATAGTCTTGGTCTTAGTTATGATTGGTCAAAAGAATTACAAACGTGTGATTCAGACTACTATAAATGGGAGCAACTAATATTCACTAAACTTTATGAAAAAGGACTTGTTTATAAAAAGAAATCAATGGTTAATTGGGATCCTGTTGATGAAACCGTTCTTGCCAATGAGCAAGTAATTGATGGTAAGGGCTGGAGATCTGGAGCTAAGGTTGAAATTAAAGAAATAGACCAGTGGTTTATTAAGATTACGAAATATGCTGATGAGTTATTAGATTCAATTGATACTTTAGATTGGCCAGAAAACGTAAAAACAATGCAAAAAAATTGGATTGGCAAGTCTTTAGGAGCTGAAATAAAATTTAAAATTAATGGTACAAATGATTTTTTAAAAGTATTTTCAACTCGGCCTGATACTATTTTTGGAGCTAGCTTTTTAGCAATTTCACCAGGCCATGAAATAGCAAAGAAGTTAGCTGAAAAAAATGAGAATATAAGAAATTTTCTTGATGAGGCTAAAAAGATAAAAGCTGCTGAGGCGGATATGGCAAAAGCTGAAAAGCTTGGTATTGAAACAGGATTAAGTGTTGAACACCCTCTCACAAAAGATTTAATACCATTATGGATTGGTAATTTTGTTCTAATGGAATATGGAACTGGTGTTGTAATGGGTGTTCCCGCTCATGATCAAAGGGACTTTGATTTTGCAAGCAAATATAATCTACCAATCAATCAAGTAATAAGTATAGGCAATGATTCAAATGAGCTACCAATTCTTGATAAGGGCTTACTAATTAATTCTGATGAATTTAATGAGCTGCTGTCAGAAGAAGCATCAAGCAAGATTATAGATAAATTAGAAGATCTTGATTTAGGGTCTAAACTAATCCAATACAGATTAAGAGACTGGGGTGTAAGCAGACAAAGATATTGGGGTTGCCCAATTCCTATGACCTATAAGGATGGTCAAGCTTATCCAGTACCAGAGGATGAGCTTCCAGTTATACTGCCAAAGCTAAGTGCTGGCTCAGGCCCAACTCCTCTTAGTTTAAATAAAGATTTTATAAATTCAGCAGATCAAGGTACCAGAGAAACAGATACATTTGATACATTCATGGATTCATCATGGTATTACGCAAGATTTACTTCTGCTGATAATAAAGATGAAATCTTTGATGAAAATACAAATTATTGGCTGCCGGTTGATCTTTATATAGGCGGGATCGAGCATGCCATTTTGCATTTACTTTATTCTAGATTTTTTCATAAAGCTTTAAGAGATTTAGGCTTAGTTGATGGTGATGAGCCATTTAAAAAATTACTAACTCAGGGCATGGTTCTAAAAGATGGGGCAAAAATGTCAAAATCCAAAGGGAATACAGTAGATCCTCAGAGCTTTATAGATAAATATGGTGCAGATACTATAAGGCTGTACATGATGTTTACTGCTCCTCCAGAACAGAGCTTAGAATGGTCTGATAAGTCTGTTGAAGGAGCATCTAGATTTCTAAAGAGACTATGGAACCTATGTGACGGGCTTAAGTATGAAGATATACCAGAACCGAATAACTTCACTCAAGAAGAAAAAGAATTAAGAAATAAAACACATCAAACAATTAAAAAGGTTACCGATGATTTTGAGACTAGATACGCATTTAATACTGCAATAGCTAGCATAATGGAACTTCTAAATAGTATCCCAAAGAGTTTTGTTGAATCTGATGCCTCTCCATCACAAAAATTTTGCTTACAAGAAGCAGTTGTTTCAATTGTGCAATGTCTATTCCCAATTGCGCCACATATATGCGAACAAATATGGTGCAATTTTTATAATGGCTCGCAAAATTGCATTGAAAAATCTTGGCCAAAATATGACGAGAATCTTCTTGAGTCAGATATGGTGTCTCTTGTAATTCAAGTTAATGGAAAATTACGTGGAAAAATTAACATTGATAAGTCAATGTCAGAGGAATCAATAAAAGATCTTGCATCTCAAGAAGAAAATGTAATGAAGTTTCTTGATGGAAAAGAAATAAAAAAAATTATTTATATAAAGCAAAAAATTATTAACTTTGTAATTTAGATCTGTATTATTACAAGATGGTCAGATGTTTTTATTTAGCTCTTATTCTATCAAGTTGTGCTATTGATACTTCCTTAATAAATAATTCAAATTATAAATTTGATTCCACAGTGCCTTTAGATATTCAATTTCATATTATTAATGATTTAATTGAGAATGATGCATCTGAACTATCTTTTAGTGAATATGATGTAAATGAATATAAAATTCTTGCGGGAAACTCAATCAGACCTCTAGAGAATGAGATTAAAGTTTCATTATCAGTAAAAGCTGTTTTAAATAGTGAATCATATGAGTTTTCATATATTATTAAAAAAATTTACAACACAAACGAATTAAATCCTCTTGCTGAAAACCAAAGAAAAGAATTTATTGTTATGCAATCATTGGATGAAATAGTTCAACAAATTAATATGGAGATTTCAAAAATTGAAATGCAATCCATTAAATCTTGATAAATATATAAATAAAGGGCCTAAAGTCTTTTTTATTTATGGGAGTGAAATAGTTCTAAGAAATCAATCTAAAGAAAAAATATTAAATTATTTATCTGGTGAGGGGTTTGAAGAAATTCTCAATGTTTTTACTGATGATATCTCTGATCTAGATGGTCTCTTGATGCAGAATACTGCAGGATCTCTTTTTGCAAACAAACAATGCATTGTTATTAATCACTTAAGTGGAAAAACTCCAGAATCATTTAAAAACATACACAAATATATCGATGAGCTTTACACAAACGCTCTCATTGTTGTGTCATGTGCTGAAAAAATTTCACCTTCAGCATCATGGATAAAAGAACTTGATAAAAATTGTACATTTGTTGCTTGCGCTAAACTAAAATCATTTGAGGAAAAAATTTGGCTAAAGAGCCAGTTAAATTTTCTAGAAGAAAATGAAAAAAAGAAATATGTTGAAAATATTTACAACCTTAACCAGGGAAATTTAATTGCACAACAAAATGAAATTAACTTATTAGAACTTCAAAATATAAATGGTAAAGCTGAGGGCTCAGATATAAATAATGCTGAATACATACCTTTTGATTTAGAAGATATGATAATTAAAAAAGATAAGAAAAATACATTCAAAATCTTACATTCCATTAGAGATAACAATAGTCACTATGGGCCTTTGATTACTTGGGTTCTAGGAAACCTTCTGAATGCATGTGTATTTGCATTAAGTTCAAATAATATAAAGAATTCACTGCAAATATCAGGTGTATTCAATAATAAGCTTAATCAATATGAAAAATTTATTAAATCAACCTCACCTGCAAGATTAATCAAAAATCAAAAAAAAATTGTAAATCTAGATTTAGCTTGTAAAGGAATTATAAAAAAAGATTTCTGGAAAGAGATAGATTATTGCCTTATAGATTTATTGAATTAGATTTAAACTCTTTTTCAAGAATTGCTATACACCTATTCATTACAGGCTCATTTAAATCAAGATTAAGATCAAGATTAACAATCTTTCTGACTGGAGCAATGCATTTTGTTGAGCTGGTAAGCCAAACTGATTGGGATTTAAGAAGGTCATCAATTAGAAATTTATCTTCACGAATCTCCATGCCTTCAGAGCGAACTAATTCAATCAAAATTTCTCTAGTGATGCCTGGCAAAATATTATTACCCAGCGCAGGTGTACAGATAATTCCATCTATAACAAAAAAAATATTTGAAGCTCCTGCCTCAGTAATTAACCCATCTCTGTGCATGATTATTTCCTGACAATTCTCTTTCTTGGCTTCATTCATACCCATTACATTTGCTAAAAGCGATGTTGATTTAATATCACATCTACCCCATCTCAAATCATCAACAATTTTTATATTAAGCTCTTGAGTTTTGTAATCATGTTCGAGTATATATCCAAAAGTTTCTGCCTCTAGTCCATCAACTTGGATATGATTTCTTATAGGATCTGTCCCCCTTGATATTTGATAATAAATATATCCGTTCTGATATGTGACATGTTTTAAGAGTTCATATAACTCATCTTTAACTTTCTGTAAGTTTATTTCAATTGCTAAGGCATTAAGGCTGTTAGATAGTCTAGTAAAGTGTTTGTCGAAATAAAAAAAATTGCGATTATAAAAAGGTATAACCTCATAAATGCTATCGGAAAATGTGTATGCCCTGCTAAAAGGAGATATAGTAAGATTTCTTACCAGATCAATTTTACCATTATAGGTACCAATAATATCTGTATTACTAACCACCGAATAGACTCATAATCCAGAGTATAAATTTAGACCACAATCTTCCAAAAAATCCTTTAGCTTCTACTTCGTCTAAAGCTACAAGGTCTGTTACTAAAACTGGGGTATCGTTGCTGATTATTTCAATTGAACCAATTACATCTCCTTTTTTGATAGGAGCCTGAATATTATTCTTATAAATATAATTTATTTGTAAATCTTTAAAATCGACTCTAGGTAAGGTTAGAATTTGGTTTGCTGTTACCCCTAATCCTGCTTCAGACTTTTGACCTCCCCAAACTTTAACTGTTTTGTATACTTGATCTTTTTTTAATACTTCTTGAGTTGAAAAAAACCTAAATCCATATTCTAAAAGTCTCTGGGTGTCATCAAAACGCTTTTTGTCAGAACTGCTCCCAGCTACTACGGTTATAAGCCGCATGCCACCTCTTTTTGCTGATCCAACCAAGCAATATCCTGCACTTTCAGTATGACCGGTTTTTACGCCATCTGAAGAATCATCTCTCCATAAAAGCTTATTTCTGTTTAATTGCTTAATACTATTAAACTCAAAACTTTTTTCTTTATAAAGGTTATATATTTCAGGAAATTTATTAATAAAATTAGAGGTTAGATATGCTAAATCTTTTGCGCTTGAGTAATGACCTTCTGCAGGAAGTCCGGTTGAATTTACAAAAGCAGTGTTATTCATCCCCAATGACTGCGCATAAGCATTCATTAGATCAACAAATCCCTCCTCAGTTCCGCCAGAATATTCCGCAAGTGCAACCGATGCATCATTTCCTGATTGAATAATTACTCCTTTTAGAAGATCTTCTACTGAAACCCTTTTACCAGCCTCTATGAACATTTTAGATCCCCCCATTCTCCAAGCCTTCTCACTAATTAGAACACTATCATTTAAATTAATGAGATCATTGCCAATCTGATCTGCAACAACATAACCTGTCATGATCTTTGTCATGCTTGCAGGCTCTACATGAAGATCTGAATTATATTCAGCAATTACTGTTCCTGTTTGGGGTTCAATTAAAATATATGCTTTCAAATCAAGCTTTGGTGCTGGAGCTACAAAACTTTGTGCATAAAGCTCCAAGCAGCTAGTAAATAATAGTAAAGTAAATATCTTTTTCATGCTTTTATCTCTTCTGATAGGTAATATATCGCCATTGCATAAAAATGACTTATATTATATTTAGTGATTGCTATAAAATTATTATCTCCAATAAAATATTTTTTTTCTCCATCTTCCTCGAATTCAAGAGTGATAATTTTATTCACATTATAATGAGTTTTTATCGGCTTTCTAATATCATTTAATTTTATCTCAGTAACTATATTTCCCTCTGGCTTCCATCCATGAACATTTAAATAATTAGCAATACTACCTATTGCATCGTCTACAGAATTAAATAAATCCGCACTTCCGTTTCCATCAAAATCAACAGCATACGCCCTATAACTCGATGATATAAATTGACCATAACCCATAGCACCCGCATAAGAGCCTTTGACTTGAGTAATATCAAGATTATTTTGTCGTGTTAAAACAAAAAACTCAATTAACTCTTTCTTAAAAAATTTAGCTCTTCTTGGGTAATCAAAGCCAAGGGTTGTTAAGCTATCTATTACTTTGTAGCCACCCATAACCTTGCCATATCGAGTTTCAACTCCAAGGATTGCAGTAATTATTTCTTTTGGAACGCCATATTTAGCCTCTGCTCTTTCTAAAGTGCCTAAATTGTCTTCTATAAAACGTTTACCATTAGAAATTCTCTTAGTATCTAGAAATAAATTTTTATACCTATCCCATGTCC
Organism: uncultured SAR86 cluster bacterium; assembly: GCA_902559885.1. GTDB lineage: Bacteria > Pseudomonadota > Gammaproteobacteria > Magnimaribacterales > D2472 > CACEJU01. The sequence continues at coordinate 35,030 of CACEJU010000010.1, read as the reverse complement.
AGGTAAATTCAGCTGGTTTTGAAATTGATTTAATAATTTTAGGTTGTTTTTCTGCCATTTGAAGAATTGAAATAACATATTCTTCTTCGAAACCATGTTTATATGTAAGTTCATCGATTACATCTTGTGCATCAGGATGCACACTGTAATCAGCAAAAATAGCTAGATGGAAGAAAAGTATAGGTAATATATGTTTCATTTTTGCATTAATTTTTTGTGCGAAGCCATAGATATAATAATTCCAAATGCTATATAGAATGATAGCAAAGATGAGCCGCCTTTGCTCACAAAAGGCAGAGGCATTCCAACAACTGGCAATAAACCTGTGACCATTCCAAGGTTTATGAATAAAGTAGATGCAAAAATTAAACTTAGCCCTCCGATTGCTAATCTACAAAATCTATCTCTAGCATTAAGGGCTAAATAAAAACATCTCATTAATATAAAAATATATATTGCCATTAAGGTACAAACTCCAATAAAACCAAATTCTTCTGCTATTACTGCAAAAATAAAATCAGTTTCAGTTTCTGGAAGAAAGTCTAAATGTGACTGAGATCCTTCTTGATATCCTTTGCCAGAAACTCCACCAGAGCCGATTGCAATTTTAGATTGAGTTATATTCCAGCTAGACCCAAATGGATCAGACTCAGGATTAAAAAATGTTTTAATTCTTTGTTGCTGAAATGGTTCCAAAAAATTATTCCAAAGGAAAGGCAAAGATAAAATCATTAACAAAAATGAGATTCCTATAAATCTCCAGCTTAAACCAGCTAAAAATAGAATATAAAGACCAGACATAATAACTACCAAGCCTGTTCCAAGATCTGGTTGAGAAGCTACTAAATAAAATAATGCCAAAATTAATCCAAGGGTTATAAATGTGTGCTTCATGCTTATAGGCAATCTTCGATGGTATAGGTATGAAGATAAATAAATTGGTAATGCAATCTTTAATAATTCAGATGGTTGTAGAGTAAAAAATCCCATATTAAGCCATCTCTTAGCACCATTAGCCTCTATTCCAATAAAAAAAGTGGCGATAATTAATATTATGGATAACAGGAGAAACGCTACGGAAATATTATTAAAAAAATCTGGATCTGGTTGACTTATTAAAAGCATTAATAAAATTCCAAAGAGAACAAACAAACCTTGTTTGAACACCATAGAAGTATTCCCTTGTGATGCACTAAAGAGAAATATTAATCCCAATATAGACAATAAAGTTATAGCAATAAATAAATATTGATCATAAAAAAGATCAAATTTTTTAAAACTAAGTTTTTTCATTATTTATAAGTTCATTAAGAACATTTACAGCTACAGGCCCTGCAACAGAACCACCGCTTTCGCCATTCTCTATAACAACACTTACCGCATATTTAGGATTTGGCATTGGTCCAAAAGCAATAATTATTGCATGATCTCTTTTGCCTTCTTCCTGTCTGACTATTTTGTACTCCTCCTTACTATCAAGACTAACAAGCTCTACTGTCCCAGATTTAGCACCTATTGAATAAGTTTTAAGATTCTTTAATCTTTTTGCAGTGCCTTTTGGGTTTTCAATAACCCCAATCATGCTTTCATGCATTCTTTTCCAATCAGCATCTGAAATATTCTGCAATAAAATATCAGCATGTGGCTCATTATTATCTTTGATAAATGAAAGATTTTTAATCAGGCCTTTTTGTGCAACTATATTTGCATAATATGCTAGCTGAATCGGGGTTGCACTAAGATAGCCTTGACCAACTCCCATATTTACAGTGTCACCTTTAAACCAACCAAAATTTAGATTATTCATCTTCCATTCAGGATCTGGTAATAAAGCAATATCTTGATTAAAACAGTCATTACAGACCTTCTTTCCAAAACCAAAATTATTTAAATGGTTCTTTAAGTCGTATATATCAGATTGATAGGCCAAAAGAAAAAAGAAGGTATTAGAGCTTTGTATAATTGCATCAGCCAAATTTATTCTTCCATGACCTCCTTCTTTCCAACCCCTATATACTCTCTGGTCCTCTGGCAAAATAAAATAGCCCGGATCTTCAATAGTTGTATTCCAGCTAATTAAATTTTTTTCAATACCATAAAGACCAATTGCTGGCTTAATTGTCGATGCAGGTGAATATCTGCCCTGGCTTGCTCTATCAAAAAAAGGCTTATTGCTATCCTTTAATAGTTCATTAAATTCTTTTGATGAAATATTATTTGATAATTCATTGATTGAAAAAGATGGAGAGCTTAAATACGTAACTATAGATCCAGATTCTATCTCAACTGCTACAACTGCACCTCTTCTTTTTTTCATTTCCTTAAATGCAACTTGTTGAGCTTCAATATCTAGATTTGAATATAAGTTTTTACCATTTTTTGGTTTCTCAAAACCTAACTCTTTAAGAAATTTTCCTTTGGCATCAACTTCATATATTCTTTTTCCAAATAAGCCCCTTAAATCTTTATCATAGATATTTTCTATGCCGGTCATTCCTTTAATAAAACCATTTGAATAAGTGAATTCTGTTTCTATAGGCTGTAAGTTTTGTGATGACAAGATATTAGCAAGCTCTATATCATTTACTCCTCCCACATAACCCAAAGCATGAGAAAAAATTTCAGGATAATTTGATTGTCTGCTATATCTTTTTTCAATTGAAATATTATCTAAGTCAAAGCTTCTTACCTCAAAAGCTGCTATTTCATTATTAGTCAGATTCTTTTTTATTGTGAGCTCGCGATTATAAGCTGCCTTTTTTTTAAAATTTTCATTTATATAAAGCAATTCAGATTCTGTTAGAACTAGAAATTCTTTAAGCTTATCCAGTAAACCATTTAGGTCAGATATTTTTCCTGGTAATATAACCAAATCATAGCTTGGAATATTGTTTGCAATTATTTTTCCATTTCGATCGTATATTATTCCTCTTAATGGCTGAACAAGAACTTCTCTTGTTTTATTTTGATTTGAAGCCTCTTCATAATCTATAAAACTAGATACTTGTAGGCTATATGTCTGAAAGATAATTGCTGAAAAAAGAAAAACAAAGAAAATATAAATAAGGGCAAGCCTATTCTCAAAATTCTTTTTTTCTGGACCTCTTTGTTCTAAGTCTATCATTTGTGATATGGCTTATTATTTACAATTGAAAATGCTCTATATAGCTGCTCAGTTAAGATCAACTTAAACAACCTATGAGGGAAAGTAAATTTTGAGAAGGATAAAATCTCATTTGATGCTTCTAGGATTGTTTTATCTAAGCCATGAGATCCGCCTATAATGAAATCAATATTAGAATAAGATTTATAAATATTTTGAAGTTTATTGCTAAATTCTAAGCTGTTGTATTGTTGCCCATGAGAATCACAAGCAATCATAGCATTTGCTGGCTTTATTCTTTTTAAAATTTCATTTGCCTCCTCTTTAATAATTTTTTCAATTGAATGATTTGGATTAATTTTATTCTTAATATTGATAAAGTTAAGATTAATATTTTTTGGAAACTGTTTTGAGTAATAAGTTAAGCCCTCTTCTTCCCATTTAGATAGGCTATTTGAAATACTTAATATGTTTATATTCATCTAGGGTCTAGATTCTACAAGGGTATCACCACCCCAAAGCCCCTCAAGGTCGTAGAATTCTCGAATATCTTTTTGCATTATATGAATTACAAGATCTCCACAGTCAACTAAAACCCAGCCTGATTCAGCTTTTCCTTCAATACCAATAATATCAATGTCTTTTGATTTGATATCCAAAACCAACTTATCTAAGAGAGATTTAGCATGTCTGGACGAGGTTGCAGAGGCAATTATTATATTGTCTGCATAAGTGGAAATTTTTTGAATATCAAGATTTAAAATATCTTGGGCTTTATTGGAATCTAGTGATGATAAAGATGTTTCTATGAGTGTGTTATCTAACAAAGTTTCTATTTATTTATAAAATATATATTATTTAGCTATAGTAAATTATAAATAAAAAAATCTAAACATGAATTAAGCAATATGATTGAATTTTTAGGTCAAAATTTAAATAGCATCTTATCATGGCTTGCAATAAGCTCATTATTCATCTTCTTCTTTAGTATTTTTATTATAAATTTTGTTATCAAAATAATTCCAGTTGATTATTTTGACTCTTCTAAGAGAGGGCTATCTCCATTTAAAACAAGTAATCCAATAATATGGCTTATATTATTTATTACTAAAAATGTCATGGGCTATTTACTTATAATTGGTGGCATATTAATGCTGGTACTCCCTGGTCAAGGACTGCTTACTATTTTGCTTGGTCTAATTTTCAGTGATTATCCTGGAAAATATAAATTAGAAAAAAAGCTTATAACTATTAAACCAATATACCGATATATAAACTGGGTAAGAAAAAAATCAGATATTGAACCAATTAAACTTGCTTAGATGATGTAAGCTTGGTAATTAGATTATCAAGTATTGAAAGTCTTTGAGATGCATCAAATGCTTCAAGTAGTTTTTGTTTTTGTTCGCCAGTAAAAGGCACCAATCCAGATAAATGATTTGAAACAGAATTTGCAGAATCGAAATTAATATCAAGAGACAATTTTTCTATTTCAGGATGGCGCATAAGCTGTGAAAGAATATTAAGTAATTCAGGATGCTCTGCGAGAACTGCTTGATCATCAACTTCGGGCTCGATAATGGGTGAAATTTCTCCAATATTTAAACCATCATCAAGTTTACAAATATTTTTAATTTCGGCCTTATGAATACATTTAACTGTAATTCCTAATAAGCCGTTAGGAAGATTATTAAAATCTACGATTTCAACATAAGAACCTTTTTTAGCAAATCCAATTTCATCATTATCTAAATTATTTTGTAATAGTGTGATGACAAAACCTTCATCCTCTGCCATACACCTTTTTACCATGTTTAAATATCTAGGTTCAAATATTTGAAGAGATTGTATTGAGCCAGGAAAAACTACAATACCTAAGGGAAATATAGAAATTTGTTTATCCTTCAAGATATTCTCTAATTGGTTGGTATATATATGAACTATTTTTATTTGTCATAATTAAAATAATGGAGTCAGTTTGTATTTTTGCAAGTAAATCTTTGTGCAAGTCATCCAATGAATTGAAAGTTTTTTTAAAGAGCTTATCTTTGAGCGCATGTCTTGGATCATACCAATAAATACTATCTAAATCATTTGCAGCATTTATTAATAAATCAATATGTTTACCACTTGCCATAGTATTTGATCCAAGCTCAATTATCCCAATTATATTTTTCTTAGGATTTTCATGCTTTATTGATTCAATAGTAAGCTTTATAGCTGTAGGATGATGGGCAAAATCATCAATTATTGAAATATTATTTTTATCATAAACAAGCTCTTGTCTTCTTTTAACTCCACTAAAGTTAGATAAAGCTTGAATGGATTTTTTAATAGGTACGCCATATTGATATGCCATATATATAGCTGCTACATAATTTTTAAAATTATGAATTCCTTTAAGAGGCAATGAGGTTAATGAATAATTAATCTTATTAAAAGTCATTTCTCTATTTTCATATGAGTAAAATAAATCTTCTTCTCCTATTGGGAGCATCTTTGACCAAGATCCTAAATTAATTACATCTTTTATATTTGGATCATCATGATGATACATAATGCTGCCATCATTAGGGATGATCTTGACTAGATGGTGAAATTGTCTTTTGATGTCATCAATATCTCTAAAGATATCTGCATGATCAAACTCTATATTATTAATTATTATTGAATGGGGATTGTAATTAATGAATTTTGATCTTTTATCAAATAAAGCTGAGTCATACTCATCTCCCTCAATTATAAAAATATTTGCAGTGCCTATTTTTGCTGAATCTTGAAAATGTGGAGAAATACCTCCCACTAAATATCCAATATCTATACCATTTTCTATAAATATATGACAGAGCATGTAGGATGTTGTTGTCTTGCCATGAGTTCCAGTAACTGCTATCAGGTTCTCTTCTTTGGTAAGATCGGCAATAATTTTGGGGCCAGATGTATATGGTAATTTATTGCTGAGAATTTTCTCAAAAGATTCATTTCCTCTTGATATGACATTTCCAATGACATACAAATCTGCTTCAGGTAAGTTTTGAGAATCATATCCTTTAATTAAATCAATTTTTAAAGTTTCTAAATATTCTGACATAGGAGGATAAAAATCTTTATCGCTTCCTGAAACCTCATAACCCTTTTCAATCATAAGTTTAGCAACGCCAGCCATAAAGGTTCCACAAATTCCTAAGATATGCACTTTCATATTAGCTATAATACGTTAGCATAAGAGATAACGAAACTTTAGGTATTAATTTATGAAACGAAATGCTTTTTATGCTCAATCTGGTGGCGTAACCTCTGTAATCAATGCTACTGCTGCATCAGTAATACTAGAAGCAAAAAAACACAAGGAAATAGGCAAAGTTTATGCTGGTAAGTATGGCATCTTGGGAGCGCTTAGAGAGGAATTATTTGATACATCCAAGGAATCCATTTCGGCTTTAAATTCATTATTTTATAGACCTGGAGGAATCTTTGGTTCCTGTAGATTTAAGTTAAAAGATATTGATACAGATCGAAAAGAATATCTTCGATTAATCGAGGTTTTTAAGGCTCATAATATTGGTTACTTTTTTTATAATGGTGGTAATGACTCTGCGGATACTGCCTTCAAAGTTTCCAAAATGAGTGAAGAACTTGGTTATCCTCTTACTTGTATTGCTATCCCAAAAACAGTAGATAATGATTTAGCTTTAACTGACTGTTGTCCTGGATTTGGATCTGCAGCAAAATATATTGCTACCTCAACTTTAGAGGCAGCTCTTGATGTTGAATCAATGGCAGAATCTTCAACCAAGGTATTTATTTTAGAGGTAATGGGAAGGCATGCTGGTTGGATGGCTGCATCCAGTGCTTTAGCAAGAAATGATAATAACTCATCACCTCATATCATTCTTCTTCCAGAGATAATATTTGAAGAAAAAAAATTTTTAAACAAAGTAAAAGAAGTTGTAAAAAAGAATAGTTTTTGTGTAATTGTTGCGTCGGAGGGAATTAAGAACTCAAAGAATAAATTTGTAGCAGAGTCAGATACTAAGGATGCATTTGGTCATGTTCAGCTAGGTGGCGTCGCTCCTAAGTTAGCGAGCCTTATTTCAAATAAATTGAACTTAAAAAATCATTGGGCAGTTGCAGATTATTTACAAAGAAGTGGAAGGCATATTGCATCTTTAACTGATTTAGAACATGCATCTGCTGTTGGCAAAAAGGCAGTTGAATATGCGGTAAAAGGTTTAAATGGTGTAATGCCAATTATTGTACGAAAAAAAACAAAACGTTATTCGTGGGAAATTAAGCCTGCCCCTTTATCAAAAATTGCAAATATTGAGAAAAAACTTCCTGCATCATTTATTTCTAAAGATGGTTTTAATGTAACGCCTAAGGCTATCAAATACTTAATGCCTTTAATTCAAGGCGAAGCTCCATCAAAATTTGAAAATGGTATTCCTAAGCTTGTTAAGTTTAATCTTATACTTGAGAAGAAAAAATTGCCTAAATGGAAGCTATAAAGAATTTAATTCAGAAATAATATTTGAAACCTCTTCTTTTAATTCTTCTTTTTCATCAAAATTCAGGAAGCTACCAACATATATTGTCTGGCCCTTGGACCTGAATCCAAGTTGAATATTATCTTTATCTTCTTTTGAGACAACAAAAGAGGTAAAAGTTCTAAACTCTTTCCAGCTAAACTCAAGTTTATTATTTCCTTTTTCAATCCTTACCTCTTGAGGATTAATATAGATAACTTCTTTTTGGCTACTCCATTTAAAATTTAAATAGAAAGCAATAGACAAGATTGCTACTTCAAGCCCAGCAAATGGAAGTATTAATGTTGCGCCAAGAATAAAAAAAATAGTTGCAATGGATAAACAAATGGTTGCAATACTTCCAATAAAGATCCACCTATACTTTCCAGTTAATGAGCGGTTTGGGCTCAGTATTATTTGAAAATTTTCACCTTCACTTGATATTTTTATCATGTAAATTTTTATTCAAGCTCTTCGATAATACTATCAACTTTTCTATAACCTTGGGGTAGCATATTTCCTCTTTTTGCTCTTGTTGAAATATAATTTTGAAGATCCTTGAACTTAAGCCTCATATGCTGCTTACCACTATCAATTCTTAAAATACTCTCAGGAGCTAAGAGCTCAATATGAGTCATAGATTCCTCACCTGACTTAAATTTTGGAGTTGGAATATTGATGATTTTATTACCCTTTCCTTTCTGTAAGAATGGTAGCTCTTCTATATTAAAAATGAGCATCCTACCAATATTTGATATTGCAACAATAAACTCATGATCTACTCTATATTTAATTGCTTTATGAACATCGGCACCTTCTGGTACTTTCATAAATGCTCTTCCAGATTTTTTGTTTGAAATCATGCTTGCAAAATCAGATATATAACCAAATCCTGCAGAGTTTGAAACTACATATTTATCCTCTTGTTCACCAATAGCACATGATTTAAAAATAATACCTGAGTCTGCAGAAATTCTTCCAGTAATTGGATCCCCCAAGCCTCTTGCTGATGGCAAAGAGTGGGCAGAAAGCGTATACGCTTTTCCATTTGATGCTAAGAACACTGTATTTTGATTACTTTTACCTCTACAAAAATCTTGTAACAGATCGTCACCCCTATATGATAATGAACTGGGATCTATCTCATGTCCTTTTGCAGACCTAATCCAGCCAGCCTTGGAAAGCACAATTGTAACTGGCTCAGTAACAATAGTTTCCTCTTCTGAAAAAACTTTAGCTGAAGAAGATTCAATAATTGGAGATTTTCTTTCTTCGCCGAATTCTTGCTTAATTTCTATAAGCTCATTTTTAATTAAAGTTTTAAGTCGTGATTTTGAGGCTAAGATTTTCTCTATCTCTGATTGCTCTTCTGATAATTTATTTTGCTCAGTTTCAATTTTAATTTGCTCTAATTTTGCAAGTTGCCTCAATCTAATTTCTAAGATTGCATTAACTTGAATATCAGATAATTTAAATTTCTTGGAAAGCTCTTTTTTCGGCTCATCAGATTCTCTAATAATTTTTATAACCTCATCAATATTCAAATATACAATGGCAAGGCCATCAAGAATATGAAGTCTATCGTTAACCTGGTCTAATCTATTTTCAAGCTTTCTTGTTACAGTAATTTTCCTGAATTTTATCCACTCTTTAAGTAACTCATCTAATGCAAAAACTCTTGGATTTCCAGATAAGGAGATTAAATTCATATTAAATCTATATGATTTTTGTAAATCTGTTGTAGCAAACAAATGGTTCATTACATCATCAGCATTAACTCGATTTGATTTTAATGAAATGACTAATCTAACTGGCTCCTGATGATCTCCCTCATCTGCTAGATCAACAATCATGGGAACTTTTTTATTCAGCATTTGATCAGCAATCTGTTCTAAAATTTTTGAGCCAGATGCCTGGTAAGGAAGCGAGGTTATTACAATATCATTTCCCTCTTTATCCCAATTTGCCTGTATCTTAAATCCACCTCTACCAGTTGAGTAAATTTCAAATAATTCTTCTGAATTAGCTACAATTTTTGCGTTATTTGAAAAATCTGGGCCTTTTATAATCTTTAAAAGGTCTTTTGTTTTTGATTTTGGGTTTTCTAAAACATGTATTGTTGCGTCTAAAACTTCATTAATATTATGAGATGAAATATCAGTGGCCATGCCAACAGCTATCCCTGAGGTGCCATTCAATAATATTGATGGAACCTTAGCAGGAAAGATAACTGGCTCCAACAAAGATCCATCAAAATTTGGTTGCCAGTCTACAGTACCTGCTTTTAATTCATCAATTAAAAGTTTCGCAAATTTTGTAAGTTTTGATTCTGTATACCTCATAGCTGCAAATGACTTAGGGTCATCTTGCGAACCCCAATTGCCTTGACCATCTACTAATGGATATTTAAAAGAAAAGTCTTGGGCCATTAAAACCATTGCTTCATATGCAGCAGAGTCTCCATGTGGATGAAACTTACCAATTACATCTCCAACAGTTCGAGCAGACTTCTTATATTTCGACCCTGCATCTAGTCCAAGCTCTGACATTGCGTAAAGTATTCTTCTTTGAACCGGCTTTAACCCATCCCCAATATTAGGCAAAGCTCTATCTAAAATTACATACATTGCATAATTTAAATATGCATCTTCTGCATATTTCTTTAAACTAATATTTGATTCTTGTTTACTCATTTATATCTCAGCTAATGATCCTTTTTTTTCAAGCCATTCTTTTCTGTCACTCGATCTTTTCTTAGAAAGTAGAAGATCCATAACAGAGTTGGCGTTATCACTTGAACTAATAGTAAGATTTACTAGCTTCCGTGATTGTGGATCCATGACTGTTTCTCTTAATTGTGATGGATTCATTTCACCCAGACCCTTAAATCTTTGGATATTTATTTTTGGTTTTCCTTTTTTCTTTTTAAATTCATTAACGATGATTTCTTTTTCCTTTTCATCAAGTGCATATCTAACTTCGTGGCCACAATCTATCCTAAAAAGCGGTGGCATTGATACAAATATTCTGCCCTCTTTCACCAAAGGCCTAAAATGTCTTAAAAATAGCGCACATAATAAGGTTGAAATATGTAAGCCATCAGAATCAGCATCAGCTAATATACATATCTTCCCATACCGTAATGAACTTAAATCATCGCTTCCAGGAATAACTCCAATTGCAGTCGAAAGGTTTTTAATTTCTTGTGATTTAATTATATCCGTGCTCTCAAGATCCCAAGTATTTAAAATTTTTCCTCTCAAAGGCATTATTGCTTGGAATGCTCTTTCTCTAGCTTGTTTAGCTGAACCACCTGCAGAATCACCTTCAACTAAAAATAATTCTGTTTCGTTTAAATCCTGGCTATTACAATCTGAAAGTTTTCCTGGAAGAGCGGGCCCTTTTATAACTTTTTTTCTAACAACATTTACTGAGGCTTTTGCTCTTGATTGAGCAGAACTGATTGCTAAGTCTGCAATCTTTTCACCCTCTTCAGTATGAGTATTCAACCAGATACTTACAAGATCCTTGGTTGTTGAAGAAACAAAAGATGCATGATCTTTAGAATCAAGTCTTTCTTTTGTTTGTCCTGCAAATTGTGGATTTTGCATCTTAGATGAAATTACAAACATAGCATCCTTTATGACATCATCTGAGTTGAGTTTGATACCCTTTGGGATTAGGTTTCTGTAGTCACAAAATTCTTTAATGGCTTCAAGAAAACCTGATTTAAATCCATTTAAATGCGAACCACCTTGTTGAGTAGGTATTAAATTCACATAAGTTTCTTCTAATTTATTTTTAGAAGGTGTGAGAGACCAATTAATAATAAAATCAACTGCCTGAATATCGCCCTCTTTATTACATATAATTGGGTCTTCAAGAAGGGTATCTAAGTCTTGAGCAGCATCATCTAAATATGACTTTAACCCATCTTCAAAATACCAACTCTCTCTAAAAGATTTTTTTTCATCATAAAACTCAATTGTAAGTCCCGGGCACAAAACTGCTTTTGCTTTAATTAATTTAATAAGGGATTTGGTGTCAACTTTATCAGTTTCAAAGTAATCTTTATTTGGCTTAAATTTGATGCTTGAGCCTGTATTTCTTGCGCCAACCTCTCCTATTACACTGAGATCATTAACCTTGTCACCATTAGAAAAAGTTATTAAGTGCTCTTTTGCATCTCTTTTAATTTTTGCTTCGAGATTTTGCGATAGAGCATTTACGACCGAGACACCCACCCCATGCAATCCACCAGAAAAGTTATATTCGTTTCCAGAAAATTTGGCCCCAGCGTGGAGTTTGCAAAGTATTAATTCTATTCCAGATATTTTATGCTCAGGATGAATATCAACTGGCATTCCTCTGCCATTATCAATTACTTCAATGAACTGATCTTTATATAAAATAATTTTTATTTTTGAGCAATGCCCTGCTAATGCTTCATCTACTGAATTATCCAGTACTTCTTGAATAAGATGGTTGGGGTTAGTTGTATCTGTGTACATCCCCGGTCTTTTCTTAACCGGATCAAGGCCTGATAAAACCTCTATAGCTTTTGAATCATATGAGGATTTAGCCAACTTATACTGCCTTATAAATTTCAGAACCCTGTTTTTTGAATTCTTCTGATTTCTGTTTCATTGAATTCTCTATGTTTGTAATATCGATAGAGTCAATTGAACCATAATTTTTTCTTATATCTTGAGAAATCTTCATAGAGCAAAACTTTGGACCACACATTGAACAAAAGTGTGCCAACTTGCTTGATTGTTTTGGAAGCGTTTCATCATGATAATCTCTAGCCGTCTGAGGATCCAAACCTAGATTAAATTGATCCTCCCATCTAAATTCAAATCTGGCTTTAGAAAGAGCATAATCTCTTGCAAAAGCTCCTTTGTGTCCCTTACCAAGATCTGCTGCATGAGCAGCAATTTTATATGCCATTAAGCCTTGCTTAACATCCTCTTTATTTGGTAACCCAAGATGCTCTTTAGGCGTTACATAGCAAAGCATGGCTGTGCCATATGACCCAATTTGTGCAGCTCCAATAGCAGAAGTTATGTGATCATATCCAGGCGCAATGTCAGTTGTTAATGGGCCAAGTGTATAAAAAGGCGCATCATGACATAAAGTCTTTTCTTTGATTACATTTTCTTCTATTTGTTGGATTGGTACATGGCCTGGCCCCTCAATCATAACTTGAACATCATATTCCCATGCTCTTTGTGTTAGCTCACCAAGGGTTTCAAGCTCTGAAAATTGGGCTTCATCGTTAGCATCTGCTATAGATCCAGGTCTCAAACCATCGCCTAATGAAAAAGAAACATCATATGCCTTCATAATTTCACAAATATCATCAAAATGTGTATAGAGAAAATTTTCTTTATGATGAGCTAAGCACCAGCCAGCCATAATGGATCCGCCCCTAGAAACTATTCCTGTTAATCTATTGGCAGTCATTGGCACATATCTCAAAAGCACTCCTGCATGAATAGTAAAATAATCTACGCCTTGTTCAGCTTGTTCAATTAGAGTTTCTTTAAAAATATCCCAATTTAGATTCTCAGCTTTTCCATTAACTTTTTCTAATGCTTGGTAGATAGGAACCGTACCAACAGGAATAGGCGAATTTCTAATAATATTTTCACGAGTTTCATGAATATTTTTACCTGTTGATAAATCCATAATCGTATCAGCACCCCATTTGGTAGACCATAATAATTTTTCCACTTCCTCTTCAATAGATGAAGTCACTGCAGAATTACCAATATTTGAATTTACCTTTACTAAAAATTTTCTCCCAATAATCATAGGTTCAAGCTCTGGATGATTCACATTTGCTGGAATGATTGCCCTTCCAGATGCAATTTCATCTCTAACATACTCGGGAGTGATGCTATCTGGCATATTACCCATGCCATTAGGAATCATTACACCAAGCTGCTTAGCTTGCTCAAGAAGAGCGTTTTCTCTAATTGCAACATACTCCATTTCTTTGGTAATAATACCTTTTCTTGCATAATGCATTTGTGTAATAGATTGATCAGATTTAGACTTCAGAATATTTTTTTCATTATTTAGATCTGTGTTTTTATCCAACCATGATGCTCTTAATTTAGGTAAACCCTTTTTGAAATCATGCTGATATTTCTCATCTCCCATAGGGCCAGTCGTATCATATTTAAGAAAATTTGGATTTTCACTCTCGCCATTCTCTGTTTGGGTCGCAGTGACATCAATGAGCTTAAAAGGTACTCTTAGATCATTATTTTTAGAATCTATATATATTCTATTTTCTGAATCTGAGTGTAAGAAGTTAAAAGATTTTTTTTCCATATAAAGTTTTAAAAGTATTTTACTTATTCTACTCCATGTTAAATAAATGATATTTAAAATAAATGAAATAAATGCATTATTTAGAATAATTAACTATGAATATTTCATTTTAAATTTTTAATGTAAAGTATCCTTTACATATAAGCATATAAATGTTTACAATGCTAACATTAAAAAATAAGCTAAAATACTTATTATATGAAACAAAAATTAAATAAAATCTTTATACATGCTGTCTGTATTTTTCCATTTCTTATTCAAGGCGAGAGCCTATTAGATATTTACAATGAAGCCCTAGAAAATGATCCAACTTATAGAGCAGCTCAATATACTTTCTTAGCTGATAAAGAGTTAAAGGTTCAAGGAAGAGCAGCATTATTACCTAATATTTCTATCAGTGGTACTACAAACTGGAATGAGTATTATCAAAATAAAGTATTACAGCAAAACTATAACTCCTTTGGTTCACAGGCTACATTAAGTCAGCCTCTATTTAGATTAGATTATTGGTTCAACTACAAAAGTTCTAAAGCGCTTACTGATGCAGCTGAAGCAGATTTTGCTTATGAACAACAAAATCTACTTGTAAGAACAGCAGAAGTCTATTTTGGTGTTCTGAGAGCAATAGATAATCTTAATGCTGCTATTTCTGAAGAAAAAGCTATCAAAAAACAACTTGATCAAGCTCAACAAAGATTTGAAGTTGGTTTATCAGCAATTACAGAAGTTCAAGAAGCCCAGCTAGCCTTTGATTTAAGTAGAGCTTCAAAAATAAATGCTGAAGGTAATCTTTTTTCTGCCAGAGAATCTCTCAATGCACTTATTGGAAGAGAAGTTTTTTCAATTGATGAGCTAGGTAATGATCTCATTATTACTGAGCCAACACCAAGCTCAAAAGAAGCCTGGGTTAATAAAGCTATAGAAAAAAATTATAAACTTAAGGCCTCTCATTTAAGAAAAAATGCAGCAAAAAATAATGCCAGAAGCTCAGCATCAAACCATTTACCTAAAATTAATATCGCAGGAACAATAAATGAAGCTGAAACCAACCAGTTTAACTTTGAGGGTTTCGACATTGATGGCCAAGGAATACCTGTGCCAGAAGTGACCGGTAGAAGAAATTATGCCATCCAATTCAGTATGCCAATTTTTCAAGGCGGTTCAGTAAACTCTAAAAGAAGGCAGGCATATGCTAACTATGATAGAAGCATAGAAAATGCACTTTTTGTAGAAAGATCTGTAATACAAGAAGTAAGATCTCAATACTCTAATGTAATTACTTTAGTAGCAAATGTTAAGGCACAACAACAAGCTGTGGTATCAGCTACTAGCGCTTTAGAGGCAACTTCAGTGGGATATAAAGTTGGAACTAGAAATGTTGTAGATTTACTTCAGGCAGAAAAAAATCTATATAGTGCTGAAAAAAATCTTGCTAATGCAAAGTATGACTACATTCTTGCAAATTTAAGACTAGCGCTAGCATCTGGAACAATTTCTCCTCAGAATATTATTGATATTAATAATTTACTAAACTAAAAATATGCCAGAACTCCCTGAGGTTGAAACTACCATGTCAGCCCTTCAGCCATTCGTTGAAAAAAAAATAGTTTCCGTAGATATAAATAATAGACATTTAAGATGGAAAATTGAGAAGGATTTTGAAAAAAATATATCTAATAAAAAAATTATAAGTATCACAAGAAGAGCTAAATATATTATTTTTAATTTATCTGATGGTTTTATTATTTTGCATCTAGGAATGTCTGGAAATATTAGAATTCAAGATCTTAATAGCAACACGTATAAAAAACATGATCATATTATTTTTTATCTTAAAGATAAAAAAATTATATATAACGACATAAGGAGATTTGGTTCAATCCATTTTACTAATAATGCAAAAGATCACTTTTTAATTAAAAACTTAGGGCCTGAACCATTATCAAAAGACTTTAACAAAAAATATTTATTTAATATTTCAAGAAACTCAAAGACCAATATTAAAAATTTTATAATGAATCAAAAAGTTGTTGTTGGCGTTGGGAATATTTATGCATCAGAAGCTTTATTTGACGCAAGAATTAATCCAAATAATATAACAAACTCTATAAATGAAGAGGATTGTAAAAGACTCGTTAAATCAATAAAAAATATCTTAAAGATTGCTATTAATATGGGTGGCACCACCTTAAAAGACTTTTACTCCGTTGATGGCTCTGAGGGATATTTTAAAATTAAGCTAAAAGTTTATGGTAGAGAGAATGAAAAATGTAAATCTTGTAGAGGAGTTATTAAAAAGATTGTCCTAAACCAAAGATCAACTTTTTACTGCCTAGATTGCCAAAAGTAATTATGAATTATCTAGCTTTGCAACAAGTGCTGACTCCACAACCGGATGAACAAAGTTGGATATATTTCCTTTAAGGTCTGCTATCTCTTTTATTAGGCTAGATGAAACGTATATTAATGATTCTTTTGGTGTTAAAAATATACTTTCAATATCAGGCGCAAGGGCTCTATTCATTGTGGCTAGCTGAAACTCATACTCAAAATCGGCTACCGCCCTTAAACCTCTAACAATTGCAGAGGCTCCATAGTCTCTTGCTAAATCAACTGTAAGTTTTCTTGGAAAGCCTACAACTTCAACTTTTGGATGATCCTTATATATTGTTTCTGTTAACTTAATTCTTTCTTCAAGAGAAAATAAAGGGTTTTTTGATTCGCTTTTAGCAATTGCAACTATGACTTTATCAAATAGATAGCATGCCCTATCTATAATATCCATATGTCCTAATGTTATGGGATCAAATGAGCCAGGATAAATTGCAACTTTCATATGCAAATCATACTAAACAATATTTGTTATACAAAATTTAGTTATGAGTTTTTTTAAGCTCCTCTTCAAAAAAATTTCTTAGTAAGTTGATATTTTCAATTAAAGGGTATGTTGGTCTAGCAATAATGGCTAGTTCTCTATGCGGGCTTGGTTCATTTAATAGAACTTTTTGTAAATCTTGTTTAGTTTTTAAAAGTTGATTAATTGCCATTTCTGGAACCAGCGTTGTACCGAGATCTCCTGCAACTAATTCTATTAAAGTATTAAGGTTTGATGCAGCCATTTGGTAGTTGTTGCTATTTTTTGAAATATTGCATGCTGCTAGCGCATGATCTTTCAAGCAATGCCCATCTTTTAGCAGCATTAATTCCCTAGTATCAAGATCCTTTGCTCGTATTCTTTTTTTCTCTGAACTAAATCGATTTTTATGATGTATATAATAAAAATCCTCTTCCCAGAATTTATATGCGTTCATCCCTTCTAGATCATAAGGCAAAGCAAGAATAGCTATATCAATAATACCGCTTTTTACTTTAGAGATAAGCTCTGCTGACTGAGACTCGCTTATTGTTAGTCTTAAATTAGGAAAATTTCTTTTTAAACCGGGAAGAATAATTGGAAGGAAATATGGGCTAATAGTCGGTATGATTCCTAGAGATATGTTTGAAGAAAGTGGTGGCTTTTTAATCGCATTTAAATTTTCAATATCATCATATTCTAATTTTATTAGCTTTGCCTTTTGAATAAACTCTTTACCAAGTTCAGTTAAAATAACTTTTTTATTATCTCTCTCAAATACTTTAAAACCCAAGCTGTTCTCCATTTCAGATATAGCATTACTTAGTGTTGATGCAGAAATAAAACATCTATCAGCAGCATTTTTAAAATGCAGTGCTTCAGATACAGCAATAGCATAATTAATTTGTTTTATAGTAATCATCAATGTTTTATTATATCGAATATAAAATACATTATTATTATATTTAATAAAACTAAAAAAATCTGTAAAGTATGAGTAATCTATTATTTTGGAGGAATAGTAAATGGATAATGAAAATAAATGTCCTGTTATGCATGGGGCATTAGCAAGTAACTCAAATTCTGGTACATCAAATAAAGATTGGTGGCCTAACCAATTAAATTTAAGCATCTTACATCAACATGATTCTAAATCAGATCCAATGGATGATGGTTTTAACTATAGAGATGAATTTGCAAAACTGGATTATGAATCTTTAAAGAAAGATTTAAATGATCTAATGACAGACTCCCAAGATTGGTGGCCTGCTGATTATGGTCATTATGGTCCATTTTTTATAAGAATGACTTGGCACGCAGCTGGAACATATAGAACCGCAGATGGCAGAGGTGGGGGTGGTACTGGTGCGCAAAGATTTGCTCCATTAAATAGTTGGCCTGATAACGGGAACTTAGACAAAGCAAGAAGACTTTTATGGCCTATCAAACAAAAATATGGGAAACAAATAAGTTGGGCTGACCTACTTATATTAGCTGGAAATGTTGCTATTGAATCAATGGGTGGTAAAACATTTGGATTTAGTGGTGGCAGACCTGATATCTGGGCGCCTGAAGAAGATATCCATTGGGGAGCCGAAAAAGAATGGCTTGCAAATGAAAGATATAGTGGTGAGAGAGATTTAGCAAATCCATTAGGTGCGGTTCAAATGGGATTAATATATGTAAATCCTCAAGGTCCTGATGGTAATCCAGATCCGTTAGCAAGTGCAGTTGATATTCGTGAAACATTTGGAAGAATGGCAATGAATGATGAAGAAACTGTGGCACTTGTTGCTGGAGGTCATACATTTGGTAAAGGTCATGGTGCTGGCCCAGAAGAGAGTGTTGGAACAGAGCCTGAAGGCGCCCCATTAGAGCAAATGGGCTTTGGTTGGACTAGTTCACATGCGTCCGGTAAAGGAAGCGATACAATTACTAGTGGATTTGAAGGAGCTTGGACGGCTAATCCTACTCAATGGGATAACGGCTACTTTGATCTACTCTTTAAATATGAATGGGAATTAGTTGATACGCCTGCTGGAGCTAAAGTTTGGCATGCTATTAATCCTGATGAAAGTGATTTGGCTCCTGATGCTGAAGATGCATCAAAGAAAGTTCCTACTATGATGACTACTGCAGACATGGCTCTTCGTGAAGATCCATCGTATAGAGAAATATCTAAAAGATTTCATGAAAATCCTGATGAGTTTGCAGATGCATTTGCAAGAGCTTGGTTTAAACTTCTCCATAGAGACATGGGGCCTAAGGTAAGATATATGGGTCCTGAAGTTCCAGATGAAGAGCTAATATGGCAAGATCCAGTTCCAAGTGGTAGCTCTGATTATGATGTTGATTTAGTAAAATCTAAAATTCTTGGAAGTGATCTCACAATTCAAGAAATGATAGAAACTGCTTGGGCTTCTGCTTCAACATACAGAAATTCTGATATGAGAGGTGGTGCTAACGGTGCAAGAATAAGATTGGCTCCTCAGAAAGACTGGGAGGCAAATAAACCGGAGCAACTTGAAAAAGTACTTGATGTTTATTCAAAAATTTCTGAAGAAACAGGTGCATCTATAGCTGATATTATTGTTTTAGCAGGAAATGCTGGTATAGAAAAAGCATCTGGTAAAAGCGTGCCATTTACTCCAGGTAGAGGAGATGCATCTCAAGAACAAACTGATATTGAATCTTTTGAAGTATTAGAACCTGTTTCAGATGGTTTTAGAAATTATCATAAGTCTGGCTTAAATGCACCAGCAGAAGAGTTTCTTCTTGATAAAGCTCAATTACTTGGCCTTACCGCACCAGAGCTTACTGTCTTATATGGCGGGATGAGATCTCTTGGAATAAGCACAAATGATTATGGCCTATTCACTGAGAGCAAAGATGTCTTATCAAATGATTTCTTTGATATCCTTTTAGATATGAGTGTTGAGTGGAAACCAAATGGCACCGGTAATTCCTATGAAGCTTTCAATAGAGTTTCTGGAGATAAAGAAAGATCTGCCACAAGAACTGATTTAGTTTTTGGATCAAATTCTCAGCTCAGAGCTCTTGCAGAAGTATACGCAAGTCATGATGGAAATGAAAAATTTGTTGATGATTTCATCTTGGCCTGGAATAAAGTAATGAATGCAGACAGATTTGATATATAAATCTAAGCATTCTTTTATAAAGGGTGAATTTTTTCACCCTTTTTTTTGCCTAAAGAAAATAATTCAATATTAAAATTATATATAAAAACTTTATATATTAGTGTAATTTAACTTGCTAAAAAATAAGCATTTATGATAAATTTTAAAGTCAATTATTATTAAAGGGAGAGTAATAATGAAAAATATTTTTCTTATACTTGTCGGATTAGTTGCGATGCCTACATTTGCAGCTGGTGGTGGAGACCTTGATGCATCAGATATGACTGGAGTTAGTTTCTGGTTAGTAACTGCTGCTCTATTAGCTTCTACAGTATTCTTTTTCATTGAAAGAGATAATGTTAGTGCTAAATGGAAGACATCATTAACTGTATCTGGTTTAGTTACAGGTATTGCATTCTGGCATTATTTATATATGAGAGGAGTCTGGGTAGAAACAGGTAGTTCTCCAACAGTATTTAGATATATTGATTGGTTATTAACTGTGCCTCTACTTATCATAGAGTTCTACTTAATCCTTAGAGCTGTTACTAATGTAGCTGGACAATTATTCATGAAATTGTTTGTTGGTTCTTTAGTAATGCTTGTCTTTGGGTATTTAGGTGAGTCAGGTGGAATGAATGTAACAATTGCATTCGTTATAGCTATGGCTGCATGGATCTATATGATACAAGTATTATATTCAGGCGATGGTAAAACTGCAGTTTCTGCTGCAAGTCCAGCCGTTCAATCAGCTTACAAAACTATGATGTTAATTATCATTTTTGGTTGGGCTGTATATCCATTAGGATATGTAATGGGTTATTTAGTTGGTGGCGAAAACGTTTATGCTGCAAACTTAAACCTTATTTACAACATGGCTGACTTTGTTAATAAAATCCTATTTGGATTAATTATTTGGCATGTAGCTGTTAAAGAGTCACACGGTACTTAAAAAAGTATTTCGATTCAAAAAAACCCGAACTAGTTTCGGGTTTTTTTATGGCTGAATTATGTTGCCATCCCAAGAAAGCATAGAGCCATTATTATCAGCCTCTAATTTATCTATTACACTGGCTAAATGTCCAACACTCTCTTGAGGTGTAAATAAATTTGATTGGCCCTGTCTTGTGAAGGGTTTGCTTAACTTGCTTATTACAGTGCCTGGCTGCAGACCAACAATAATTGCTTTTTTATTTGATCTACTTATTTCTATACTAAAATTTTTTATAATTTGGTTTAAAGCGGTCTTGCTTGCTCTGTAGGAATACCAGCCACCAAGCCTATTATCTGAAATACTTCCAACCTTTGCGCTCAGAAAACACATTTTTGATGTTGAGTTTTTATTAAGTAATGGCAAAAAATATTTACCAATAATGGCCGGGCCAGCTGTGTTAGCTTTGAAAATCTTTTCAAATTTATCAAAAGAGAGATCCCTAATACTTTTCTCTGGACCAAACTCATCTGTATGAAGAATGCCTGTAGCAACTATTACCAAATCAAAAGCTACTCCCCTTACCTCTTCAGAAGCTTTTTTAATTGAATTTTCATTTTCTACATCTATTTGAAAATTTTTTATAGATGCATTTTTATCTATTTTTAATTTAGATCTTGAAAATGAATAGATGTTAGTAACTTCATTATCAGCACTATAATACTCCAAGAAAGCATTACCTATAGCGCCAGTTGAACCTATGATGCAGATATTCATTTTTTTTAAAAATTTATTATTAATACATTGTATGTTGTTTTGCAAAATTTTTATTTGAATTGTGTAAAAATTTTCATGGATTTGCAGAAAAAATGTTTTAGTATCAAAGTATGGAAATTCTGAGAACACCAGATAAATATTTTGAGAATCTTAAAGATTATCCTTTTAATCCTCAATATACCAACATTAGCGCTGCAGATGGAACTGAAATTAGAATCCATCATATTGATGAGGGACCAAAGGATGGCCCAGTATTATTAGCCATGCATGGTCAACCTGTATGGAGTTATCTTTATGCACGAATGATTCCCTATCTTACTAAAGCAGGTGTAAGAGTTATAGCTCCAGATCTTGTTGGTTATGGGAAATCAGATAAACCGGCCGCACGCGAAGATTATTCATATCAAAATCAAGTAGATTGGATGGGTGCCTGGCTTGCAAAAAATGATTTCAAAAATCTCACTTTTTTTGGACAGGATTGGGGTGGCTTAATTGGTTTGAGAATGGTAGCAGCAGACCCAGATAGGTTTATAAAGATTGCAATGGGTAATACTGGGTTGCCATATAATCCTGATGTCCCTCAAGAAGTAATTGATGAAATAAAAGCATTTAGAGCATCTAATAAAAAAATTAATTTTTTTACTATGGCTAAAAATATATCCAAAATGGATAAGTCAAAACATTTTGCGACAAAGTTTATGTACTGGCAAAAGTTTTCATGGGAATCAAAAAATATGCCTATCGGGTTTCTTAATTCAATGCAGATGGAAGATAGGCTAGCAAAATCAAAAGTTAAAGCATATGTGCACCTTTTATTTCAGGGCTTAGGACTTGAAAAATTATCGCCATTTAGTACCGATCTGATTAAAGCTTATGAGGCACCCTTTCCAGATCCTTCTTACAAAATGGGACCGAGAGCTATGCCAAGCCAGGTACCAAGTATTCCTGATCAATCTCTTGAAGCCCAAAGAAAAGCAAGAGAATTTTTTAGAACTTCTAATATGCCATTTTTATCTGTCTTTGCTGGAAATGATCCGGTTACAAATGGAATAGAAAAAGATGTCTTAAAGATGGCTCCAAACGCCATAAGCGCTCCTCATATCGGTGGCGGTCATTTCTTTCAATGGACAAAAGCAGAATTACTATCTAATGTATTAATTAAATTTATAAAAGAGTGATTTAATATAAATAGTAAAAATAAGGGGGATACTATGTTAAAAGTTCACTTTACTCCTGGTACACGTGCTGGAAGAATTATTTGGCTTCTCGAAGAGCTGGGGCTAGATTATGAAGTAAATATTATGCCTTTTACTAAGGAAGGTCTTAAATCACCAGAGCATAGAGCGCGTCATGCTCTTGGAAGAGTTCCTGTATTAGAAGATGGTGATATATCAATATTTGAATCTGGTGCAATCATTCAATATATTCTTGAACGACATAAAGATGGAGGTTTAAAACCAGATGTTGGCTCTGAAGAGTTTCCATATTATCTGCAATGGTTTCATTACTGTGAGGGAATGGTTATGCCCCCAATGAATCAAATTGTAGTGCAAACAATTCTATTGCCGCCCGATAGAAGGGATGAAAATGTCTTAAAGCAAGCGCAAAATCTACTGACTAAATCATTAGGGCCTGTAAATCAAAATCTTGAGGGCAAAGATTATTTAATTGGTGATTTCTCTGCTGCCGATCTAATGCTTGGCCACTCATGCTTTATGGCTAATAGATTAGGATGTGTCCCTGAAGATATGCTTCATATTAAAAATTATGTAGCTAACATTGAAGCAAGATCTGCATTTCAAAAAGCGATATCAATGGGTGAGTAAGTGGAAGTAAGAGAAAAATAGCAATGAAACAATTGCAATCTTTAAAAAGCGATCTTACAAAAACAAGAATTATTGAATCTCAAGACTTTAACCTTGATGAAGGAGAAATAGCTGTAGTAATAGAGAGTTTTGCCTTTACAGCCAATAATGTTACATATGGTGTAGCCGGAGATACTATCGGATACTGGCAATTTTTTAAGACAACTGAAGACGAAAATAATCTTTGGGGTTGTATACCAGTTTGGGGGTTTGGAAAAGTTATAGAGTCTAATTCAGTTGAGATCAATATTGGAGAAAGGCTGTTTGGATATTTTCCTCCTGCTAATATGTTAAGTTTAAAGCCTATTAAAATAACAGATCAAAGTTTTAGTGATGGTAAAGATCATAGGAGGGACTTGCCAGCTGTATATAATAATTACATAAGATTATCAGGTGATGCAGATTATGAATCTGAAATGGATAATATTAGATCATTGTTATTTCCTCTGCATATAACCTCTTTTTGTATTTGCGATGCTCTTGAAGAAAAAGATTATTATGGAGCTGAACAAATTCTTATAGTGAGTGCATCAAGCAAAACTGCAATTGGCCTTGCTCAGGGGCTTGAAGAAGCTAGCAGTTCTCCATCTATAATTGGTCTTACCTCTCAAAAAAATTTAGATTTCGTAAAGAACTTGGGTTGTTATGATGAGGTAATCACTTATGATGAAATCTCATCTGTAAACTTCCAAAATAAATCAGTCATAGTTGATATGGCTGGTAGTCGTGAAATTCTAGGCACTCTTCATGGTTCATTGAGGGACAATATGCTCAAATGTCTTACTGTTGGAATGACGCATTGGGACAATGATGTAACAGCTGAAGATGCGCTTGGACAAGCTATGCTTAGAGAGAGAACTGAGTTCTTTTTTGCACCAGCCCATATTCAAAAAAGAGTTAAAGATTGGGGCTATGATGGCTACAATCAGAAAACAAATGAATTCATGAAAACTAGATCTTTACAAAGTAGTCATTGGATGAAGATTAAAGAGGTTAACGGTATTGAAAATTTTATCTCTATTTATAACCAGTTTGTTAAAGGAGATATAAATCCCAATGAAGGAATAATTGTTGTTATATAGGGGCTTTTATGACAGATAAATTACAGATATTTGGAGCAACTCCATCTCCATATACACAAAAAATGATATCTATATGTAGATATAGACACATACCTTATGAAGCTTACTTTGGGGATGTTGCTGGAAAATTAAATGATTTAAATATAGAGCCTCCCAAACCAGTTTTACTGCCAACAATTCTTCTTAAAGATAATAATGGCGCATTAAAACCTACTACTGACTCTACTCCAATTATTAGAAGATTGGAAAAGGATTATCCTCAAAGAAAGTTATTACCAAAAGATCCTGCGCTTTCTTTTGTAAATTATTTGTTAGAAGACTTTGGTGATGAATGGGTTACTAAATATATGTTTCACTATAGGTGGTATTTTGAAGATGATGCTAATAAAGCTGGAACTGTTCTTCCATTGGTTGATATTGCTACAAATACATCTGAGGAAGAACTAATAGAGCTAAAAAAATTCTTTTCTGACAGGCAAATTGGCAGGCTATGGGTAGTTGGCTCCAATGAGACTACTGCTGACCTGATTGATAAAAGTTATAAAAGGTTTATAGGTTTAATGGATAATCATTTATTAAATAATAAATTTTTATTTGGGGATAAACCATCATCAGCAGACTTTGCTATTTATGGTCAGCTTACACAACTTGTTGGTTTTGATCCTACATCAAGAAGAATTGCAGAAGAAAATTCATACAGACTCGTTGCTTGGGTGGATATAATGGCTGACCTATCTGGGCATGATGTAGAAAATAACAATTGGACAGAACTTGAGGATAGTCCAGAAACTCTCAAAGAAATACTAAAGGAATTTGGAAGAATGTATGTTCCGGCATTACTTGCAAATGCACAAGCAATTGCTGAAGGAAATGAATCTTGGGAAACCATGATAGATGGATCAATATGGAAACAAAAATCATTTCCCTATCAAGTCAAATGTTTGAATTGGATTAAAGAAGAATTTGATAATTTAAATGAAAATGATAAATCCAGAATAATTAAATATCTTGATGGAACAGGATGTGAATTGTTGCTGAACTAAAGGAGAAAAAATATGAAAACTAAAATTACTGAAATGTTTGGAATTGAGCATCCCATTATTCAAGGAGGGATGCATCATGTTGGATTTGCTGAACTAGCTGCAGCTGTATCAAATGCCGGTGGACTAGGAACTATTACTGGTCTTACTCAAGGTACTCCAGAAAAGCTGGCCAATGAAATTGCAAGATGTAAGGATATGACCGATAAGCCATTTGCAGTCAATTTAACTTTTCTGCCATCTCTAACTCCTCCAGATTATCCTGGTTTAGTTAAGGCTATTATTGATGGAGGCGTGCCTGTAGTTGAAACTGCTGGAAGAAATCCTGCTGAATACCTCCCTGCTCTAAAAGATGCAGGAATTAAAGTAATTCATAAATGCACCTCTGTAAGACATTCTCTTAAAGCTCAATCAATAGGATGTGATGCAGTTTCTGTTGATGGTTTTGAATGTGGTGGACATCCAGGAGAAGACGACATTCCTAACTTTATCTTATTGCCAAGAGCAGCTGATGAATTAAAAATACCCTTTGTTGCTTCGGGTGGAATGGCGGATGCAAGAAGTCTCGTTGCTGCAATGGCGTTAGGGGCTGAGGGTATGAATATGGGTACAAGATTCATCGCAACTCAAGATGCTCCGGTGCATCAGAATGTGAAAGAAGCAATTGTGAACGCAACAGAATTAGATACTAGACTTATCATGAGATCACTGACTAATACAGAAAGAGTACTTAATAATGAAGCAGTGGAAAGACTAATGGAAAAAGAAAAAGCTCTTGGAGATAAGTTAAGATTTGAAGATATTCTTGATGAAGTTGCGGGAGTGTATCCAAAAATTATGCATGAAGGCACAATGGAAGCTGGAGCTTGGTCGTGTGGAATGGTTGCAGGCTTGGTAAATGATATTCCGACAGTTGATGAATTAATAACTGGAATTATGTCTGAAGCAGATGCAATTATTAATTCAAGGCTCAGTAACTTTTAAAACAGAGTTTATATAAACAGTTATCTTAATTGGAGAAGCTTCATAATTTTTTTGGATAATGCATTTTCTTAATTTATAATCCTCGCTTTAATAAGAACAACTAATATAAAGTGAATCATAAAGCTTATATACATCCTGAGGGCTGGAAGTTTGCTTTGATATTTTTCGCAATATCAATAGCACTAACATACATATTTTTACCACTTGCTTTACTTGGGTATTTGCTTACATTTTTCACACTGTGGTTTTTTAGAAATCCTGAGCGAAATACAGAAAAAGATGTAAATTCTATTATTAGCTCTGCTGATGGCAAGGTATGTTTGATTGATGAAGCTTCACCACCGCCTGAATTAGAGATGGGGCAAGAAAAAATGTTACGTGTATGTGTATTTATGAATGTTTTTAATGTTCATGTTAATAGAACGCCTATTTCTGGAAAAATTCAAAAAATAGTTTATAAAGCGGGCAGCTTTCTAAATGCTAGTTTAGACAAAGCTAGTGAAAAAAATGAGAGGAGCAGTATGGTGATAGCTAATGACAATAATATCAAAATTATTGTTGTTCAAATTGCGGGCTTGATTGCTCGAAGAATTCTTGGCTTTGTATCTGAAAAACAATTTCTAGAGCAAGGTGAAAGATATGGCCTAATAAGATTTGGTTCAAGAGTAGATATATATATGCCGCTAGATGCCACAGTGACCTGTGCTGTAGGTGATAAGGTGGTAGCTGGTACAAGCAAGCTTGCAAAGCTAAATAACACCCATGAGTAAAAAGCTTAGATCTTTAATACCTAATTTAGTTACCTTGACTGGACTTTGTTTTGGATTAAGTTCTATTAGATTTGCATTAGAAGGAGACTATAATCTTGCGGTTATATGTATATTGTTTGCAGCAGTTTGTGATGGTCTTGATGGCATGCTTGCAAGATATTTAAAAAGCGAGTCTGAGCTAGGAGTTCAACTGGATTCATTGTCGGATTTTTTGAGCTTTGGAATAGCTCCAGGATTTTTAGTTTATCTTGCTATATTTGAGCAAGCTAGTGGCCTGGGTGCATTTGCTGCACTTATTTATATAGTATTCTCTTGCCTTAGACTGGCGCTGTTTAATGTACTTCAAGAAAAATCAAAAACTGAAAATATAGAGGTCAGTTTCTTCACCGGAATCCCTACCCCAGCAGGTGCAATATTAATTCTACTACCACTAACTCATAGTTTTATCGGTCTTGATTGGATTAACTCCAATCTTAATTTTGTAGCAGGTTATATAATACTGATAAGCGGGCTTTTGGTAAGCAAGATACCTACTTTCTCGATAAAAAGTAGAGAGCCAATTATCAAATCAAGATTAGCCTTTTTAATTGTGTTTTCAGTTGTTGCGCTAAGCTTAATTAACTTTCCATGGCAAACACTAAATTTATTTGCACTCATGTATATCTTGTCTGTACCTTTTTCGGTTTCAGCATGGCTTAAATCAAGGTCTATTAGCTAAATATAATTAATTCGACCAATAGATATATTCATCTCCTTCTTCATATTCTTGCCCATCATATTTATCGATCATTATCGGGGCATCGGATGATGATGGAAATAAAGGATCGCTTTGTTCTGAATTAAATTTAACTAAAAGCTCTTCAATATGTTTGGCCACTTCAGGATGCGTTTTAATAAGATTATTTCTTTCAAGTGGATCAACTGATGTATCAAATAACCAGCGAAAATTTTCTTTTTTACTAACTATGAATTTCCAATTTTCATGAAGTACGGATTGATGGTTGCCTGATCTCCAGAAAAGAGTTCGATTAAACTCAGATGAGTTATCATTATTTATCAATGGCAATAAATCTCTGCCATCTAATGCATGAGCAGATTCGATTCCAGCTGCTTTAGCAATAGTAGGAAAAATATCAAAATGATGAACCGCTATATCTGATTTTTTTCCTGGACTGATTTCACTTGGCCAGCTAACAATATAAGGAACTCTAATGCCTCCTTCAAAAAAACTAATCTTCCAACCTCTATAGGGCTTATTGATATCATCAAGTTCAATATAATTAGCCCCGCCATTATCACTAGTAAATATTATTAAGGTTTTACCATATATATTTAAGTCTTTTAACTTTTCAACGATCTTACCAACACTTCTATCTAATGCATTTATCATTCCTGAATATACTTGAAGATTGTGGCCATGCATATGACTCATTTGCTCGTAATCAGTTCTGAGAGCCTGAAGTGGATTATGAATTGCCCAATGGCTTAAATAAAGAAAGAAAGGTCTATTCTTATTGTTTTCAATTACCTTTAAAGCTTCATCTGTATAGTAATCTGTAACATATTTATCAGGGGCAAATACACTTCCCCCATTAAAAGTTGCAGAGTACTGGCCTATGCTCCATATCATCTTATCAATGCTTGAATCAAACTTTGCATTTACAACATCAGGATGATCTTCAGGTAAATAAAGGGGTCCATCCAGACCTAGTGAGTCTTGAAAGCCTTGACTTAGTGGATCCATTCCTTGCCCATGGCCAAGATGCCATTTACCTATATGGGCAGTGTAATATCCGGCATCTCTTAAAATTTCTGCGATTGTAATTTGCTCACCAGGCATGCCCTGATCCATGAAAGCAGGCATATTTGAAACCACATCTCTATCAATTCTCTGCTTTAATTCAGAATCATCTTCTTCAGCAAGCCAACCTAAAACCGTTCTTCCTAAATCTGGTATAGGTGTAAACTCATAGCCAAAGCTAGTTGAATACTTGCCAGTCATAATTGATGCTCTTGATGGAGCGCATGTAGCATTGGCAGCGTAACCCCTTGTAAATAAAATCCCGCTATCTGCTAATGCATCAATGTTCTTAGTTTTAAGAGTTCCGTCAGCTGCCCCACCATTGTGTATAGATATATCGTTATAGCCCATATCATCAGCTAATATTAATATAATATTTGGCCTATCATCTTCGGTTGGCATTTCTGGACCTATAGACCAGGTAGTTGGAATATTATCTTGAACTGATATATTCGAAATTTTTGGAATGGTCCAAACAAGAATATTTACTTTGTATTCCCAGATTAAAATTCCTGAAACTAAAATAAATACTAATAAATATGAAAGCTTTTTATACATCCTTATATTCAATATCAAAAATATCTTAATTTAATTATAGATATAGATAACTTTTTTTTGGGTGCATATATGCAAGTTTGATTGTTAATTTGAAGTGGTGGGCCTGGGAGGACTTGAACCTCCGACCTCTCGATTATCAGTCGAACGCTCTAACCAAAACTGAGCTACAGGCCCAAAAAGTAAGATGCATTCTACCTTTGAATTAAATTACAAACAATATTATTTGGTATTTAGTTTGATAGAGATTTATACAACGTATAATAAACGTGCCACCAAGGTATTATTATTAAATATTTAAATAAAACCAGCATGGTTGCCATCAATACTGAATCCATTGCATATGAGCTTAATGCTAGTGGGACAGAATAAGATACTCCCATAAAAAATAATGTAATTACAAAGAGTTTCCCACCAAACTCATCAGTCATATTCCATGACCTACTGATACTATTTAAGATTTTTTCATCCTCTAAAACAATTAAGCAAGAGTATAACCAAGAAGTAATGCTCCAATTAAACCTATTTGAAAAAGAATAGCAGGAATTATAAGTAATAAAACTATCACAAGATTTATTGATAAAAACTCTTGTATATCTTCTATTTGATCCATATTGCCCATAGGAAGAGTGACTGTAGTTAATACAGCTTCTATAACTAGAATTGGCATACATATAGATAATAAATAAATAAAATTACTCCTAAAGAAGTTCAATGATAGGGTTATTTGATTCATGTTTTTATCCTCATTATTTTTCTTTTGCCAACTTGATATATTGCATTAGTGTTTTTGGTTATCTCAAGTTTAAGATCAGTAACTTTTTCTTGGTCTATTTTAACTGCGCCTTGTTTGATCATCCTAGATGATTCAGAAACACTTGCGGTCAAACCGGATTCTTTTAGTAAGTTCGTAAGCAGAATGCTACTCCCTTCTATATCAAGACTAATCTCTTCTATATTTTCTGGTAGTTTACCTTTTTGAAATCTCTGTAAAAAATTTTCCTTGCATTTTTCGCCATCACCCTCAGCGTGAAATCTATCTACTATCTCAATTGCAAGCAGAAATTTGATATCTCTAGGATTTTCTCCACTTGCTGCTGCTTTTTTTAGAGATTTTATTTCGTCATTTGATTTAAAGCTTAGCAATTCAAACCAACGCCACATCAACTCATCTGATATTGACATAATCTTGCCGAACATATCTTCCGGGGCTTCATCTACACCAACATAATTATCTAGGGATTTAGACATTTTATTGACTCCATCCAAGCCTTCAAGAATTGGAACTGTAATAACAACCTGTGGTTCTTGCTCATAAGCTCTTTGCAACTCTCTGCCTACTAATAAATTAAACTTTTGATCTGTTCCACCACACTCAACATCTGCTTCAAGATGCACAGAATCGTACCCTTGGACTAAAGGGTATAAGAACTCATGAACTGCTATGCTTTGATTGGACTTATATCGCTTACTGAAGTCATCTCTTTCTAGCATTCTGGCAACATTATAATTAGATGCCAATCTAATTAAACCTTCAGCTCCTAACTTAGAACACCATTCTGAGTTAAACCTAACTTCTGTTTGTTCTTTTTTTAATATTTTAAAAACCTGCTTTTCATAAGTCTTTGCGTTTTTCTTTATTTCTTCAGCTGAAAGTGTTGGTCGCGTCTTATTTTTACCTGAAGGATCTCCAATCATGCCGGTAAAGTCACCAATAAGAAATATAACTCTATGACCAAGATCTTGAAAATGCCTTAATTTATTGATTAATACAGTGTGTCCAAGGTGTAAATCAGGAGCAGTTGGATCAAAACCAGCTTTTACAACTAATTTCTTTTTTGTAGAAAGTTTCTTTTTTAAATCTTCTACGGTGAGTATTTCATCGGTCCCTCTTTTTAGGAGTTCTAGGGCATCTTTCATATGACTATCATAGTATTTTTATCTACTTAATAAAATCGTATTTTTATACTATCTAGCATAAAATTATATGGTCAAATGATAAGTATTAATAAAAATAAATATGCTAATGACAATTTTGTTTTAGAGCTATATAAGCAAGAAAGCGATTTCTTGGACAATCCTGCTATTCAGTCTGACGCCGAAAATATTATTTTGGCATGTCGATCAAATAAAGATAAAAGAACAAAGCTAGATGCTTTTTTAAGCGAATACGGCCTATCCAATAACGAAGGCGTTGCTTTGATGTGTTTAGCTGAATCTGTTTTGAGAATACCTGATAGTAAAACTAGAGATTTAATGATTTCAGAAAAACTGTCTGAGGGTAAATGGATTGATCATCTAAATAAAGCCGATAGTCTTTTCGTTAATGCTTCAACATGGGGGCTACTCCTTGCTGGAAAAATTGTTAAAACACCAAAAAGATGGACTGATAACCCAAATCATTTCATGCAAGATTTATTATCTAAATCAGGTGAGTTTCCAATAAGATCATCAGTACTGGCTGCTATGCAAATACTAAGTAAAGAATTTGTTATGGCTAGAGATTTTGATGAGATTAATAAAATTAGTAGCAATATTAATGATTCATGTTCATTTGATATGCTTGGTGAAGCTGCAAGAACAGAGAGGCAGGCTTTAAATTATTTTGAATCTTATTTAGAGGCCATTCAACAAACTCACAAGGTTAATTCCAAAACATCTTTTAAGAATGGTGTCTCAATAAAACTATCTGCGCTATATCCAAGATATGAGACTAAGCAATTTAATGATGTTCATAAAATCTTGTATGAGCGTGTATTAGATTTGCTATATAAAGCTATAGAGCTTGATGTGCCTATTACTATAGATGCTGAGGAGCAGAACAGGTTAAGTCTTAGCA
This sequence comes from uncultured SAR86 cluster bacterium, assembly GCA_902559885.1. Classification (GTDB taxonomy): domain Bacteria; phylum Pseudomonadota; class Gammaproteobacteria; order Magnimaribacterales; family D2472; genus CACEJU01. The sequence goes on along the minus strand of CACEJU010000010.1, from coordinate 2,424 downwards.
TAAGTTTGTTTGAAAGAGTTTTAAATGATCAAAAAATTAAAGATTGGAACGGTATTGGCTTTGCAATTCAAGCCTATGGAAAAAGAATTTTTGAGCTAATAGATTTTTTTGATGCTCAGACAGCTAACAGAGCTCAAATCCATCTTAGGCTGGTAAAAGGCGCTTATTGGGATTACGAAATTAAAAATTCTCAACTAAAGGGCTATCCTGGCTATCCTGTATATTCTCAAAAAGCAATTACCGACCTGTCTTATTTATTAGCTGCAAAAAATTTATTCCAAAAACAAAATATCTATCCAAAATTTGCAACTCATAATGCTCATACTATTGCTGCTATTCAGCATTTATCAGATGGCAAGGAATTTGAAATGCAAAGACTATATGGAATGGGCGAGCTTTTATATGATTGTGCTGATAGGGTTTTTGATACTAACATTAATAAAAGTGTCTATGCACCTATTGGTAGTTATAAAGATTTATTACCCTATCTTGTTAGAAGGTTGCTTGAAAATGGAGCAAATAGCTCATTTATTAATAGATTACTGGATGAAAAAGTTGAACCCAAAACTTTAGCCACTAATCCAATTAAGAGCATAAAAGAAAAAAATAAAGCTATAGCCCTTCCATTGGAAATTTTTAATAATAGGAAGAATTCTCGTGGATTTGATATGGATGAACAAGAAAATCTTAATGATTTAAAAATAAAATTAGATAGTTTTGAGAAGACAAAAATTGAAGCTACTTCTATTTACAATAATTTCAATAAGTCTGAGCTAATTGAACAGGAAACTCTTTCTATAAATAATCATAAAATCATTGGTTCCTTCAAAAATGAAACCTCTGAAAGCATCACTAAAAATTTCTTACCAAGTCTAGATTCTCATGTGTGGTCAATAAAAAATATGACATTTAAAAATAGAAGTGAGATTTTTAATAATATTGCAGACTATATTGAGAGTAACCACATTGATCTAATATATTTCCTTCAACATGAGGCTGGGAAAATTCTTGAAGATGCCCATGATGAAATTAGGGAGGCAATTGATTTTCTTAGATATTATTCAAAGCAAATAGATCAAGATATAAATAGCATACTTCAAGGGCCTACAGGAGAAGAAAATAAGCTTATTTATAATCCTAAAGGGAACTTCTTATGTATTAGCCCATGGAATTTTCCAGTGGCAATTGTAATTGGGCAAATAACTGCTGCATTAGCAGCTGGCAATAGGGTTATTTTAAAACCATCAGAACATACCCCTATTTTGGGTTATTTGGTTGTAAAGATTTTTCATGAAAATGGTATCCCTAAAGATTCCTTATTGTTAGTCCTCGGAGACGGTGTTGTTGGTGATGCCTTGACCAAGAGCAATGCTATCGATGGCGTTGCATTTACAGGCTCAGTTGCCACCGCAAAAAAAATTCAATCTAATCTTAATAAAGCCCAAGAAAAAATTGTTAACCTAGTAGCAGAAACTGGCGGGCAAAATTTTATGCTGGTAGATTCAAGTGCATTGCTAGAACAAGTAACTGATGATGTAATGAGATCTGCATTTAATAGCTCTGGACAAAGATGCTCTGCTCTAAGAGCCTTAATAATTCAAGAAGATATCTATGATGAACTAAAAGATATGCTAATTGGTGCAATGAAGGAATTAAAAATTGGTGATGCATCGAATATTGAAACTGACCTTGGACCAATCATTTCAAAAAATTCTAAAGATAATCTCACCTCATACATAGATGCTTGTAAAAAAAATGGCTTAAATGTAATCCAACCAAAATCAGCGCCTGATGGTAATTATATTCCTCCAACATTAATTGAGATAAATGATTTGAACGTGCTGACAAATGAACAGTTTGGCCCTATTCTTCACCTAGTAAGAATTAAACAATCTAAAATTGAGAGTATTGCTCAATCAGTTAATGAGCTTGGGTTTGGTTTAACTTTTGGAATACATTCAAGAATAGAATCAAGAATAGAAAAAATTGTGAATGGATTAGAGGTTGGAAATATCTATGTCAATAGAGATATGGTGGGTGCAGTAGTTGGCGTTCAACCGTTTGGTGGTATTGGCTTGTCAGGCTCTGGGTTTAAGGCAGGTGGACCTAATTATCTAAAACAATTTATGAACGAAAAAGTTGTATCTACTAATACAGTTGCTTTTGGTGGCAACACAGACTTATTAAATATTGAAGAAGAATGATTGGGTTCAAGAAAACGCCGACAAGGCTTGTGTTCTCAATATTCTTTATTTCAATAATTTTAATCTTGTTGATTTATCTTGATTATGAGGATTCAGAAATCCCGCAAGAGGAAACAATATATGAGCAAGAATCAGTTGTAACTCCTACTGAAAAAATTACTAATAATATTATTCATAATGTTAAGGATGGAGAAAATATTTCTATAATTTTCGAGAGTTA
>CACEJU010000009.1 GCA_902559885.1 uncultured SAR86 cluster bacterium | reverse complement strand
CAACATTGATATTCCAGATGAGTCATTTGCAATGGAAATGCATGATAAAGATATTCATAAAATATTAGGAAGAACTTCAAATATTAAAATCACTCATAAAGACGATCTTGATTTAATAAGTAAAAAAACTAAATATGGTATTGGCTATGATATTCACTCTTATAGGGATGGATCTGGGTTTAAGCTTGGCGGTCACTTTATAAAATGTGATTTTTCAATAGTTGCGCATTCAGACGGAGATGTATTAATTCACTCAATTAGTGATGCTATTCTAGGGGCATTAGGCATTGGTGATATAGGTATTTTCTTTAATGATAATGATCCTGAAAATAAAGACATGGATAGCGCAAGTATATTTAAATTCTGTATACAAAAACTTGAAGCTATGAATTATGAAATACTTCACATTGATGCAAATATAATTTGTCAGCAACCAAAAATTAATCCTCAAAGAGATGATATTTTGAATTCTCTTGCTGGCTTGTTGAATTTAGATATAAATCAATTAAGTATAAAAGCAACTACCACAGAAAGACTTGGAAACATTGGTGCTAACAAAGCAATGGCCGTTGAGTCAATAGTAACAATTGGGAAACTATGAAAATTTTATTAACTAATGATGACGGCTATGATGCAGTCAATATTAAAAAATTTTTTAAATATCTTTCAAAAGAACATGATGTTTGGATGGTGGCACCTAAAAATAATTGTAGTGGTATGAGTAGCGCTATCTCTTTTCTTAAAGAAACAAAGATAGAAAAAATAAGCGATCGTATCTATGCTGTTGATGGCACACCTGCAGATTGTGTTTATTTTGGAATGCTAAGTATTATTGAAGATGGAGTAGATATGGTTGTTTCAGGTATTAATCATGGGGCCAATATTGGTACAGATGTTATCTATTCAGGAACTGTTGGCGCTGCAGCTGGTGGAAGGGGGTTAAAATACCCACCTATAGCAATTTCTGCTGAAACTTATGAGGTAAAAGATTTAGATTATATTTGTAGAAAATCATGTGAATTTGTTAATAAATTTTCTAAATATAAAAATAAATTTCTAGGCAATCTTGTAAATATAAATTTTCCAGATCTAATAGAGTCAGATGTAAATGGTGTAAGGGCAACATCTTTGGCTCAAAGAGGTGTACCTCAAAAGCCTATAGTCAATGGCGACTATTATAGATATAACTTTTCTGGCATACCAATGAAGTCAAGTGATTCCTTAACAGATGCACAAGCGTTAAGTGATGGATATATTTCAGTTTCTTTGCTTGATTATAGTTTTGGAGCAACTAACAACATCGATCAAATAAAAGACATTATATGAGTAATTCAGGCTTTACCTTCAGAAGGGTAAGAGATGAGATGATTGAAAATCTCTTAGAAATGGGCATAAAGGATTTCAGAGTATTAGATGCAATGTCACAAATTCCTCGACACATCTTTCTGGATGAAGCGCTTTGGTCTAGAGCTTATGAGAATAGATCTTTAACAATTGGTTATAAGCAAACCATCTCTCAGCCATTTATTGTAGCGAGAATGACCGAGCTATTGATTTCTCATACTCAAGATAGAGGGAAAATCTTTGAAAATATTTTAGAAATAGGTTCAGGATGTGGTTATCAGTCAGCAGTCCTTTCATATTTCACCAATCAACTTTACGCAATAGAAAGGATAAAACCTTTGGTTATAAAATCACGTAAAAATATTGAATTTCTAAAAATTAAAAACGTTATTTTTAAGCATGGGGATGGTCATATTGATTGGCCTGAAGATATTATTTTTGATGGTGTTTTAGGGGCAGCGGCCCCAAGAGCTTTTCCTCAGGACCTATTAAAGCCATTAAAAGATGGTGGAAAAGTTGTATTTCCAGTAGGGGATGATAAATCTCAAACGTTAAAAGTTGTAATTAAAAATAAAGATGAGATGAAAGAACAAAGTTATGATGAGGTATCGTTTGTTCCTATGTTAGCAGGAACATCAATTGATGGGAAAGATTTATGAATGAAAAAATTAGATTTATAGTTTCTGGTTTTTTTGTTGGTTTAGCGGAATTAATTCCTGGAATTTCAGGATCTACTGTAGCTTTAATTTTCAATGTTTATGAGAAGTTAATTCGAGTATTTGCAAATATATCAATTAAAAAACTTTCACCAAGCAATATAGATTTTAAAAAAGATTTTGAGTTAAACCTTTTAATTCCATTCATCCTATCAATGATTATTTCAGTAGTTTTTTTCTCAAGACTAATCCTATTTCTCTATACAGCTCATACAGAAGTATTTGAATTATTTTTAGGCTTAACTATGATTTTTGCTTCTTTGTATTTAATTAAAGATTTATCAATTTTTAACTATAAGAATATTCTATTTTTTATATTAGGTATTTTTATAACATTCATTCTAAGTTTTATAGATTTTAATTCAGTGAAAATAGAGTTTTTTCCTCTAATCGCATATGGGTTCATTGCTTTTAGCTTCTTTTTAATTCCTGGAATTTCAGGCTCAGCAATAATATTAGTTCTAGGTATATATGTATATATTATTGAAGCAGTTGCCAGCATCAATCTGTATATTTTGATTCCTTTTGGGTTGGGATGTTTAACATCTTTATTGCTCATGCCAAAAGTAATAAATTATTTATACAATGCTTACAAGGAAATATTATTGAGTTTTTTTGTTGGGCTCATAATCTCATCTGGAACGATTTTAATCTGCGGATAAACTTTGATTAGAAATCAATAAGCTCTTTTTTATTTTTAATATCTTTATATTCTTCTGCGGTAGGTAGTGGTTCTTTAGCTTGAGTTATATTTTCATATACATCCGACAGCCTTGCATTTATTTCAATAAATTCTATTTGATCGCTTGGTAGTTCATCTTCTGAATATATGGCATCAATTGGACATTCAGGTTCGCACAATGCACAGTCAATACACTCATCTGGATGGATTACTAAAAAATCTGGTCCTTCATAAAAACAATCAACAGGGCATACTTCTACGCAGTCGGTATACTTACATTTAATGCATGATTCTGTTACTACAAACGCCATAAAGACAACCTTTTTTATATATAATGACTTTAAGATAAATTGAAGTAAAAATATATAGAAAATACTTCCAAGATCAAGATTTTTCGTATAGTATATTACTGTATAAATATACAGTAGGAGATAAAAATGGCTAAAACTAAAGATAAAAACCCGAAATCCTTAAAAGATACAATTGCTGAAATAGATAATCATTTTGGTGAGGGAACCGTTATGAGAATGGGGGATAAAGAAACTCTAAATATCCCTTCAATATCGACAGGTTCATTGGGATTAGATATCGCTCTTGGAATAGGAGGTATACCTCAAGGAAGAGTAATAGAAATATATGGCCCTGAGTCTTCTGGAAAAACAACATTAACTCTTCAAGTGATAGCAGAATGTCAAAAAAAGGGCGGCACTTGCGCATTTATTGATGCTGAGCATGCATTAGATCCACAGTACGCAGAAAAGCTTGGAGTAAATGTTGATGAATTATTATTATCACAACCTGATACAGGTGAACAAGCATTAGAGGTTGCTGACATGCTTGTTAAATCTAAGAACGTTGATTTAGTGATCATTGATTCTGTAGCTGCATTGGTTCCAAAAGCAGAAATTGAAGGTGAAATGGGCGATCATCATGTTGGGTTACAGGCAAGACTTATGTCACAGGCATTAAGAAAGATAACTGGTAATATTCAAAGATCAGGAGCAACAGTAGTATTTATTAATCAAATCCGAATGAAGATTGGTGTTATGTTTGGAAGCCCTGAAACAACTACAGGTGGTAATGCTCTTAAATTTTATTCGTCCGTTAGATTAGATATTAGAAGAATCGGAGCTGTAAAAGATGGCGATGAGGTTGTTGGAAACGAGACGAGAGTCAAGGTAGTTAAAAATAAAGTTTCACCACCATTCAAGCAATGTGAATTTCAGATTATGTATGGAGAAGGAATTAATCAAGAGGGCGAAATTTTAGATTATGGTCAAAAAATAGGTTTAATTGAAAAATCAGGTGCATGGTATAGCCTAGATGGAGAAAAGATAGGCCAAGGTAAAGTTAATGCAAGCAATTTTTTAAAAGAAAATCAAAAAATCAAAGAAAAGCTTTTAAAAGAAATAAGGAAATCTTTATTAACCGCATAATCTGATAGCATTTATCAAGATATAAATGTAATTCTCCTAAGTTTTGTATTTTGCAAACTTGTTGATAAAATAATTTATCAATTAAGGGAGAAGAGTAATGCCAGAGAATGCATATATAGTTTCTGCTGTCAGAACAGCTGGCGGTAAAAAAAATGGTAGATTGAGTAAGTGGCATCCAGCAGACTTGGGCGCACAAGTACTAGATGAGCTTGTTAGAGATACAGGCATAGATCCTGCTGATGTTGATGATGTAATCTTTGGTTGTGTTGATCAAGTTGGCGCTCAATCAGGTAATATTGGCAGAAACGCAGTTTTGGCATCGTCTTTACCTGAATCTGTACCCGGTACTTCGGTTGATAGACAATGTGGTTCATCTCAACAGGCTATTCATTTTGCGGCTCAAGCTGTAATGTCAGGTACACAAGATGTTGTTATAGCTGGGGGTGTTGAAGTAATGTCTCTAGTTCCAATAGGCGCTAGCGTAAAAGATGGATATGATGCTGGTCATGGATTTCCTTTTAATGCTGAAGGTATAGAAAAAAGATATCCAGGAGTTTTTTTCTCCCAGTTTACAGGAGCTGAATTAGTAGCAAAAAAATGGAATCTTACTAGAGATATTCTTGATAATTATGCATATAACAGTCACTTAAAGGCAAAAAATGCTACTGATTTATCATATTTTGATAAAGAGATTCTGCCTGTAAAAGGTAAAAATGATAATGGAGATGATTCAATGGTTATATCTGATGAGGGCATTAGATATGATTGCAGTGTTGAGGGTTTATCAGGGCTAAATTCAGTTTCAGAAGGCGGGGTTATTACTGCTGGTAATGCAAGCCAGATAACGGATGGAGCTGCAGCTGTAATGATTTGTAATGATGCAGGCCTAAAGAAAATTAAAAAAGATCCAAGAGCAATAATAAGATCTATCAGCGTTGTTGGTGATGATCCTGTTTACATGTTAACAGGGCCAATTCCTGCATCTAAACTTGCCCTTAAGACCGCTGGTCTAAGTATTAATGATATTGACTTATATGAAGTTAATGAGGCATTTGCTCCAGTTCCGTTGGCATGGGCTAAAGAGCTTGATGCTGATCATGCAAAACTAAATGTTAACGGTGGAGCTATTGCGCTTGGTCACCCACTTGGTGCAACGGGTGCAAAATTAATGACAACATTACTTCATGAACTTGAAAGAAGGGAAGGTAAATATGCTCTTCAAGCAATTTGTGAAGGTGGTGGTACAGCAAATGCCACTATTTTTGAGAGACTATAGAAATTTAGTAGTTTTTATAGTGATCTAGTATCTCATTCAAATCATCAAGTTTTGTTAATGAGGAATCACCTTGCCTTGTTTTTATCTCTACAAGATCTTCTTTGACAAACTTATTGCCAATGACAATATTCAATGGGATTCCAAGAAGTTCAGAATCTTTAATTTTTGATCCATACCCTAAGTCTCTATCATCCAATAGAATCTCATAACCCATTTTTGATAAATCTTGATATATTTTATCTGAGGTTTCTTTTATTAATTTATTTTTTTCGTACCCAATAGAAATTATATTAATATGAAAAGGAGCAATAGCATCAGGCCATATAATGCCTTTATCATCATTATTTTGTTCTATAGCTGCAGCTACTAATCTTGATACACCAATACCATAGCATCCCATAAATAAAGTTTCTGCATTTCCTTGATTTGATAAAACTGTTGCTTTCATATTTTCAGAATAAACTTTGCCTAATTGAAAAATATGGCCAACTTCAATTCCTTTTTTAATTTGTATTAGCCCATTTCCGTCCGGAGATGGCTGACCTTCTAACGAATCAATGCTTTCATTATTTTTTAAGAGAACCTCTGTATTTATTGCATATTCAGAAGAGTCGCTTACTGCAATTGTATCTTCACCATTTTCAGCTAACACATGAAATTCTTCCGAAACATCACCACCAATTGCTCCTGAATCAGCTTTAACAATTTTGTAATCTAAGCCTATTTTTTCTAGTATATTTTTATAGGTTTTTCGCATAAGCTCATATGAGTCTTGAAGAGATTTCTCGTCAATTCCAAAACTGTATGAATCTTTCATGAGGAATTCTCTTCCTCGCATTACTCCATATCTAGGCCTAATCTCATCTCTAAATTTTGTTTGAATCTGATATAAATTTATAGGAAGTTCTTTATAACTTTTAATATTCAATCTAACTAAATCTGTAATGACTTCTTCATGAGTTGGGCCTAGACAGAAATCTCTTTCATGTCTATCCTTGAACCTCAGAAGCTCTGGACCCATTTTTTCCCATCTTTTTGTTTCCAACCATAGTTCTTTTGGTTGAACCATTGGCATTAATACTTCTTGTGCCCCGGAAGCATTCATCTCATCTCTGACAATATTTTCTATATTTTTTAAAACTTTTAGACCTAGTGGAAGCCATGTATATATTCCAGAAGCTACTTTTCTTATCATTCCAGCTCTAAGCATTAAATTATGACTTGTAACCTCTGCTTCTTGAGGCGCCTCTTTTAAAGTTGGTATAAAAATTTTTGAAAATAACATTTATTTATTTATAACTAAAAAACATATAGTTTATAATTCTATCTTTTTTTTAAAGACTTATGCCGATTTATGAATATAAATGTTCAAATTGTGGTCATCAATTTGAAAAAATTCAAAAGTTTAGCGATAAACCTGCAAAAGTTTGCCCAAAATGCAGTACCGATGGTCTTAAGAAGCTTATATCCTCACCTTCATTTAGATTAAAAGGAAGTGGTTGGTATGAAACTGATTTTAAAACGGGTACAAAGAAAAATTTAGCAGATTCAAATGATAATAAAAAATCTAAAATAAACTCCAATAAGACTGCTAAAAAAGATAATATTACTAAGAATTAGGGAATAACTTTATGAAATCACATTATTGCGGCCAAATTACATCAAAAAATGTTGATGAAGAAGTAACTATATGTGGATGGGTCCACAAGAGAAGAGATCATGGCGGCGTCATCTTTATTGATTTACGTGATATATCTGGAATATGCCAGGTTGTTGTAAATCCAGATCAATCATCAATTTTTAAACTTGCAGAATCTGTAAGAAATGAATATGTACTGCAGGTAAAAGGAAAGATTGTAAATAGATCTCAAGAAACTATTAATAAGAATATGTTCACTGGAGAGATCGAGCTTATTGCTACTAACTTAGTTATTTTAAGTAAAGCAAAAACACCAGCATTTCCTATAGATGGATACGTTGATGTTAATGAGGATGTAAGATTAAAGAATAGATTTTTAGACCTAAGAAGAACTGAAACATCTGAAAGGCTTTTAAAGAGATCTAAAATTACAGCTATTGTAAGAGATTTTTTACAAAATAATGGGTTTAATGAAATTGAAACACCAATCTTAACTAAAGCTACTCCTGAAGGTGCAAGAGACTATGTTCTTCCTAGCAGAGTTCAGCCTGGAAGCTTTTTTGCATTACCTCAATCACCTCAATTATTTAAGCAATTATTAATGATAGGCGGATTTGATAGATATTATCAAATTGCAAAATGCTTCAGAGACGAAGATTTAAGAGCTGACAGGCAACCAGAGTTCACTCAAATAGATATTGAGGCTTCATTTATCGAGGAGTCTGAGATTATTCGTTTATCCGAAGAACTTATAAAGCTCTTAATTGAAAGCTTTAGTGATCATAAGCTCGAACCTTTTCCAACTTTGTCTTGGGATGATTCAATGGAAAGATATGGATGTGATAAACCTGATCTTAGAATTCCACTAGAGTTAAAAGAAATAGCTGATTTTGTTGTTGATGAGGAATTTAAGGTTTTTTCTGATCCTGCTAAAGATCAAGATTCAAGAGTTGTTGCATTAAAGTTAATCAATGGAAATAGTTTATCTAGAAATAAGATAGATGAATACACAAAATTTGTTTCAAAACTTGGAGCAAAAGGCCTGGCTTACATTAAAGTTAATGATGTAAATGATCTAGAAAATGGTCTGCAATCTCCAATTTTAAAATTTTTAAAACCCGAAACTATTTCTTCAATAATTAACGAACTTGAGGTTGATTCAGATGATCTGATTTTCTTTGGAGCTGGTAAAAAAGAAGTAGTTAACTTAACAATGTCTAGCTTGATCAAGAAATTAGGCGAAGATTTAGATATGTATCAAAAGGAATGGGCTCCTTGTTGGATTGTTGATTTCCCAATGTTTGAGAAAAACAAAGAAGGAAATCTAACCTCATTGCATCATCCTTTCACATTGCCAAAATGTTCAATCGAAGAGCTAGAAGCATCTCCAGAAAGTGCTTATGCATATGCATATGATATTGTACTAAATGGATATGAAATTGGTGGCGGCTCATTAAGAGTTTTTGATTCAGAAATGCAAAAAAGAATACTTAACTTACTAAGCATAGATGATGAAGAAGCTGCTAATAAATTTGGGTTTTTATTAAATGCTTTAGAATCAGGCTGTCCACCTCATGGTGGTATTGCTTTTGGCTTAGACAGAATTGTTATGCTTCTTACACATACAACAAATATAAGAGATGTTATTGCTTTTCCAAAAACTCAAAGTGCAACTTGCTTGTTAACAGACGCACCAAGTCAGGTTTCTGATCAACAGTTAGATGAGCTTCATATTGAGAGCACCTTTAAAGAGGAATAAGTATGGCAGGACATTCCAAATGGGCAAACATAAAACACAGGAAGGCAAGACAAGATGCCAAGAGAGGTAAGGTATTTACTAAAATTATAAGAGAGATCACTGTTGCAGCCAAAGGGGGCCCAGATCCTGCAGATAATCCTCGTTTAAGATTGGCCTTAGATAAAGCTAACTCTGAAAACATGCCAAAAGATACTATTACTAGAGCTATTCAAAAAGGCTCTGGTACTGGTGAAACTGGAGATATAGAAGAAATTACTTTTGAGGGATATGGACCTGGCGGTATTGCTATTTATATTGAAACTGTAACTGATAATAGAAATAGAACCGTTGCTGAAGTTAGACATGCTTTTTCAAAATTTGGAGGTAACTTAGGAACTGATGGGTCTGTTTCTTATCTGTTTAATAAAATAGGTATTATTCATTTAAATAAAGAATTTTCAGAAGAAGAGATCATGGATTTTGTTATTGAGTATGAAGCAGATGATTTTATTGAAGAGGATGAGTTTTATGAAATCGTTACTTCACCAAGCAGTCTTCATGCAATAGTAGATAAAATGAAAGAAAATAATATTGATAGCATTAATGCTGAATTAACACTAAGACCAGAGACAACTGTTCTTATTGATGAGGAAATGTCTGAAAAGGTAATCAAGCTAATGAATCATATGGATGACTTAGATGATGTTCAAGAAGTACATACCAATGCTGAATTCCCAGCTAACTTTGAGATGCAGGAGTAGTTTTGCCAGTAAACTCCAGAGCTAAAGGTGCTAATTTTGAAAGAGAGATAGCAAATTTGTTAATTGATGATCTTAATTTAACCAATCCAGTAAAAAGAATACTTGAGCAAACTAGAACCAAGGAACTCCCAGATTTACAGCTTGGAAGATTATGTATTGAATGTAAAAGGTATGGCGATGGCGCTGAACCATTAAATGACTGGTGGGATCAAGTTATCACATCTGCAGGAGATAATTTCATTCCTATTCTTGTATATAAATTTAATAGAAGACCAATAAAGGTAAAAATGAGAGCAAACTCATTAAATTCAGCAATTAAAGATGAAGCTCTTACTGTAGAAATGCTTTGGCCAGATTTTATTTCTATAGTTAAAACTCTCTTTCAAGAAGATATTAATTTACATGAGTCATATTGACGCAGAACCAATAACGTTAAAAGTTTATCTAGAAGATACCGATGCTCAGGGATATGTCTATCATGCAAATTATTTAAAGTACTTTGAAAGATCTAGAAGTAATTTTATAAATAGCATAAATATATCTCATAATGATTTAAAAGATCATGATTTAGCTTTTGTAGCTAAAAAAATTGAAATTGATTTTTTATCGCCAGCATATCTTGAAGATGAACTTATTATTAGATCAAAAGTGTATTTGAAATCCAAGGCAAGACTATCTTTTATTCAAACTGCAGAAATTGAATCTAATGGATTGGTATGCTGTTCTGCTAATGTAGAGATTTGTTTAATAAATATTGCATCAAAAAAACCAAAACCCCTACCTAATGATTTATTATTATTCTTTGGAAAAAATTATGGATGATATATCAGTTATAAATTTAATTTTAGAAGCAGGGGTGGTTGTAAAGCTTGTGATGATTATCCTAATGCTGGCCTCATTGGTTTCTTGGATTGTTATTATTGAAAGATGGAATTTTTTTAGAAATCTAAAATCAATAAATGATGGATTCTTAAAAAGATTCTGGTCAGGAGAGGATTTAAATATTCTATATGCAGAGGTTTCATCTGATGAATTTCAATCATATGGATCATTAAGAGTATTTAAGAGTGCTTTTAAGGAGTTTGATCAATTAAATACAGATAATAAGATTGATGAACTAGATTTAGAAGGTATTAATAGATCTATGCGTGTTGCTATAGCAGCTGATGACGAAGAAATGTCAAAAAATTTAGCATTTTTAGCAAACGTCGGCTCAGTGAGCCCATATATTGGTTTATTTGGAACTGTTTGGGGAATAATGACAGCATTTCAGGGTTTATCTGATGCCACCCAAGCTACAATTAATGCAGTGGCGCCAGGGATATCTGAAGCTTTAGTTGCTACCGCTATGGGTCTATTTGCTGCTATTCCTGCAGTACTAGCCTTTAACAGATTTACCGCGCTTTCTGAGACTATCTCACAATCAACAATTATTTTTTCTGAAGAACTAGCAAGCATTTTTTATAAGCAAACTTTAAAAAAATAAATGATTTATCGTTTAGGTAAAAAAAGAAAGCTTCACTCCGAAATAAATGTTGTTCCATACATAGATGTAATGTTGGTTTTATTAATTATCTTTATGGTTTTATCTCCATTATTAATCCAAGGTATAGAAGTAAATCTTCCCAAGACAGACACAACAAAAATGAGCATTCAGAGCGAACCATTAGTTATATCAATTAATAGTAAAGGCGAGTATTTTTTAAATTTAGGGGATGAAAGCTTATCTATAAGCATTGCTGAACTTAAAGACAAGGCAAGCATAATTTATCAAGCAAATGAAGATATAGAAGTTGTGTTTAAAGGTGATAAGGACGTTAAGTTTGAAAGTATCGCTAGAGCAATGGCAGCGGTTCAAAGTGTTGGAATTACAAAAATTGGAATAGTGACATCTGGGTATGTTCAGGAATAACTATCTAGTCCCAGCATTTGGGTCATTTATTTTACATGCAATATTGGCTATGTATTTACTTGGAAGTTTAGATTTCAATAATAAAAATATGGAAATATTAAGCAAGCCAGTTTTTGTTGATATCTTAAAAGAAGAAACAAAGGCCAATGCAAAAACATTGCCTCAAAAACCGATAACACAACCAAAAGAAGAAAACATAATTCCAACTGATACAAAAATAGAAAAAAAAATTAATTATAGTGATCTTATTCAAAACTCTTCTATAAACGAACTGATAGAAGAAGAAAAAGAAATTAGTGAGGAAAATCTTGTCTCTATTTATAGTCAAATGATAGTTGAAATGATTCAGTCGGCATGGATAAAACCTAAAAACATCCAAAATGGTCTTAGTTGTGATTTAAGAGTTACAATCAATAGCAATGGAAGAATTCTTAAATATTCATTGATACAAAGTAGTGGCAATATTAGATTTGATAATTCTGCGCTTAGGGCTTTAAAAAGAGTAGAAACTTTCAAATTTTTTAATAAAATTCCCTCAGATATTTATAATAATAATTTTAAAAATCTTGTAATTAATTTTAATCCTGAATGAAAAACTATTTCTTAATATTTTTTTTCTCTTTTTCAGTTAATGCTGAATTAATTCTTGAGATTACAAAAGGCTCAGATAACCCATATAAAATAGCAATTGTTAACTCATCTGATAGCTCTATTGAAAAAGAAGTAATCAATATTGTTGAAAATGATCTTTTAAGAACTGGTGAATTTAAAATCTTTAGAAATACAGATTTAATTCAAATACCGGCCTATGAAGATGATATAAATTTTAAAGATTTTTCTATTCTTGGAATAGATTATTTATTTATTCCCTTATTTAATTCAGAAGCAAATTATGGAATTCAAGCTAATTATAAAATTTATGATATCCAAAATGAGAAGTTAATAAGATCTTCGACGGTCTTCGGAATACCCAGACAGGAGAGGCAGCTCAGTCATTACATAAGTGATGGCATTTATGAAGAAATTACAGGCATAAGAGGAGTATCTTCTACAAAGCTTTTATATGTAAGTGAAACAGAATCAAATAATAGTAAAGAATATAAATTATATGTATCTGATGCAGATGGATTCAATGAGCAAGTTCTCTTAAAGACTTATGAGCCTATAATCTCGCCGACATGGAGCCCAGACTCAAAGAAAGTTGCATATGTATCATTTGAATCAGGTATGGCCCAAGTTTTTATTCAAGATATTGCCACAGGCGAGAGAGAACTGGTTCTCAAAAATAAATCACAGATTAGCTCACCCTCGTTCTCTCCTGATGGAAAATACCTTTCTCTAACTTTGTACCAAGATGGAAATGCTGAAATATATATTTTAGAACTGTCCTCTAGAAATTTAACCCGATTAACAAATCATTTTTCAATTGATACAGAATCATCATGGTCACCAAATGGTAGAAGTATTATATTTACCTCTGGTAGATCAGGATCACCTCAATTATATGAATTTGATCTTTTTAGATTAAATGCAAAGCCGAACAGAGTGACATTTGAAGGCAACTATAATGCAAAAGCTTCTTATCTTCCCAATGGTGATGGGATTATTTTTGTCCATAGAAATAAAAATGAATTTAAGATTGCTTTAAAGTATTTTGATGAAAATTTTGTTAGACCATTAACTGAATCCAAATTAGATGAATCTCCCAGTATTGCTCCAAATGGTAATGTGATAATCTATGCAATAACCGAAGAAAATCAAGGTTTGATTGCTGGCCTTACTTTGAGTGGTGCACAATTTAGGCTTCCTGCATCATTTGGCAAAGTTAGAGAGCCATCTTGGTCAGGTTTTTTAAGGTAAAGTTTAGGAGAAAAAGATGTTAAAACGATTAAATATTTTTGTATTTTTGGTTTTGGTTGCTTCATGTAGTTCAGTGAATGTAACTGAAGAAATAGTTTCTGAAAATTCAGTTAGTACTGTAGAGGTCTCTGTTAAACAAGAGAGTAAATCATATGATGCTGTTCCTAAGGCGTTAATGACAAATGCTACAGTTTATTTTGATTTTGATAGATATAATCTTTCAAGCAAATCTATTCAAACACTGAAAAGTACTATAGCTGCTCTAAAAGAGAATCCTGATATTACTATTGTTATATCAGGCCATGCTGATGAAAGAGGTACCAGAGAATATAATTTAGCATTGGGTCAAAGAAGAGCTGAGGCTGTTAGAGATTATTTAATTCTTAATGGAATTAATAAAAATAGAATTAACGTAAAAAGCTTTGGTGAAGAAAAGCCTCTTGTAAACGGTTCAGATGAAAGAAGTTGGGCGCGCAATAGAAGAGCAGAAATAAATTAATGTTTTTTAGACAATTTTTACTATTCATTATTTTTTTTCAATTTAGTAATGCCATTTTTGCGCAAGATGACATTGAGTCTGATATTCTTTTTCAAAAAATTCAGGAACTTGAAATTGAGATTGCAAATCTAAGAAATGAGCTAGAGTCTTTAAATTATTTAATCCAAAAGTTAATTGATGAATCTAGCAGAGAAGTTGCCAATGATGAATCAATTGATATTGAAAATATAGCAGATAACAATGGTATAAGATTTAAAGGTCTTGATGACAAAAAAAGCAAAGAAGAAATTTATAGTGTTGCAATAAATAACTTGGAAAAGCAGAACCTTGAAGAGGCATTTACATCCTTTAAGTTTTTTGTTGAAAATTTTGTAGATGATTCAAAATCACCTCTTTCTTTGTTTTGGTTAGCTGAGATTTCATTAATTAATAATGATCTAGAAAATAGTAAAAATTATTTCTTACAACTTATAAATGATTATCCTGATCATTATAGAATTCCACTCGCTCATAAGAAAATAGGGGATATTTATTTAAAGAATAATGAGATTAATATTGCTAAAGAAAGATATCAATTTGTTGCAAGAGAGTTTCCTAATAGCTCTGCATCATCACAGGCCTTGCAGTTATTGAAAAATATGGAATAATCACCATTTTTTATTATGTTAAAAAAAAGGGGTCGCTAGCTCAGTTGGTAGAGCAGTTGGCTTTTAACCAATTGGTCACAGGTTCGAATCCTGTGCGACCCACCATTAAATTTCATTAAAATGGAACAAAACATAAAAAAAACTTTCCTATCAAGTGTTTTGTTTTTTCTCATACTATCTTCATGGTATAACATTAGATCTGTAAGAAATGAGCTTGCTGTTGAAAACTATGGCGAAGGCTTATTAATACCTTTACTCATTGTTACAACCTTAACAATGATTTTTGTTAACCCCATATATTCATGGGTTGCTTCTAGAGCAAACTATATAAAAATAGTTTTTTATACTTATTCTTTTTTTATTTTAAATTTTATAATTTTATATTTTATAGCAAACTCGATAGATGCGAGTATGACTGATGAAAGGATATGGCTTGGAAGGGTATTTTATGTGTGGAGTAACATATATTCTTTTTTTACAGTCTCAATTTTTTGGGTTTTAGTAATTAATCTTTTTAGAGATCTTCGTTCAAGAAATTACTATGGTTTTATTATGGCTGGTGGATCAGTAGGTGCAATGCTGGGCTCTCAACTATCTAAATGGCTTTCTAGTTCTTTTATTTCATCTGGAATAACGCAGTATTTATTAGTTTCCTCATTTTTTTTACTTGTGGCGCTCATACTTGCCGTTTATATGGTAAAAACTTTTTCTAATGATGCTCTAACAAAGAATGTAGGCGGCTCATCTTTTGATGGCTTAAGAAATATTATTTCAAATAAAGATGTAAGATTGATCGCAATATATTCTTGGTTTTTTACATTTTTAATGACAATCCAATGGATTGCAGCTATTCCAATAATTAATGATTACTCTGAACTTGCTCCAGAAAGAATTATTCTATTTTCAAATATAGAGCAGCTTGTAACCCCATTAACTTTCATTGTTCAGACATTCTTGACTTATTTTGTTATTTCAAAATATGGAATTAAGTTAATTTTCATTATCTATGGGGTTTTATTCTCATTAGTTTTCATACTATATGGTTTCTTTCCATCTGTTGCCATAGTAGTCTTGTGTCAGACACTTTTGAGAGTATTTGAATATGGGTTTAATAAGCCAGCAAGAGAAATCGCATATAGCCAGCTTAGGAAAGGAGATAGATATAAATCAACTGTTTTTATAGATACTTTTATAACGAGGTTTGGAGATTTATCTGGGAGTATATTTATGGGAATAGGCAAGGTGATATTTATTTCAGTTACATATCTACCAATTGTTGCAATCCCATTAGCATTTATTCATACCTATGTAGCAAGACTAATATTCTTAAGAAATACTTTCAAAGACCTCTAGATTTATTTAGTTTTTTCTGTGTATCAATAATTTTTGTTAGAATTCTTTCGTTAGCTTGAAAATTATTTTTTGTTAACTTTAACGCAAACTCTAACTGGCTTATAGCTTCTTCGTATTGACCAAGCAAAATGAAATATTCTGCTTTGCTTTGATAAAAACCAACTATATTTTTTCCATCTCTTTGAATTTCCGATAACAAAAGCCATAAATTTGGATCATCATTTTTTTTAAGCAAAAGATCTCTTATTATTTCTTCAGATTCAATGTGTCTATTATTTGATGAAAGTATATTTGCTTTTAAGAGACTAAGAGGATAGTTTCTTGGAGAAATATCTAAAAAAGTATCAGTTAAATTTAATGCTGCACTTATATTATTTGACTCAAAAAGAATTTCTGCTTTTGTAGTATTTAATATTAAGTTTTTTGGATATTTAGAGATAAGTTTATTTATATTATTAAGTGATTTATCAAAAGCACCTATTTTTTTTTGAGCAAGGCTTAAACCATATAAAGCCATATCATTATTCATATTTTTTATGTTTTCAGCTTCAAAATATCTAATTGAATTTTGAGGGATTTGTTCTGCTTGAACCATTAATCTTGCTCTTATTAATGAATAATCAAGAGAATCGCTTTTTTGATTTTCAAGATCAGGGTATTGGTCTGCTGAAGAAAATGCATCACTTACTCTCGATGATGTTATCGGGTGTGTTAAAAGAAACTCAGGTGGTAACTCTCCAGAAAGCCTCCTAATGTCATTCATGATTTCAAACATTTCTCCCATGCTAGATGGTTTATAGCCTGCATTAATTAAATTTTGGAAACCGACTCTATCTGCCTCTTTTTCAAAGAGTCTGCTATATCTTAAAGATTGTTGCTGAAGAAGGGCTGGGCCTGCAGCAATCGCATTTGGATTATTACTTATTAAAGCAACTGCAATACTTGAGATCATAACTAGTGCTGAAGCTAGGCTTGTATCTTTTGATCTGAGAACATTCCTAGCAAAATGTCTTTGGCTTAAATGAGCAAGCTCATGCGTCATTACTGATGCAAATTGACCCTCTGTCTCAGCATAAAGAAATAATCCTCTATTAACCCCAATAATACCACCAGGAGCAGCAAATGCATTTAGCGAATTATCATCAATAATAAGGACTTTGAAATCTCTATTTTTTACATTACTTGTTTCTGATAATTTATATATAAGGAGTTCTGTATATTCAAATGTTAATGGGTCGGTTACTAGAGGTGCTTGAGCATATACTTGTGTAAGAAATTGGTTGCCTATCAGTTGCTCTTGATACTCAGAGACAGCTCCTGACACTCTATCACCTAGCTCAGGGAGCTCTATTTTTGGTTTTTCATCAGCAATAGTTGTTAAACTTATTAAAAAAATAACGGCTAAAAGTATATATTTAGCAAAATCGATGTTTTTATATATTTTTTTAAAAACTAACATTCAGAATAATTTTAGATTAATATGTCGTTATATTAATAGATATAGACACAATAATTGATAAAAAGTTTTTATAAAAGATGCTTGAACAAATAAATAATTTTTTAAAAAGGATTTTTAGTAATGAAGAAACAATTGTTTTTTCGTTTTTAATTATCTCTATCTTGGTTTTTGCAAGTTTGTTTGGTTCTGTCTTATCGGTCTTTATAATTAGTGCTGTAACAGCCTACCTTTTAGTAGGACTTCAAAAGAATATTCAGAAATATAATTTAAGTGAATTCCAAGCTTTATTAATAACATATATGCTTTTTTTAATAACTGGGATTCTTATATTGGTTATTTTAATACCTATTTTATCGCAACAGCTTCAATTATTTATCCAAGATGCCCCTAGATTAATTAATGGTTTGGTTGATTTTATTGTTTCTATACCAGCATCTTATCCTGATTTAATTTCTTCTGATCAGATTTCCTCTTTCTTTGAGTCATTTAGCTCAGAGTTAACCTCTATTACACAAAATATTGTTCAGGGTTCTTTATCAGGTATACAAAGTACAATTGAAATATTAATTTACATTATATTGTTTCCAATATTAGTTTATTTTTTTCTTTTTGATAGAAAAGAAATTTTAGATGGATTAGTTAAAGCCATTCCCGGAAAAACTGAAATGCTTTCAAAGGTATGGATTGAAATGGATGTTCAGTTAAGCAACTATGTTAGAGGTAAGGCTCTAGAAATTGTAATAGTTGCAGTTGCGTCTGCTTTAATTTTTACAATATTTGGATTGAAATATACCGCATTACTTGCAGTTCTTGTTGGTTTTTCAGTTTTAATACCCTACATTGGAGCGTTTTTAGTGACAATACCAATTGCTATCGTTGGATTTCTTCAATTTGGTATGTCGATTGAATTTGGTATCTTAATGGGCTTATATCTCATACTTCAATTTATCGATGGAAACTTATTGGTACCAATAATTTTTTCATCAGCTGTGAAGCTTCATCCTGTTGTAATAATTTTGGCAGTATTTATATTTGGGAATATGTTTGGATTTTGGGGAGTATTTTTTGCAATACCAATTGCAACCTTTATAAAAGCTGTATGGAATGCATGGCCCTCGCAGTTTGAATCTTAAAGTAGATTTATTACAGCGTCTAAAACCTCATCAGCATGACCTTTGACTTTCACACCTCTCCATTCTTTAACAATTTTTTTATCTTTATTAATTAAGAAAGTTGATCTATCCACTCCTAAATATTCTCTTCCGTACATAGACTTTAGTTTAATAACATCAAATGCTTTACATACTTTTTCATCTGGGTCTGATAAGAGCTCAAAGGGAAGGCTTTGTTTTGATTTAAAATTCTCATGGGATTTTAAAGAATCTCTTGAAACCCCAATAATCTCAGTATCATGTTTTAAAAATTTCTTATACAAATCTCTAAAATCTTGGCTCTCTGTAGTGCAACCAGGCGTGCTATCTTTTGGATAGAAATATAAAACTAAGTTTTTATTTAATTCTGAAAGTTTGAATTTAGTTTCACTGGTACATTCTCCAGAAAAATTAGGAGACTTTTTTCCTTCTAGATTTTTACTCATTTCTAATCGATCCTTTTTAAGTTTTTTTATAAAATTAGTGTATAGTCCTATTTTTACTTATTTGAACAAAGATGCAAGTTTTAAAGGGAAGTTTAGTTGCTTTAGTTACTCCATTCCATGAGTCTGGAGAGGTTGACTATGATTCACTTGAAAGCCTTGTTCAATGGCATATTGATGAGGGAACAAATGGCATCGTTTCTGTGGGCACGACAGGTGAGTCAGCTACATTAAGCATTGAAGAGCATCTTGAGGTAATAAAAAAAACAGTAGAATATGCATCTGGAAAAATTCCTATTATTGCAGGCACTGGAGCAAACTCTACACAAGAAGCAGTTGATCTAACCAGAGAGTCTCAAGTATTAGGCGCAGATTATTCTTTGTTAGTAACACCTTATTACAATAAACCAACCCAAGCAGGACTTATTAAGCATTATGAAAAAATTGCATCTGAAATTGATATGCCTCAGATTTTATATAATGTTCCAACAAGGACTGCCTGTGACCTGATTCCTGCTTCAGTAGATGTATTAGCGAAAATACCAAATATTGTTGGAATTAAAGAGGCGGTTGATGAAACAAAACGAATAAATGAATTAATTGAAATTTCTAAAAAGCATGAAACTTTTTCAATATACTCAGGCGATGACCCAACTTTTTATAATTCTTTAACCCTCGGCTCAAGTGGGGTTATCTCTGTCGCTGCAAATATAATTCCAAGATCTATTTCAAAGATATGTGAATTAGCTTTTGATGAAGATTGGTCCAATGCAAAAGATTTGAATTACGTTTATAAAGAACTTTATGAGATGTTATTTGTCCAATCTAATCCAATACCAGTTAAATGGATGATGTACAAAAAGAAATTGATTTCGGATATTATAAGGCTTCCATTGACCACTCTTGATGAAAAATATCATGAGGATATATTAAGCGAAATGTTAAAATTAGGTATCTTATGAAAGTTAAATTAATTATTGCCACACCGATTATATTAAGTTCATGTGCATGGCTCAGTGGGCCAGATGGTTTATATCCTGATACTAAATATGACTTTCTTCAAGAGGAGATAGAAGAACAGATCTTGATGCCTGATGGTATAGACTCCCCATCATTCGAAGATCATTATCCTGCTTCAAATATCACCATTGACAACAACCAAGATGTGCCAAAACCAAGGCAAATTTTTGCATCTGATGGCAGCAGCTCAGTTCAGCTCAGAAGGCTAGGTAATTTAATGTGGATATATATTGAAACGCTTCCATCTACTGCATGGCCAATTTCTAGAAGTTATTGGGATACTTCAATTTATAATGTCACTAAGGCTGATCCAGTTCAAGGCAAAATTCTTATTGATTATGATCAGAATACATATTTTGAAATGCGCATTGAACACGGCATAAAAGAAGCCTCTACAGAAATCTTCCTTCAGCAAATATCGAAAGATAGTACAAGCATTAATCAAAATTCTGACTTAATACAAAATGAACTAGAAAACATTGTTAATTTTTTTGCTGAATCTGTTTCTGACTTTTCTGGGACATCATTAGCTGCTCAAAACCTGAATGAGCGAAAGAAAACCAAGATCTTTACTGAGGATAATAGAACAGTAATTGAGCTTAGTTTAAGCTTTGATAGAGCATGGTCTGCAGTGAGTAGAGCTCTTAAAACATCTGAGATAAATACAGTTGATTTGGATAGAAATAATGGAATTTTTTATGTCTCATATAACGCAGAGGAAGATTCAGGAATTTTTTCTTTTTTAGGCTTCAATCGTCAGCCAAGTTCTGATAGCATCGATCTAAATAAATCAGCTGAGTTTAGAGTAGAAATTAAAGAAAAAAATAACAAAACATATGTTCGTGTTTTTTCAAAAAATGATAAAATTGAAGAAGCAGAAAATTTACTATCAAAAATTAACGAGTCACTAAGCTAATGGATAAAATAAAAGAAATAACATCAGGAAAAGCAAAGTCTTTATATACAACAGAAAACCCAGAATACTTGGTTATGAATTTCAGGGATGATACCTCTGCGTTCGATGGAAAGAAAACAGCCGCTCTTCTAGGAAAGGGTTCAGTAAATAATCAATTTAATGCTTTTATCATGAATCATCTTGAAGAAAAGGGCATCAAAACTCATTTAATAAAAGTTATTAATAATAATGAATCCTTGGTTCATAAGCTTAAAATGTTTCCAATTGAGTGCGTGATAAGAAATACGGCATCAGGCTCAATTTGTCGAAGGCTTGGAACTGAAGATGGTTTGGTATTTGAGCACCCTTTATTTGAATTTTTTTTAAAAGATGATGATCTTGGTGATCCATTAATCAACGATGAGCATATTATTGCTTTTGGTTGGGCTAATAAAGAACAGATAAATTCAATGAAAAACTTTACGTATAAAGTTAATGATATTCTTAAAGAGCTCTTTATAAATTCTGGCTTAATATTAGTGGATTTCAAGGTGGAATTTGGTCTTCATGAAAATGGTGATATTGTTTTAGCAGATGAGTTTACTCCAGATGGATGCAGGCTTTGGGATCATGAAACAATGGAAAAGATGGATAAAGACAGATTTAGACAGGATCTTGGAGACGTTGTAGAGTCATATCACCAGGTAGCACATAGATTAGGTATGAATATAAAACTTGACTAAAATAGTCGGGTATTTATAATTCATGCATGAGATTAACCACTAAAAGCAAATATGCAATTAATGCTCTTTCTGAGCTTACACTGCTATCTGAATCAGGCCCAGTATCGCTAAGCGAAATATCAGAATCTCAAAATATTGATATCAATTACTTAGAACAGTTATTTAGAAAACTTCGAATGGCTGGCATTGTTAAAAGCATACGTGGAAGATCAGGTGGTTATATGTTTGACAAAGATCCATCTTCAATAAGTGTAAAAGAGATTATGAATGCAGTTGATGAGAGCCTTGACGCTACTTCTTGCAAAGGCAAATCTTCATGCAATGAGGGCCTTAAATGTAATTCACATAATTTATGGCAAGATTTAAACATCTTAGTTGATAATTATTTAAGTAAAATAAGTATTTTAAATCTTGCAAAAGCCAAACCAAGTCCACATATACAAGTTACAGAGATTTATTAATAATGAGTGATAATAATAAAATAGTTTATCTTGATTACGCATCAACAACACCTGTTGATCCAAGAGTTGCAGATAAGATGTGTCAATTTTTAACCCCAACTGGTGATTTTGGCAACCCTGCATCAAGATCACATAAATATGGTTGGAGAGCTGACGAAGCGGTGGAAGAAGCTCGTTCTCATGTAGCAAATTTAGTTAACTGTGATCCAAGAGAAATTGTCTGGACTTCTGGTGCGACTGAAGCTGATAACTTAGCAGTAAAGGGAATTGCTAGATTTTATAAATCAAAGGGCAATCACATCATAACATCAAAAATTGAGCATAAAGCCGTTCTAGACCCATGTAGACAGCTAGAGCGTGAGGGCTTTGAAGTTACATATCTTGAGCCGAATGAAGGTGGGATTATCACGCCTAAAATGGTTGATGATGCTATTAAAGACTCAACCATTCTTGTAAGCATTATGCATATTAATAATGAGTTAGGCACTGTTAATAATATTGAAGATATTGGAGAGATAACTAGATCCAAAAATATATTTTTTCATGTAGATGCTGCCCAAAGCACAGGTAAAACAAAAATAGATCTTGCTAATATGAAAATTGATTTAATGTCTTTCTCGGCTCATAAAACTTATGGCCCAAAAGGTATTGGAGCTCTTTATGTAAGAAGAAAACCAAGAGTAAGGATCGAAGCACTTATTCATGGTGGTGGTCATGAAAGAGGTATGAGATCTGGTACGCTTCCAACTCATCAAATTGTTGGAATGGGCGAAGCATTTCGAATAGCAAAGTTAGAGATGGATGACGATTTAAAAAAAATACAAAAACTACATGATATGTTTTTAAAAGAATTAGATTCAATTGAACATGTATATTTAAATGGAGATATTGAAAATAAAGTCCCAAATATTCTTAATGTGAGCTTTAATTTTATTGAAGGAGAATCGTTAATAATGGGCTTAAAAGATGTAGCTGTTTCCTCTGGATCTGCATGTACTTCTGCAAGTTTAGAGCCATCTTATGTTTTAAGGGCTCTTGGCAGAAAAGATGAATTAGCTCATAGCTCAATACGTTTTTCATTTGGAAGATTTACAAGTGAGTCAGAAGTGCTTAGTACATTAAACACACTTAAAAATGTTGTTGAGAGGTTACGAGAGCTATCACCATTATGGGAAATGCATCTAGATGGTATTGATCTTGATTCGGTTGAATGGAAAATGCACTAAAAGAGGTATAAAAATGGCATATAGCAAAAAAGTAGTTGATAAATTTGAGGATACATTAAACAACCCTCAAGCTTTTAAGGTTGGCAGATTTGATCCTAAAGAGCTCAATGTTGGTACTGGCATGGTTGGAGCTCCTGCCTGTGGCGATGTTATGAAATTGCAAATTAAATGTGAACAAAAGGGAAATACACATATTATTAAAGATGTAAAATTTAAAACTTATGGTTGCGGGTCTGCGATTGCGTCATCAAGTGAGTTGGTTGAGATGTTAATAGGAAAGACGCTTGAAGAGGCTAAAGAAATAAAAAATATTGAGATTGCAAAAGCATTAGAATTGCCGCCAATAAAAATTCATTGCTCTGTTTTAGCTGAGGATTCAATTAAACAAGCAATAGAAGACTTTGAATCTAAGCAGTAACCAATATGCAAGCATACAACCCATCAAGCATATCTTTCTCAACAGATGCTATAGCGCATTTTGTAAATATGTTAAACCAAAATAAAAATTCAACTGGTATTAGAATTGGTACAAAAATAGCAGGGTGTTCAGGTTATGAATATTTTTTTGAGTATGTTGATTCTATAAATTCTGATGATATTGAAATAGTTGAAGGGAATTGTAGATTTTACATATCAGCCGAAAGTTTTAAGATTTTAAAAGGAAGCCATTTAGACTATGTAAATGATGGTCTAAATAAAGGTATTAGATTCAAAAATCCAAATGCTAAAGCTATTTGCGGATGCGGCGAAAGTTTTACCCTATAACTTTAATATAATGCCAAAAGTTAAAATTTATCCACATGAAGAAATCTGCCCTGATGGTGCAATTATCGAAGTAAATGATGATGAAACTATATGTGAAGCTGCATTGAGAAATAACATAAGAATTGAACATGCTTGTGAAATGTCCTGTGCATGTACAACCTGTCATGTGATTGTTAGAAAAGGCTTTGAATCTTTAGAAGAGGCATCTGAAACAGAGGAAGATTTGCTAGATAAAGCTTGGGGTTTAGAGCAAACTTCTAGACTTAGCTGCCAAGCAAAGCTAAATAGTGAAGATTTGGAGATTGAACTTCCGAAGTACAATATAAATCAAGTATCAGAGAATCATTAGTATGGAGCAATTAGATTGGCTAGATGTATTTGATATTGCAATAGAGCTTAGTGAACAATATCCAGAGATTGACCCACAGTGGATAAGTTTTCCTGACCTGCACACAAAAATTTGTGAGCTAGAAAATTTCATTGGAGATCCTAATAAATCTAATGAAAAAATACTTGAAGCAATTCAAATGCAATGGATAGAAGAATCTGTTTAACTCACATATAATACGCATTATTTTTTAAGGGTATTAATATGTCAGTACAAAGAACTTTATCAATAATTAAACCAGATGCAGTTAAAAAAAATGTAATTGGGGAAATCATATCAAGGTTTGAGTCAAATGGACTCAAATTAGTTGCAGCAAAACTAATACATTTAAATGATGAGTTGGCATCAGGCTTCTATGCAGAACATGAGGGTAGACCCTTCTTTGAAGATTTAAAAAAGTTTATGACTTCCGGACCAGTCTTTGTTCAAGTTTTAGAGGGTGAAAATGCTATCTCTTTAAATAGAGAATTGATGGGAAATACTGATCCAAAACAAGCTGCCCCAGGAACAATAAGGGCTGATTATGCAAATAGCATAGATGCAAATGCTGTTCATGGGTCAGATTCGCCAGAAAGTGCAGCAAGAGAAATAAATTATTTTTTTCCTGAAGATAATTTAGTATAAGTTTTGAATAATAAAATAAATCTACTAGGGCTAAGTCATGAATCCCTAGTAGATTTTTTTCATAATATTGATCAGCCGTCTTTTAGAGCTAATCAATTTCTTAAATGGGTTCATCAAAGAGGGTGTCTTAATTTTGATGAGATGACTGATTTTAATATACCACTGAGAGAACAGCTTAAAGAAATAGCGTCCATAGAAACACCCAAAATTTTAGAGTCAAGTCTCTCAAAAGATGGAACAGAGAAATTTGCTATAAAATTAAATTCTGGATCTATTGTAGAAATGGTTGTAATTCCTGAGGAGAACAGGAATACATTATGCATATCATCTCAAGCTGGATGTGCACTACAATGCAC
Organism: uncultured SAR86 cluster bacterium; assembly: GCA_902559885.1. Lineage (GTDB taxonomy): Bacteria > Pseudomonadota > Gammaproteobacteria > Magnimaribacterales > D2472 > CACEJU01. The sequence goes on along the minus strand of CACEJU010000009.1, from coordinate 20,940 downwards.
ATTCTGTGCAACAGGGGCTCAAGGTTTTGATTCAAATCTAACTTCTAGTGAAATAATTGGCCAACTATGGTTAGCAAATAATTTTTCTACGAATAAACGCAAAATTACAAATGTTGTTTTTATGGGTATGGGTGAGCCTCTATTGAATTATGAAAATGTAGTTGAGAGTGCTCAGATCATGAAAGATCAGAATGCATATGGATTATCAAGAAAGAGGATAACTATCAGTACGTCTGGAATCGTTCCTCAAATTTTAAATTTACCAAATGATATAGATGTCTCACTGGCTATTTCCCTTCATGCTCCAAATGATGATTTAAGAAATGAAATTGTACCAATTAATAATAAATACCCACTTAAAGAACTAATCTCAAGTTGCAAAACTTATTTAAAAAGCTTTACTAACAAAAAAAATATTACTATTGAATATATACTCATCAAAGAAGTGAATGATTCGTTGGAACACGCAAAAGAGCTTTCAAAAATATTAAACCACCTAAACTGTAAGATAAACTTAATACCTTTTAACCCATTTGATGGGTGTGATTATGAGCGTTCTAGTGACCAAGACATAAATGCATTTAAAAGTTTTTTAATGAAAAAAGGTTTTATAGCAACCGTTAGAAGAACAAGAGGTGATCTAATTGATGGCGCATGTGGTCAATTAGTAGGTAACCTAAATAAAGCCACAAAAGGCAAGAAATTAATAAAGCATAAGCAAATCATATAAAATTTAATATAATTTATAGTAATTAGATGAAAAACTGGATAAATAGAAATAAAACTAATGTAGTTAGTGTCGGCGATGTTCTGGTAGGTGGTAATAATCCTATTAGCATCCAATCTATGACTAATACAAATACTGAAGATTCATCATCTACTATCAATCAGATAAACGAACTTGAAGCTGCTGGTGCAGACATAGTAAGGGTCTCAGTTCCAACAAAAGATGCTGCTGCATCTTTTAAAAAAATAAAACCTCAAGTAAATGTACCTTTAGTGGCTGATATACATTTTGACTATAAGTTAGCCTTAGAGGTAGCAGATACTGCTGATTGTTTAAGAATAAATCCTGGAAATATAGGGAAAGAAGAAAAGATTATTGAAGTTATAAATGCCGCTAAAGATAACGGTATTCCAATTAGGGTCGGTGTGAATGCAGGTTCATTAGAGAAAGATTTACAAAAAAAATATGGAGAACCCAATGCGGATGCTTTAGTTGAATCAGCATTAAGACATGTAGAAATCTTAGATAAATTTAATTTTAATGATTACAAATTAAGTCTAAAGGCATCTAATATTGAAATGACTGTTGAAGCATACAGAAAAATATCAAAGCTAATTAATCAGCCACTTCATTTAGGTATTACTGAAGCTGGAAGTTATAGATCTGGAACAGTAAAGTCTTCTATAGGTATTGGTATGCTTCTATCTGAAGGTATAGGAGATACTATCAGAATATCTTTAGCTTCAGATCCTGTTGATGAAGTAAAGGTTGGCTGGGATATTCTTAAGAGCTTAAACATTAGAAGTAGGGGAGTAAAAATTGTAGCCTGCCCAAGTTGCTCAAGACAAAATTTTAATGTTATAGAGGTTGTAAATGAGCTTGAATCAAGATTAGAGGATATTTCAGATGATATTGAGGTTGCAATTATCGGATGTTATGTAAATGGACCTGGTGAAAGCAAAGCAGCTGATGTAGGTCTAACTGGAGCAACGCCTGCAAACCTTCTTTATGTTAATGGATCTCCATCTAAAAAGATTAAAAATGCAGATCTTGTTAACATGTTAGAAGATGAGGTTAGAAATCAAATAAGCATGAAAAATGATAAGAATATTATCGCAAGGAGTACTAATGGATAAAATCAGATCACTAACTGGTATGGCTGATTATTCAGAAAAATCTGAAAAAGATAATGTTGCAGCAAAGCTTTTTCATGTAGAAAATTCACTTAAAGAAATTTTTAAGACGTTTAACATAAATGAAATAAGAACCCCAGCACTTGAAAGAACCTCTTTATTTCAAAGATCTGTAGGTGATTTCAGTGATATTGTTAATAAAGAGCTTTATTCTTTTAATGATAAAAATGATAGAAGTATTACCTTAAGACCTGAGGGTACTGCAGGTGTTATTAGACATATTGTTGAAAATAATCTTGAAAGCTATTCAAATAAATTCTGGTATATGGGGCCAATGTGGAGATATGAGCGACCTCAAAAAGGAAGATATAGGCAATTCAATCAAGCTGGAATTGAGTATTTGGGCTATGAGGAAGGGCTAGCTGAATTAGAGTTAATCTCTATCGTTTGTTTAATAATAGAAAAGCTAAATATAAAAAATTCTGTAATAAAGATAAATCATCTTGGAAATGAATCAACTAAAGCAGAATTTGCAGAAGCAATAAAAAATTATTTTGAACCATATAAGTCTTCTTTAGATGAGATTGATATAGATAGACTTGAATCTAATCCATTAAGATTGTTAGATACAAAAAACAAAGATTTACAAAAGGTTTTAAGAAATGCTCCTTTACTTACTGATTTTCTGCCTAAGAGCTCTATAGATCTTTTAAACCATATTAAAGCTTCATTTCAAAATGTTGAAATTGAAATTGATCCTACATTAGTTAGAGGTCTTGATTATTACAATGGTTTTGTTTTTGAAGCAATATCAAATGATCTCGGAGCTCAAAGCTCGTTTCTTGGCGGAGGCAGATATGACAATTTATCTTCTCAACTTGGTGGCAAGATTATGAACTCAATTGGCATGGCAATTGGCTTAGAGAGGATTTCTGAAATATCTAATATTGAAACCGATGAAAAAAATAGAGCATCTTTTATAATTTTAGCTGGTGTTGATCACACTAAAGCATATAAAATGGCACACGAATTAAGGTCATTGAATGAGAACGTTATCTTGGAAACACATTTACACTGCTCTAGTTTAAAAGCTGAACTAAGAAGAGCAAATAAATGTAAATCTCAAATGGCTTTTATTATTGGGGAAGAAGAGTTAAAAAATAATAAAATTTTAATTAAAGATCTTAAAAATGAATCAAATGAACAAAAAAATGTCTCATATGATGAATTAATTAAAATTTATAAAAATTTATAGGCAAAAAATGACAGAAGAAAACAATGCAGTTACTAATTTTTTAGACAAATATAAATATATTATTGGTGTAATAATAATAATTTTTTTATTGGTCTTGGCATTTATTTTTATTAGCTCTCAAGCTAAAGCAAATAAAATTGAGGAAGCTTCTAAGTTATATTACAACTGGAACCTTAATGTTTTAAATGACAATATAGAAAAATCAGATGAGTATTTAAATGAGCTTTTAAATGATTACGAAGATACAGGTTATGCAAAATTAGCTTTATTGCAAGATTCAACAAAAGAGTTTGAGCAAGGTAATGCGGATACTTCGTTAAATCAACTTTTAAGACTTAAAGATCTAACTGCTGGTCCAAGGGGCAATAAACTTTTACATAAAATTGCTTCAATTAATATTGCAAGAATAAATATAGATCAAGCTGAGTATGACAATGCAATCAGTATATTGACCAGCTTACCTAATTCATCTCAGGATGCATTTGTGACTGAGCTCATGGGAGATATCTATCTAAAACAAGGAAATACCTCAGAATCTAGAGCACAATATTTATCTGCTGCTGAAATGTATGCTGATGAAAATAATGAAGTTGGCCAAAGGTTGGTCAGAATGAAAATAGCTAACTTAAAATAATGATATCAAAAAAAAGATACTTAATTCTTGCTTTAATAATTGCATCTTGTTCAAGCATACCTGATCCAAGATTTTGGAAATCTGATGATGTTGAAGATGATCCAACTAAGCCAGCTGAATTAAAAGAGTTTAAGAATGAAATTGATATAAATATTGCCTGGGTAAGCAAATTTAAAAATGAAGATAACATAGGCGATTTCAAGCCAGCATTTTCGTCAGGAAAAATTTTCTTTAGTGATTCTAGTGGCAAAATAAGTTCTTTAAATGATAGTGGATCTTCCGAGTGGGATGTTAAGTTAAATAATCTTTCTTCTGGAACAGCTGCTGGTTTTGGCGTTGTTGTTGTTGCAGATATTGATGGAAATATAATTTGTCTTAATCAGCAAAATGGTGATGTCAATTGGACAATAAATGTTAAAAATGAAGTTTTAGCACCTGCAGCAATTAGTGCCAGATATGTAATTGTTAAAACATCAGCTGGTGAATTAGTTGGTCTTAACAAAACAACTGGTGAGCTTGTTTGGTCTTATAGGTCTCAAAATCCAACTTTAACTGTTAGAGGGAGCAGTGAACCAATAATTTATGAAGATCAGGTTTTTGCAACATTTGACAATGGTAGATTAGGAGTTTTCCAGCTAGATACTGGTTTTACTTTATGGGACGGAGCTATTTCTTATACTGAGGGAACTACAGAATTAGAAAATTTAATTGATGCTGACTCTCCTCCAGTAGTTGATGGAAGATTAGTTTACGCAAATAACTATCAAGGAAATATCAATATTTTTGATATTGCTCAAAAGAGATCGGTATGGACAGCCGAATCATCATCTTTTTATTCGCCATTAATTATTAGAGGCATGATGGTTCTAATTCAAGATGATTCCTCTATAAAAAGTTTTTCTACTAATACTCTTTTAGCATCATGGAGCTCTAATGAGTATAAAAATAGAAATCTATCAAATGGAGTAAACTTTAAAGGTAATATTATTTTTGGTGATGATCAGGGTTATGTCCATGCACTTGACCCACTTAGTGGAAAAACAATTGGCAGAAAAAAAGTATCCAGACACCCAATTGAAAACATAGTTTCAAGAAGCGATGGTTTTTATGTAGTAGACGAGAATTTACAATTATTTTCGTTAAGTATTTAATATATGATTACTAATAATGTTTACTTCAATTGCAATACTTGGAAGGCCAAATGTTGGCAAATCCACTCTATTTAATAAACTCACAAATACTAGGGATGCAATAGTTTCAGATTTTTCTGGTCTTACAAAAGATAGAAATTATGGCTATTTAAAAATTGGTAATATTTCATCATTAATTGTAGATACAGGTGGAATTGATACAAGTGAATCAATATTTACTGATAAGATTTCAGAACAAGCATGGTTTGCTGCAGAGGAGGCTAATTTAATATTATTTATTTTGGACTCATCAGATGAATTAACGAATGAAGATATTAATATCCTTCAAAAATTACGCAAGCTAGATAAATTATTTATCCCCGTATTGAATAAAATTGATAGAAAATCTGACAGCTCAATTAAATCAGACCTTCAAAAAAGAGGGTTACAAAATATATATGAAATAAGTGCAGAGCACTCTACAAATTTAAATGATTTAAAAAAAATTCTTAAAGATTCTATTCCTGATTCAACCAATAAAGAGCTAGAGGGTTCTAAAATTGCTGTGCTAGGAAGACCAAATGCTGGTAAATCTACTTTAATTAATAAGTTTGTAAAAGAAGAAAGAATGATTGTCTCTGAAGTTGCTGGCACCACAATTGATTCTGTTCAAATACCTTTTAAAAAGAATGAAAAAGATTACATTTTTATTGATACTGCAGGAATTAGAAAAAAATACAAACAAAGCACCAAGGTAGAGTATTTTTCATATATTAGGGCAATACATGCTGCAAATGAAGCTGATATTATTTTGTTGCTATGCGATATAACTGAGGGCTTAGTTGATCAAGATTTAAAGTTGATAAACCTGCTCTCAGAAACAGGCAAACCAATATTACTAGCCTTTAATAAAACTGATTTACTATCAAAAAGTCAGATAATTGAATTTAAAGACTCAAAAAAATATCAATCAAAATATATTTCAGAATTAACAAAAATTGAGATATCGGCAGACAAGGGCAGAGGTCTTAATAAGCTATTAAAAACATTAGATGATTTAATAGCAAGATCTCAGAAAAAATATACAACATCCCGATTAAATAAAGTTCTAAAAAATATTATTAATGATAAGGCACCACCATCAGTTAATGGAAAAGTTATAAAAATTAGGTATCTTCATTTTGCAGGCACACTCCCAACTACATTTATAATTCATGCAAGCCAAGATAAAAAAATACCTCAGAACTTTAAACGTTATCTTGAAAACTCTTTTAAGAAGTCCCTAAATTTAAGCGGTGTTCAATTAAGATTAATTTTCAGAAAATCAGAAAATCCATATGAAGGAAAGAAAAATAAACTTACTGGTAGACAGGTCAAAAAAAGACAAAGACTTAAAAAATTTATTAAGAAGTCAAAAAGTTAGATATTCTGATTTACTTAAATAAAAATCTAATTGAATCTAATGTATAATCTTCACCAACCAAGTCATAAGTAGACTTATAGAAAATGCAAACAAGACCCACTTTTATAAATTTATTTAAAATTAATTTGCCTATTACGGCTATAGTTTCAATAACCCATAGGCTTGCAGGAATGTACAATTTTTTTATTACACTTCCATTAAGTTTATATCTTGTTGCCAATTCAACTAAAGATAAATCATCATTTGATTTCTTAGCCCAGAGAATATCAGATGATATTTTTTTTGGGCTTCTAATTATTATTAGTTTTAATATTTTGCTATACCATATACTTACTGGTGTAAGACACCTTATTATGGATCTGCATATTGGTGAAAACCTTCAAGCTGCTCGTTTATCTTCTTTTGTTGTTATATTGACTTCTTTGATCATTTTCCTATTTTCAATAGGGGTGTACCTCAAATGATTGGTTCAAGGCTATGGCTTTTTCAGAGAATAAGTTCATTGTTTCTTCTTGTTTATATTATCTATATAGCATTATTTTTCGTAAATAATAATAATATTTCTTATTTTGATTGGACTCTATTTTTTTTATCTTTTGAAACGAGAGTTCTTACATCCATATTTTTTATTATTGTTCTAGTTCATGGTTTTATTGGATTGTGGACAGTAGGAACTGACTACTTAACTCCAAGAACATTAGGTCTTTACTCCTCATTTGCTAATATTGCAGATTCTTTAAGAAAAATATACCAAGCTTTTTTTGTTCTTCTGGGTTTATTTTGTTCAATATCTATTATTTATTTAATATGGAGTTAAACATAAATTTTTATTATAATTAGTTATAAGTTTTATCAATAATATGTCAGAAATACTTAACTCAAAAAATATACAAACAATAGAGTTTGACGCTTTAATTATTGGCGGAGGTGGTTCTGGAATGCGAACATCATTAGAGCTTGCAAAATCAGGCTTAAAAACCGCAGTTGTCTCTAAAGTATTTCCAACTAGGTCACATACAGTATCAGCACAAGGAGGTATAACTTGTGCAATTCAAAGTGCTGACCCTAATGATAATTGGCAATGGCACATGTATGACACAGTAAAAGGTGCAGATTATATCGGTGACCAAGATGCTATAGAGTATATGTGTTCTGAGGGACCAAAAGCAGTTTTTGAGCTTGAACATATGGGGCTACCTTTTTCTAGATTTGAAAATGGAAGGATTTATCAGAGGCCATTTGGAGGTCAATCAAAAGATTTTGGTAAAGGTGGTCAAGCTGCCAGAACTTGTGCAGCAGCAGATAGAACAGGACATGCATTGCTTCATACTTTATATCAAAATAACGTCAAGGAAGGTTCAAATTTTTTAAATGAATGGTTTGCAGTTGATTTGGTAAAAAATGCTAAAAATCAAGTAACCGGCGTTATAGCTTTTTCCATTGAAAGTGGTGACGTTGCTTATTTGAAAGCTCAAGCAACAGTTCTTGCTACTGGAGGAGCTGGAAGAATATATGCTTCGACAACTAATGCCCTTATAAATACAGGCGATGGATTGGGGATGGCTCTAAGGGCTGGATTTCCTGCGCAAGATATGGAGATGTGGCAATTCCATCCGACTGGTATATATGGAGCTGGATCATTGGTTACTGAGGGTTGTAGAGGAGAAGGTGGCTATCTTATAAATGCTGATGGTGAGAGATTTATGGAAAGATATGCCCCTAATGTTAAAGATTTAGCAGGAAGAGATGTTGTTGCGAGGTCTATGGTGCTTGAAATTCTTGAAGGTAGAGGATGTGGTGAAAATAAAGATCACGTATTTCTTAAGTTAGATCATTTAGGACCAGATGTTCTAAATTCAAAATTACCTGGTATCTGCGAACTTTCAAGAACATTTGCACATGTTGATCCAATATATGAACCCATTCCTGTTGTGCCAACATGCCATTATATGATGGGTGGCACACCAACCAACATTAACGGACAAGCGTTTATAACTAAAGACGACAATGATCATGTAATTGATGGATTATTCTCAGTAGGAGAGGCGGCATGTGTTTCAGTACATGGAGCAAATAGGCTTGGAGGAAATTCATTATTAGATTTAGTAGTTTTTGGAAGAGCTGCGGGTATGCATATTCAATCTGAACTTAAATCAGGCGGAGGTGTAAATTCTTCATCTGATGAGGATATAGACGAAGCATTATTGAGATTAAATAAATTAAATAATTCATCTACAGAATTTGAAACTGCAAAAGTTAAAAGAGAGTTGCAAGAATGCATGCAAAATTATTTTGGAGTCTTTAGAAGAGGCGACTATATGACTAAAGGTGTAGAACAACTTAAAGAAATAAGAGAAAAAGTTGAAAACCTATCTATTAAAGATAACAGTAAGGCATTTAACACTTCAAGAGTTGAAGCATTAGAGCTCCAAAACTTATTAGAAGTTGCAGAAGCTACTGCAATTGCAGCCTCTGAAAGAACTGAAAGTAGAGGAGCCCACGCAAGAGAGGATTTTCCTGATAGGGACGATGAGAATTGGTTATGCCATTCAATATACGACCCACAAACAAAAGAGTTATCGAAACGCAGTGTTAATTTTGAGCCCAAAGAAGTAGACGCATTCCCGCCTGCTGTCAGGAGTTATTAATGCAAAAAATTGAAGTAAATTTGTATAGATATAATCCTGAAAAAGACAGATTTCCATATATGATGTCATATTCTTTAGATAAGCCTAAGAAGGATATTATGGTCTTAGACTTATTAAATATGCTTAAAGAAGAGGATGAATCTATATCGTACAGACGTTCATGTAGAGAAGGTGTATGCGGGTCCGATGGTATGAATATAAACGGAAAGAATGGCCTAGCATGTATTACACCTTTATCGTCAGTAATTAAAAAAAATAAGATTGAACTTAGGCCTTTACCTGGTTTGCCTGTAATTAGAGATTTGGTTGTAGACATGACAGAGTTTTATGCTCAGTATGAAAAAATTAAACCTTTTTTACAAAATGACACTGAAGCACCTCTCCAAGAAAGACTTCAGTCACCTGAAGATAGAAATAAATTAGATGGGTTTTATGAGTGTATACTTTGCGCATGTTGTTCAACAAGCTGCCCTTCATTTTGGTGGAATCCAGATAAATTTGTAGGACCTGCTGCTTTGCTTCAAGCATACAGATTTCTTGCAGATTCAAGGGATTTAAAAACAGCAGAAAGGCTCGATGACTTATCAGATCCATTTAGTGTTTATAGATGTCATGGAATAATGAACTGTGTAAGTGTTTGCCCTAAAGGGTTAAACCCAAATGAAGCAATTGGTGAAATAAAAGACATGCTATTAAAGAAGAAAAAAAATATAATAGTATCTGATGGGTAATAAATTCTAGATAAAAATGAAAAATACACTTGATGAGCTTTGGGGGAGTTCACATTTATCGATAGGACACTCAGCCTATCTTGAAGATTTATTTGAGCAATATTTAAGTGATCCCTCTAAATTGCCAGAAGAATGGGTAAATATCTTTGATTCTCTAAGTGGTCCAGCTAATGGTAATGAAATATCACATAAACAAGTAGTTGAAGAATTTAAAAACTTACCAAGAAACGGATCTTCTTCAACAAAAGATTTATCTTACGATCAAAAACAAGCAAAAGTAGTTAGGTTGATTCAGGCCTACAGAAATAGAGGCCATCTTAATGCAAACCTTGATCCTTTGAGCATGATGCATAGACCAAATGCTGAAGATTTAACGCTTGAATATCATAATCTTTCCGAGCAGGATCTTGATACAGATTTCTATACAGACTCTTTAGATATTGGTAAAGAAAGAGCAACCTTAAGAGAAATTTTAAATTCATTGAAGAAGATATATTGTGGAAATGTGGGCATTGAATTTAATCATATTATGAACCGTGACGAGCGTAGTTGGTTTCAGAAGATTTTTGAATCAAAACTTGGTGGATATGAATTGACTGATGATGAAAAAATTCACATTTATGAAAGATTAAGTTCAGCTGAAGGCTTAGCAAAATACCTTACAGCGAGATACCCAGGCATGAAAAGATTTGGAATTGACGGTGCAGAAGCGTTGGTGCCATTAGTTGATGCAGTCATACAAAACTGTGGTGAGCTTGGGGCTAATCAAATATGTTTTGGTATGGCACATAGAGGAAGATTAAATTTACTAGTAAATGTTTTAGGAAAGCTCCCTTCAGAACTATTTTCAGCATTTGATGAGAAAAGTGAATTATCTGGTGCTAATACCGGCGATGTAAAATATCATCTTGGATTTTCATCTAACTTGATAACGAAAGGTGGTGAAGTTCATGTTTCATTAAACAATAACCCATCTCATCTAGAAATTGTTGATCCAGTAGTAATGGGGTCTGTAAGAGCAAGACAAGATAGATTGAATGACAATGAAAGGAAAAAAGTTGTACCAGTATTGGTTCATGGTGATGCTGCTTTTTCAGGTCAAGGCGTCGTTATGGAGTCTCTTCAAATGTCTCAAACTAGAGGATTCGGTGTTGGAGGTACAATTCATATAGTTGTAAATAATCAGATAGGATTCACTACAAGTCATGCTTCAGATGCACGCTCAACAGACTATTCGACGGATGTAGCAAAGATAATACAAGCTCCTATAATACATGTTAATGGAGATGATCCTGAAATGGTTATCCATGCCGTAAAAGTCGCTTGCAAATATAGATCTAAGTTTAATAAAGATATAGTTCTAGATTTATTTTGTTACAGAAGAAGAGGTCACAATGAAGCTGATGATCCATCTGCTACACAACCTTTGATGTATCAAAAAATTAAACAGCATCCTAGCGTAGTTTCTCAATATGAAGATGTTTTAATTAAGTCTGGAATTATGACAAAAGAGTTCGCAACAAATCTTAAAAAAAATTATAGAGATTCTTTAGAAGGCGACACAACTGTTGCAAAAAACCTTGCTAATAAATCCAATAATGAGCTTTGGTTTGATTGGGAGCCATATTTAGACAACTTATGGTGGGATAAAGTTGACACAACTTTTAATTCTAAATCCATGAAAAAAATTGGAACAAGTTTATGTAATGTTCCAGCAGGCTTTAATTTAGGTAACCAGGCAAAAAAAATATTTGTTGAAAGAGAGCAAATGTTAAAAGGTGAAATGCCTATTAATTGGGGTTTTGCTGAGATGATGTCATATGCAAGTCTTTTATCAGAGGGTTATCCAATTAGATTAACAGGACAAGATGTGAGACGTGGAACTTTTTCTCATAGGCATGCATGTGTTTTTGATGCTAAATCAGGAGAAGACTATATATCTTTATCATCTATAGCCTCAGAAAATAAAAATAGATTTGATATCTATGACTCTTTATTATCTGAAGAAGCAGTTTTAGGTTTTGAATATGGTTATTCAGCCACTTGGCCCTCAGGATTAGTAATATGGGAAGCTCAGTTTGGAGATTTTGCTAATGGAGCACAAGTTGTTATAGATCAGTTTATTGTTTCAGCTCAACATAAATGGGAAAGGTTGTCAGGCCTAGTAATGCTTTTACCGCATGGCTTTGAAGGCCAAGGACCAGAACATTCAAGCGCAAGGATTGAAAGATTTTTACAGTTATGTGCATCTGAAAATATTCAAGTTTGTGTACCAAGCACACCTGCTCAAATATTTCATTTAATGAGAAGGCAAGCAATAAGAAATTTAAGAACACCTTTAGTTGTAATTTCACCTAAAAGTTTATTAAGAAATCCAAATGCAGTTTCATCGATTGAAGATCTTTGTAATGGGTCTTATGAGTGTGTTCTTGATGACCCTGATTCAAAACACAAAAAAGTTAAAAAAATTATACTTTGTTCAGGTAAAGTTTTTTATGATCTTATGGAGGAAAAGCAATCCTCAAACAGGGAAGATGTTGCATTAATTAGGATTGAGCAGTTATATCCTTTTCCATATGATAATTTAGAAGAAATATTATCAAAATATCCTAATTATGAAGATATAATATGGTGCCAAGAGGAGCCGGCAAACCAAGGAGCTTGGTTTAGTCATAGACATAGAATTCAAAGGGTCCTTGATAGATTTGAGGGTAATGCAAAAGAAATAGAGATGGTAAGTAGACCTCCAGCAGCAGCACCAGCAGTTGGTTTAATGAAAGTACATCTAAAACAACAAGAAGAGCTTATTAGGAAAGCATTTAAATGAGTATAGATATTAAATCACCAACTTTTCCAGAATCAGTGGCAGATGGAACAATTGCAACATGGCTTAAAAATGAGGGTGATGCAGTAACACAGGATGAAGTAATTGCAGAGATTGAAACTGATAAAGTTGTGCTTGAGGTTGTAGCCCCATCTAATGGAATTCTCACTAAAATTATAAAAGCTGAAGGAGATGTTGTTCAAAGCGCTGAAAAGATTGGTGAGTTCTCAGATGAGACTGTTGATACAGATAAAGCTGAATTAATAGAAGATAGTTCTAATGAAGTTGCAGAAGAAACTCAACCAATTCTCGAAAAAGTCTCTGAAATCAAAGCTGATAAAAAAATTGCACCAGCTGCAAAAAAAATTATCAAAGAAAAAGAACTAGATGTTGAAAACATAAAATCGAGTGGAAAAGGTAATAGAGTAACCAAGGCAGATGTTATTAATCATCTTGATCAAGAGGTTTCTAATAAAAATACTGATTCAAATACGTTATCTGTTAAATCTGGCAGACAGGAAAAAAGAGTTCCAATGTCACGATTAAGATCAACAATAGCCAAGCGCCTAGTTAGCGTAAAACAAGAAACAGCTATGCTTACAACCTTTAATGAGGTTGATATGCTACCAATTAAAGAATTAAGAAAGAAATATGGTCAGGAATTTGAAAAAGAGCATGGAGTTAAACTAGGATTTATGGGCTTTTTCGTTATAGCAGCAGTTCAAGCTTTAAGGAAATTCCCTATTGTTAATGCTTCGATTGATGGCCAAGATATCGTGTATCACGGCTTTCAAGATATAGGAGTTGCAGTCTCAACAGAGAGAGGTCTTGTTGTCCCAGTTATTAAAGATGCAGACTCAAAATCTTTACCAGAAATTGAAAAATCAATTTTAGAATATTCATTAAAAGCTAGAGATGGGAAGCTTGCTATTGAAGATATGCAGGGGGGTACTTTTACAATCTCAAATGGTGGAATTTTTGGTTCTTTACTATCAACACCAATCTTGAATGCGCCACAGACAGCTATTTTAGGAATGCATGCTATTCAAGATAGGCCTGTTGCAATAGAGGGTGAGGTTGTTATTAGACCAATGATGTATCTTGCAATGAGTTATGACCATAGGCTTTTAGATGGAAAAGAGGCTGTATCATTTTTGGTATCAATTAAAGAACAGTTAGAGTCTCCAGAGAGATTATTATTAAATTTATAGGATAGATTATGTATGACGTACTTGTAATTGGTGGTGGCCCAGCTGGTTATGTAGCAGCAATAAAAGCATCACAATTAGGACTAAAAACAGCTTGTGTAGAAAAAGAAGTAAATGACTCAGGTAAGGCGGTTTACGGAGGCACTTGTTTAAATGTTGGGTGTATACCATCGAAATCTCTTTTAGATTCATCTCATCGATATCATGATGCAAAAAAACATTTAGAAGTTCATGGGATTGATATTCCTAATTTAAATCTTAATTTAAAAAAGATGATGGATAGAAAAAATAAGATTGTTTCTCAATTAACAGGAGGAATCACAGGCTTATTAACTACAAATAAGGTCACACCAATAGAGGGTATGGCTAAAATTATTGAACCCACAAAAGTTTTAATAACAAATGCTAAAGGTGAAGAGGAGATTGTTGAAACAAAGAACGTTATTATTGCAACAGGCTCCTCACCTATTGAAATACCATCCGCAAAATTTGATAACAAACTAATTGTTGATAGTACTGGAGCTCTTGAGTTTGAAGAAGTTCCAGAAAAGCTTGGAGTAATTGGTGGAGGTGTTATTGGCCTTGAGCTAGGAAGTGTTTGGTCTCGTTTAGGATCTGAGGTTACTGTAATTGAAGCAATGGATGACTTTTTGTTTATGGCAGATAAAGATATCTCAAGAGATTCTTTAAAAGAGTTTAAAAAACAAGGTTTAAATATTGAGCTTGGTTCTATGTTAACCGCATCTAAAGTTACTAAAAAAGGTGTTGAGGTTACATTTTTAAAAAATGATGAAGATGTCTCTGAATCTTTTGATAAGCTAATTGTTGCAGTTGGAAGAAAGCCAAATTCTGAGGGTATTTTCGATGAATCTCTTGAAATAAATATTGATCAAAAAGGATTTATAGAGGTTGATGAGTTTTGCCAAACTGGGGTAAGTAATATTTGGGCAATTGGTGATGTTGTTAGAGGCCCAATGCTTGCTCACAAAGGTAGTGAGGAAGGTGTAATGGTTGCTGAGAGAATTGCTGGTAAGTTTGCAGAAATGAATTATGCACTTGTACCTTCTGTTATATATACTCATCCTGAAATAGCTTGGGTTGGAAAGAATGAATCTGAATTAAAAGAAGAAGGTATAGATTATAAGACGGGTAAATTTCCTTTTGCTGCTAGCGGAAGAGCCCTTGCAGTAGATCAGGCTACAGGTTTTGTTAAGGTTATTTCTGATAAAAAAACAGATACTATTCTCGGAGTTCATGTTTTTGGGCCCTCAGCGGCAGAAATTGTTCAACAAGCATTAATTTCAATGGAATTTGGAGCTAGTTCAGAAGATCTTGGATTAACAATTTTCAGTCATCCAACAGTTTCAGAAGCTCTTCATGAGGCTGCATTATCTGTTAATAATCAAGCTATACATATAGGCAATAAAAAATAATGAATTTACATGAATACCAAGGCAAAGCCTTGTTTAAGGAATATGGATTGCCGGTTTCTAAAGGCATAGTTATTACTGATTCGAATGATGCTCATAAAGCATGCAGAGAAATTGGTGGATCTAAATGGGTTGTAAAAGCACAGGTTCATGCAGGTGGAAGAGGAAAATCTGGAGGTGTTAAATTAGTTAATAATCCAGACGAGGCAAAAGAATTTGCACAAAACTGGCTTGGCAAAAGACTTGTAACATATCAAACAGATGCAAAAGGACAATTGGTTAGCTCTATATTAATTGAAGAATGTACTGATATTGATAAAGAATTATATTTAAGCGCAGTTATTGATAGAGGCTCTAGAAAGATTACCTTTATTGGATCAAGTGAAGGCGGTGTAAATATAGAAGAAGTTGCAGAAAAAATGCCAGAAAAAATCATTTATGAAGAAATTGACCCTTTGTGTGGTCCTATAGGATTCAAGGCTAGAAAGATTTCTAAGGTCTTAGAGCTTAATCCTGATCAAACTAAACAATTTTCTAAAATGTTTAATGGCTTGGTTAATTTATTTATTGAAAAAGATCTTTCTTTATTAGAAATAAACCCTTTAGTTATAACCTCTGGAGGTAATTTGCATTGCTTGGATGCAAAAATAAACATAGATTCAAATGCTTTATTCAGACAAAAAGAAATTCAAGATATGCATGATCCATCTCAAGAAGATCCTAGAGAATATGAGGCATCAAAGAATGATTTAAGTTATGTATCCCTTGATGGAAATATTGGTTGTATGGTTAATGGCGCTGGTCTTGCTATGGGAACTATGGACACAATAAAACATTTTGGTGGAAATCCAGCTAACTTCCTAGATGTTGGTGGAACAGCAACACAAGAAAGAGTTGCAAAAGCATTTAAAATTATTCTAGATGATAAGGATGTTAAAGTAGTTCTTGTTAATATTTTTGGAGGTATTGTAAGGTGCGATCTTATTGCTGAGGGGATTATTGCCGCAATTAATGAGGTTGGAGTAGAAATACCTGTTGTTGTTAGATTAGAAGGAAATAATGCTGATATAGGATCAGATATTTTACAAAACTCAGGTATTGAAATAAAAAGTATTAATAACTTAGCAGATGCAGCTAAGGCAGCAGTGGAGCTTTCAAAATGAGTATATTAGTTAACAATTCCACAAGAGTATTGGTACAAGGCTTTACTGGATCTCAAGCAACTCTTCATTCAGAACAGGCGATTGAATATGGTACAAACATCGTTGGAGGTGTTACTCCTGGTAAAGGTGGCCAAACTCATCTAGGGTTACCAGTTTTTGATACAGTTCATGAGGCAATGAAAAAAGTGCAACCTAATGCAGCCCTTATCTTTGTACCAGCACCATTTTGTAAAGATTCAATTTTAGAAGCAGCTGATGCAGGAATTGAATTAATAATATGCATAACTGAGGGAGTTCCAACTCTTGATATGCTTGTAGTTAAGGAAAAGATAGATCAGTTAGGCATCACACTGATTGGTCCAAATTGCCCAGGTGTTATTACTCCAGGTGAGGCTAAACTTGGTATCATGCCTGGAAGCATCCATAAACCAGGTTCGATTGGCATTATATCTAGATCTGGAACGCTTACTTATGAAGCAGTAAAACAAACTACTGATCTCGGTATGGGTCAAAGTAGCTGTGTAGGTATTGGAGGAGATCCAATTCCTGGTTCTTCATTTATTGATATATTAAAACTTTTTGAAGCTGATGATCAAACTAAAGCTATTGTTATGGTTGGTGAGATAGGTGGATCAGCTGAGGAAGAGGCTGCAGAATATATTAAAAATAATGTAACAAAACCTGTTATCTCATATATTGCTGGTCAAACAGCTCCTCCAGGCAAAAGAATGGGGCATGCAGGTGCAATTATTGCTGGTGGTAAAGGAACAGCGGCTGACAAAATAGCAAAATTAAAAGAGTGCGGTGTTGAGATTGCTGACAGCTTGGTTGATATTGGAAAAAAAGTAGAAGAAGTTCTTAGCTAAAATTAAATAAAATTTAATTTATAAATCTATTATTAATATGTCTAAGTCTTATAATTGAAAGTACTGCAAATATACACAATCCTAATATCATAGCTATCCACATTCCTGATGCGCCTAATGTATCTGTTGAGCCAACAGAAAGATAATAGCCAGTTGGAAGTGCAAATATCCAATAAGAAATCAATAACAATATCATAGGAATAAAAGTATCCTTATAACCCCTTAAACTTCCAAGCGCACCCATTTGTATTCCATCTGGTATTTGAAATATTGCAGCAAATATAAGCAAAGCAGATGCAGTTGCTATAACAATTTCTTCATTATTATAAAGTCCTACTAGCTGTGTTTTAAAAGCTAATATGACCACCATATTGATTAATGCTGTTATTAAACAAAAATATACAGCTGCAAAGCTAGCAAATTTTGCATCAGAAGGCTTTTCTTCACCTACCAAATTACCAACCCTAGTAGCTGATGCTAAACCAATTGATAGCGGTACTACAAAAAATAAGCTTGCAATATTAATAGCTATCAAATGACTAGCAAGAATCGTAGGCCCTAATACTGCAATAATCAAACCGGCACCAGAAAACATACTTAATTCAATAAATATTCCAAAACCAATAGGGAAGCCTAATTTAAAAACCTCTTTAAATGTTTCTAATGATGGAGGAGTAAATTCAGAAAAAGGCTTAGTTTTAGAATACTTCTTTGAAAAAGCAATATAGCAGGCCATTACAATCATTGCAGAGAAAGTAACTATTGAAGTTGCTATTCCGCAACCAACACCTCCTAGTTTAGGAGCGCCAAATAGGCCATATACAAAAATTATATCTAAAGGAATATTTATTAACATCGCAGAGACTGAAATTATAAAAACTGGAAGTGTTAATGCCATGCCTTCGCTGTAACATCTCAAGCATGAAAAGATAGTCAAGAATGCTATTCCCGGAGCAACAACCCTCAAATAATCAGTAGCTATTGTTTGTAACTCTTTATCAATATCCAAATTTAAAAAATCATAAATAGTATTGATAACAGGATTAATATTTATGAGAACTATCATTAAAATAAATCCTAATAAGCCAGCTATCCAAAGGATTTCACGTAATTTTTTACCAATTTCTACATATCTTTTTGCGCCATTCAATTGAGCCACTATAGGCGTAACTGAAAAAATTACGCCACAAAAAAGAAAGAAAATTGTATTAGATATTATTGTTCCCTGACCTAAACCTGCCAAATCTAATGAACTTGCTCTTCCAGCAATAATTGTATCTGTGGTGCCCATTAACATATATGACATTTGAGTTCCAAAAATAGGAATTCCAATTTTTGATAAGGTCTTTATTTCTTTAAAATAACGTTTTAACAATTTATATATGTATAATTTTTTTTCGCTACTTTATCATATATATTGTTAGTTGTTATTGGAGAATATTATTAGAAAGGATAACAGGCCTTACTGGTTAAAAAAAATTACGAAAAGGATTGTTGGATTATACGTTAATCAATTTTTATCTCCTCAATTTGAAAGGCTTGGAAAAGGGGGAGCATATTTTAAACCTCAATATATTAAAGTATTCGGAGAGAATATTTCAATTGATGATCATCCTACATTAATAGGTGCAAAAGATGCTTATCTTCAATTTACATCATGGAGCGTCGGAGGCTGGAAAGGAGAAATTGAAATTGGTAAATACTCTTTAATTACTCCCGGCGTTAGAATAATGGCTGCAAAAAAAATAAGCATTGGTGATTCAGTAATGATTGCACACGGAGCTTATATATCTGACACAGACTGGCATGGTATTTATGATAGATCCAAGCCTGTTGGAAATCCAAAAGAGGTAAAGATTGGTAACAATGTATGGATAGGTGATAGTGCAATAATATGCAAAGGTGTAACTATTGAGGATAATAGCATTATTGGAGCAGGCGCAGTGGTTACAAAGGATGTTCCAAGAAATACAGTATACGCAGGCAATCCCGCAAAAAAAGTCAAAGAATTAAATGAAAAAGATTTTGTTACAAGAGCTGATTTTTTTAAGGACCCAAAAAAACTTGCTGAAGAATTTGATGCTCTTGATAGATATTCTTTAGGTGGCAATTCTCTTTTTTCCTGGATCAAAAGCTTAATCTCACCAACTAAAAAAAATTAAGTTCTTTATATGAATATTGTTATTGATAATCAAATTCAAGGGATATCAGATTTAATTAAAAAAATTAAATTTAGAAGAGATATTAACTTTATTCTCATTAACTCAGATGATTTTAAAAATAAAAATCTTAAAAAAGCAGACATTATTTTAATAAGGTCTGTGACCAATGTAGATAAGGATCTAGTGCTTAATACAAATATTAAAAAAATATATTCAGCAACATCAGGCAAAGATCATGTCAATTTAGACTTATTAGATAAATCCAAAATTGATTATTTCTTTGCGAGCGGTGCTAATTCCAGTTCTGTTGCGCATTATGTTATGAGTGCTTTGCATAAGATTAAAAATCATTCTGGAATTGAGAAGAAAGTTGGAATTGTTGGTTATGGGAATGTAGGTAAAAAAGTTAAAAATATTTTAGATCATTTACAGATAAGAAATTGCGCTTATGATCCATATTTGAATGAAAGTTTCTTAACTGATATAAATGAAATATATGAATGTGAGATTATAACTTTTCATGTACCGCTTACTTACAACAATAAATACCCAACTAACAAATTTTTAAAACCTGATTTACTTGAAAAAAGTAATATCGAATTCATTATTAATACATCTAGAGGTGGTGTGATCCAAGAAGATTTACTTAAAAAAAATCCAGAAATAAAATATATCTGTGATGTTTGGGAAGGCGAACCAATTATTGATATGGAAATCTTAGAATCATCATTCATAGCATCACCTCACATAGCAGGGCACAGCATTCAAGGTAAAAACAATGCAACCTTGATGCTTATAAGTAAATTAATTGATGATTTTAATTTGGTAGATGATAAAGCGTCTGCTAAAAATATAATTCAGCAATTTAAAAAAAATAACCCTATTAAAAGAACATATAAAGATTTGGCTGACTTTGATATGGATTTTAATTTAAATTTAGAATCGGAGAGATTTAAATCAGCTATAAGAAAATCAAATGAATCTGATATAAGAAAAGTTTTTGTAAATTCTAGAAAAAATCATATTCAAAGATTTGACTATGACTCTTTATAGACGCACATAATTCTTGCATAAACATTTAATTCAGCATAGTTGCACCATTTTTAAGCACAATAAGTTTACAAAAAAGACACATATATGGCATGAGAATTGCATATACAATATATATAGTTTTTATATATAGATTATAGAAATGTAAATTAAATAATAAATAGGTACTAAAATGGAAAATGTAAGCAGTAGAACTAAAAAAAAGGCACTTTTATTGATTGATAGGGTTTTATCGACGGCTATGGTTAATACTAAAAATCCCGACTCAATAACCTTTTTCTTTTCTGACACATATAGATTTTATTTTCTTATGAGTTTTATGCTTGAGCATTTTAATGAAAATGAGATTTCTCAAGAATACGCAATTTCTTTAGTACCTAAAAAATTCGCTTCACGAATTAAAAGATTGCAAGTATTAAAACAGGCTGTTCAATTAGGCTATATTGACGAAGAAACCTCAAAGTCTGATAGAAGAAGAAGGATTTATAAACCCTCAGAACAAATGATATCTGATTTTTATGAATATGCTGACAATGCTGTAACAGATATATAAGTT
>CACEJU010000008.1 GCA_902559885.1 uncultured SAR86 cluster bacterium | reverse complement strand
CAGAAATATGTTCTATATGGTTTATATAAATTTTGTATTTCATCCATATTATTATCTTCAAAAAAGTATTTAAAACTTTTTTGGATACCTAGATCTCCCGGTAACCATATATCTTTATTTTCTAAATAGAACATTTGCATTATATTTATTGTCCAAGGCCCAATTCCTTTTAATGGTAGAAAGATTTTATTTAACTCTTCTTTAGATAATTTTTTAAGAGATGATTTGTTCTGAGGATTATTATTTAAATAGTCATTAACACTCATAATGTATTTTTGTTTCATATTAGATACACCACAGTTTTTTAGATCATTTTCATTAAATTTATTTTTTTTTATTATGGGATAGGTATTTTCCCATATTGATTTTGCTGCTGACACTGATATTTGTTGACCAATGATTGTTTTAATTAAAAACTCTTTTAAATCAAGGTTCTTATCAATTCTATTTTTAATTGATATTTTTTTTGAAATGGATAAATAATTATAAAAATTTTTATGTTTATTAGATTTAGCCTTATCTAAACAATATTTGTATCCGTCAAGGTCTCTTTTATTCATAATTACTTATAGAGTATGATTTAATATTAATAAATGAAGAATAAAATTAAAAACTTTTTTAAAAAAATTCTAAAAGATTCTCCTAGTAAACTATCAGCTAAAGCAATAAAAAGGGCAAATAAAATTGATGGACTAAATGCAGGTACTCCTCATGATTGGGAGGATTATGATAAATATATCAAGGAATTAAATAAAAAAGATTAACTCATCCCATATTTTTATAATTCATATATAATACTTCGCTACAGGAAGAGTGGCAGAGCGGTTGAATGCACTGGTCTTGAAAACCAGCATACCTTCGCGGGTATCGTGGGTTCGAATCCCACCTCTTCCGCCAATAGATATTTAATATGAGCGATATACCACTTAATCCAAAACATGCACCTCCATTTTTAAAGATATTTGGTTTTACAGAAGCTATCTATAACGAGGTTCACAAAACATATACTTGTTATTTTGAACCAACTGAAGATTTAACTCATTCAGCTGGAACTGTAGTGCAGGGTGGTTTTGTTTCAGGAATGCTAGATACATCAATGGCTCAGCATATTATTTTTTTAACAAAAGGTGAGATGACGGGCTTGACTTTAGATATTGATGTTAAGTTCTATAAGCCTTGTGCACCAGGTCCAGTTGAAGCCATAAGTAAAATTATTCAATTTGGAAAAAGCATAGCTTTCACGGAAGCTCAATTATTTCAAAACGGCAAATTAATTGCCTCAGCAACAGCAACAAATAAACTAGCACCACTAAAGATATAAGCTATAATTTAGCTATGTCAGAAAAAAGAGCAAAATTTACTGCCATGGAACATGGTACTGCTGAAGATTGGTCAATTGTTGCTGAATCAAATATCAACGAAGCATCTGAGCTACCCAATAAAATAATAGATCATTTGATGATGCTGGGTAATGATTATGGTGGTTTTGCAGTAGATAGGCTTACACATTCAATACAAACGGCGACCAGAGCCTATCATGATGGAAGAGATGAAGAGTATGTCGTTTGTGCTTTACTTCATGACATAGGTGATAATTTAGCACCATCCAACCATGCCGATTTTGCAGCAACCTTATTGCAACCCTTTGTATCTGAAAAAAATTACTGGATTGTAAAACATCATGGAATCTTTCAAGGGTATTATTTTTTTTCATTATTTAGGACTTGATAAAAATATGCGCGATAAGTTTAAGGATCATGAATATTTTGATGACTGTAAAGAGTTTTGTGAGAAATATGATCAAAATAGTTTTGATCCAGATTATGAATCTTTACCTTTAGATTTCTTTATTCCTATGGTCAAAAGGG
Organism: uncultured SAR86 cluster bacterium; assembly: GCA_902559885.1. Lineage (GTDB taxonomy): Bacteria > Pseudomonadota > Gammaproteobacteria > Magnimaribacterales > D2472 > CACEJU01. Next base: position 46,524 of record CACEJU010000008.1, on the reverse strand, counting down.
TTTTTGCTAAACCAAAACAGTCTATATATAAAAATTCCTAATGGCAGATAGAGCTTTATATAAACTCTTAGAGTTCGTTAAACCTGAAAATAATTTTACATTAGATAATGTTCCACAAGCACCAGATTATAATTTGAAAGATAATTGGTTAGCTCTTCCAGACACTAAAGGGTATGAACTTTTAGTTCCTTCTTCTGAATATTCATCAGTTAATAATAGTGATATAGATGTTTTTTATATACATCCAACAGGGTTTTTTGAAAAAAAATGGAATTTTAATTTAAATAAAGCATCATCAGCATATGAGAGAAGCGAGGTTATGCTTGCTAATCAAGCCTCAGTATTTAATGGATCTTGTAATATTTATGCTCCTGAATATAGGCAGGCTACTTATTATTCATTTTTTTCAAACCACACCAATGGTACTGATGCTCTTGATGTTGCTTATAGCGATGTTGAAGCAGCATTTGATTTTTATATTGATAATTTTAATCAAGGCAAACCTTTTTTTATCTATGGACATAGCCAAGGCGCATTACATGGCCAAAGGTTAATTTATAATAGAATTATAAATTCCAAATTAATAGATCAGTTTATTAATGCTTATTTAATTGGCTATATAATCCCAGAAGCAGCATTTCCAAAATTATTTAGTAATCTATCAGCATCGAAAACTGAATCAGACAATCACTCAATTATCTCATGGTCAACTGTAGTTGAGGGTTTTAAAAGAACTAGAGAAAAAACACCACATTGGACGCCTGATGGTTGGAGTTTTCAAAATATGTCACAAAAAATTATAGGCTCCAATCCATTTAATTGGAGCTCAAGCCCTAAATGGGTTAATCAGGATGATAGCCATTGTTCGATAATAAATAAATCAAATAATGATGTATTTACAGATTTAACTATTATGGAACATACCAACTCTAAAAAAAGAATTGGTCAAACTAAAGTTCAAAATTTTAGCTCTAGAATTAATAATGAAAGTGGTTTACTAGAAACTAAAGGTGAGTTAATTGATAAGATGAGAAAAATGCGCAGCTTTACTGGTGACCTTCATTCTTTTGATGTTATGTTATTTTGGGGATCTTTAAGACATAACATTGATAAGAGAATTAAAGCATTTACAAAGTGACAACATATAAACAAAATTTTAATGAAAGTTATGCAAATAATAACGGTGTTAAAATTTTTTATAGAGACTATGGGCCGATAGACGGAATTCCTATCTTGTTGGTTCAAGGATTAGGTGGCCAACTTTCTTTTTGGCCTCCTCATTTACTTTCATTCTTAACTGAAAATGGATTTAGACCAATCGTATACGATAATAGGGATGTCGGTCTTTCATCACGTTTTTATAATAAATCATTCACTTTTTTAAATTATTTAAAATATTATTTAAGACTTCCTATCAATAGTGAATATTTAATAGATGATATGGCTGATGATGGAATATCTGTACTTAATGCCCTAGATATTGATAGAGCTCATGTTTTAGGGATTTCAATGGGCGGTATGATTGGGCAAATCATAACTTCTAAATTTCCAGAAAGGGTAATTAGCTATACACAACTAGCTTCCACAATACTCACACCAAGCCCACTTAATGGTCCAAGTATGACTATCAGAAAACTAGTTCTTAAAAGAAGCATGAATCCAAATGCAACTATTGAAGAAAAATTAGAAAGAGCATTAAGAATTTATTCTGAGTTAAGTATATTTGATTATGATTATTTAAAAACAGAGGTATCAGAATTTTTTTTAGCCAATATCAAAAGGGGTGGTGATGATAATGGTTTTGGTAGGCAAGTAACAGCAATATTAGCTACAAGAGACAGAATTAAGAAAGTTAGAAAAATTAATAGACCTACTCTAATAATACACGGCGATAAAGATCCTATGATAAAAGTTAAAAATGCATACATTGCTCATAAAAACATCCCTAATAGTAAATTAATAATTGTTAAAGGTATGAAACATTTAATTGAAGAGCCTGTTTTCCATGAATTTAAAGAAGATCTATACGAGCATTTAATTAATAGTAATGTTAACAACTAGATTTAAGATAAATTATTCTATTGGAGCTATTGCAAATGGTATTAAAACTGATGCCTTTACATTTTTTCTTCTATTCTTTTATTCAAGAGTTATTGGTTTAGATCCTTTATTAGCATCTAGTGCTATTGCTTTAGCATTAATAATTGATTCAATCACTGATCCTTTAATGGGTGCTATTTCAGATAGAACAAAAACAAGATTTGGAAGAAGGCATCCATATATGTTGGTTTCATTTATACCTATTACCTTTTTCTATATATTGTTATTTTCACCACAAGAAAGCTGGGAGCTATCTCAAAATCAATTGTTTTGGTGGATGTTTTTATGTGCAACTTTTACTCGAATTGGAATAACGCTATTTGAAGTTCCGCATAGATCTTTTGGTGCTGAAATTTCTAATGATTATCATGAAAGAACAAAATTATTCTCATGGCGTGAATTATTTGCATGGACTGCAGGAATATCAAATGCTTTTTTTGCGTATTTTGTTTTTTTTAGATCCACTCCTGAATATCCACAAGGACAACTAAATCCAGAAGCATATTTTGACTTAGCATTGCTTGGGGGTTTCGTTATGGCTGTTAGTATTATTTTTTCTACTATATCAACAAGGAATGAGGTAAATAATTTATCCTCATGGAAAGGCACAACTCAATTAAATCATATTTTAAATGAGATACTTATAGCTCTTACTAATAAATCATTTCTGATTTTTTTCTTTGGGAATCTCTCGTTATCAATCTGTTGGGGGCTATTAAATAACCTTACATTATTTATAAATACGGATTTTTGGGAACTCAAAGGAAAGCAGATTACTATTTTCTTATTTATTTATTTTTTTTCTGCATTCTTAGCATTTGCTCTAACTCCTAGACTTGTAAAAATATTTGATAAACGAAATTTTGTAATGATATGTATATTCGGTGTTGCATTTTCAAGTCCAATTGCGTTTATTTCATATAATCTTGGTATAACTCCCGATAAAGGATCTACTGAATTAGTATTTTTTTTATGCTTACCTTTATTTTTTGTAACTCTACTTTCAATAATGGGAAATATGACCAGAGACTCAATGATTGGTGATATTGCTGATGAAGTGGAGCTTAATAGCGGAAGAAGGCAAGAGGGCATACTATACTCATCTGTATCATTTATTCAAAAAGTAAATACAGCAATAGGTAGTATAACTGCTGGAGCTGTATTGTCTTTTATAGATTATTCAACAGAGAGCCCAACCAATGAACAAACTTACTCTTTATTTTTTGTTCAAGGCGTAGTGGGACCAATATTGTTAATTATTCCTATATTTATTTTTTTCTTTTACAGTTTAGATAAAAAACGACATTCAGAAATAATTAATAAACTACAAATTAATTCAGATTAGGCTTTCCGCAGAATCCATCATCCTATTCCAAGTAGTTTTGTCTGCAGCGGTAGAGTCTTTTGAGCTAAAGCTCTCTATAAATAAGCATATGTTAGATTCTAAAGAATTTTCATTAGAAGATGATCTATTAAATTTATTTGATAACAATTCAAGCTGAATTTGATTTCTGAGCTCAAGATTCTTTTTTAATGAATCATTGCCAGCTAGTAATTCCATTTGAACACATGCTTTTTGAAAAGTCTTTTTGTTACTTTTTGAGTTTAAGTATGATCTTTCAATTGCATCCTTGATGGGTTTTGGATAATTATTAAGATCTATATTTGTATCAGGTTTACTTATTAATTCAAATATTTGTTTATAAGCTAGAAGTTTATTAGTTTTAGAGATTTTCTTCTTATGCTCAATTTTATTTTTTAATTCTTTTTGTAAAGATTTATATTCGTCTGTTTTAGATAATTTTTTATTATCATTTAGAGCTTTTTCAATATCATTTATGGACACTTCGGAGTTATTAATATTATTTAATATTTCATTTAATTTATTTTTGGCATCTTCTATTTCTTTGTTTTTTTCTGTAAAAAATCTGTCAGCATTATTATTAAAATCAGACCATAGTTTTGATTCTATTTTTCTTGGAAGTCTTCCAATCTTTGACCATTCAGTCTTTAGACTATTAAATGCAATAATGTTGGCATCGTTATCTTCATTGTTAAGTTCTTTTACTTTTGCAATTAAAGCTAGTTTTAATTCTTTTATATGTTTATCTTGTTTTTTAATTTGATCATTTAAAGGCTTTCTTGCTCTAAAAAACTCTTGCTTAAGGTTTTTAAAATCTTCATCTAATACAGGAGCAAATTTTTGCCATTCTTCATATGTATTTCTAAGAAAATTAATTATTTCTATGTTATTAGGCCATTTTTTTGAATTGTTTGAAGCATATATATCAATAGAATTAATAATTTCTTTTCTTTTATTCGCATTTTCAATTTTAATTTGCTTAAGTTCATTAAAAAAATCTTTACATGGTTCCCATGCTATATTTGTAAGCTTGTTAAATTCGTTCCATTGATCTCTTGATGCTGGTTTTGATGTATGGTCAAGATGTTGCCATTTTGATTGAATGTCATGAATAAGATTTGCTTGATGCTTTGGCTTGTCATTAGGTTTTTCAGCAATAGTTTTTAATTCATTTATTAGGTCATTTCTTTTAGGGTTAGCAGCAAAAGCTGAGACATCATCAAAGTATCTAGATTGTGCAAGTGAAAAATTTAATTTATGTCTAAGCTTATTTGGGACTTTTTTAAGTTTCTTTGATTCATGTAATACGGATCTAACAAGCTTTTGAGCATTCTTTATCGACCCATCTTGAAATAGTTTTTCTGCTTTATCTAATTCTTTAAATAAATCTTTATTAGTTTCCACAATAATTCCTTTATGACGTTTATAATTATACTAAATGAAAAAGCGAATTCTAACAGGTATTACAACTACAGGTACACCTCATATAGGTAATTATTTAGGCGCAATCAAACCAGCTCTTAAATTAGCTGCTGAAAATGATGAATCATACTTTTTTTTAGCTGACTATCACGCAATTATAAAAAATACAAATAAAGCAGAGGTTAATGATTCTGTAAAATCTGTTGCAATTTCATGGTTAGCATCTGGATTAGACATAGATAAATCTTTTTTTTATCGACAATCAGATATTCCAGAAATATTAGAATTAAGTTGGATTTTGTCTTGTGTTACAGCAAAAGGTCTGATGAATAGATCACATGCATATAAAGCAGCTGTATCAACAAACGAGAGCAAAGACGAAGACAAGGGTATTACAATGGGTTTGTTCTCTTATCCTATTTTAATGTCTGCTGATATTCTTATGTTTAATGCCACCCATGTTCCTGTCGGGGCTGATCAATTGCAACACATAGAAATGACAAGAGATATAGCTGGTAGGTTCAATCATATCTATAAAAAAATATTCAATCTTCCTGAAGCTATTATTGGAGATGACATTAAAACTATACCTGGATTGGATGGAAGAAAGATGAGTAAATCATATAAAAATATAATTCCATTACTATCCGATGAGAAAACTTTAAAAAAATCTATTATGAAAATAGTAACAAATTCCTTAGAACCTGGTGAAAAGAAAGATTCCAATGGCTGTAATGTTTTTTCATTGTATTCTGCATTTGCAACAAGCGATGAGATTAGTTCACTGCAAGAGAAATACGAAGATGGTATAGGCTGGGGTGATGCTAAAAATCTTTTATATAATAAAATTAATAACGAAGTTCAACATATCAGAGATAAATATAATGAATTAAATGATAAACCTCATATCATTAATGATTTATTAAATGAAGGTGCAAACAAAGTTAGACCTCAAGCTAAGGAATTTATAGGTGAAATCAGAGATCTGATAGGTATTTCGAAAATATAACTATGAGTAAATCCGCTGGCTCAAGCTGGTTAAAGTTTGGCTTATTTTCAGTTGGTTTAGGTCAATCATTTGTTTTTGTTCTTGTGCCGCCACTGGCAAGAGATCTAGGTTTATCTGAATTTCAAGTTTCATTAATATTTGCTTTTTCAGCGGTTGCATGGGCTTTAACAAGCGCTATGTGGGGAAGGGCCAGCGATAAATATGGTAGAAGAAATATTGCTATATTAGGATTGTTGGGATACGCATTTTCTTTAATTGCTTTAATTACACCTTTATTTTTAGCTGAAAAAAATATATTAAATATCACATTTTTATTTCCAATGCTCATTTTAGGAAGACTGGTTAATGGACTAGTAGGTTCAGCTACTAGGCCTGCTGCTTTTGCGTATGTTGCTGACACTACATCTAAAAGCAAACGAACAGTAAAATTTGCAAGACTTGAATCAAGCTTTTTAATAGGGACTGTTTCAGGTCCATTGATTGGAGGTTTTCTCATATTAGTATCAAATGAAGCTCCTTTTTATATTTTTAGTTTAATTGCTCTCATCGCATCCATTGGAATTTACAAAAATGTTGAAAATATTCCTCAAAAAACTAAAGAATCTAATATTAATAATATTAGCTGGCTTACAGATACGATTTGGCCTTTTTTACTTTTAGCATCAATTACGAGCTTTTGTAATGCATCTTTATTCCAATCAATTGGTTTTTATGTAAATGACTCTTTTTCCTCACTAGATGACCTTGCCATAATTGTTAGTATTACTTTTACTTTATTATCAATATCATCAATTGTTAGCCAGTACCTATTCACAGATCAATTTCCATTACCTCATTATAAATTACTGATTTACGGTTCATTAATGATGGTTTTATCATACATATCAATGGGTTATTCAGATAAAATATCTATTTATTATTTATCAATCATAATGAACGGTTTAGGGATTGGAATGATTAGACCAGCTATATCATCAAGCCTTTCAATCTCTCAATCACCAGAAAACCAAGGCTCAGCTGCAGGTTATCTCGGATCAGTCATACCTATAGGCCATTTAATGACTCCATTTGTGGCAATGCCTATTTATGGAATTAATCCTAGTTATTTGTATTATTTTAGCTCTATGCTGTGTGTTTTATGTATCATATTCATTATTAGTCATCCAATTTTTAAGAAATCAGGTTATGAGAAAAGCATTACTTCTAGTTAACTTAGGTACACCAGACAAACCTACATACTTTAGTGTATTTAGGTATTTAAGAGAGTTTTTAACAGATGGCAGGGTAATAAATATAAACCCTCTATTAAGATTTTTTCTTGTTACTTTTATTATTGTCCCGTTTAGATCTTTTGGCTCATCAAAACTTTATAAACAGCTATGGACTGAGAATGGTTCTCCTCTATTATTTCACACCAAAGAATTAGCTAATAAACTAGATCATATATCTGATTACGATGTTTATTATGCTATGAGGTACCAAAAACCATCCTTAAAAAAAGTTATTGATAAAATCATGAAATCTAATCCAGATGAGATTATTATTTTACCTTTGTTTCCGCATTATGCTTCAGCTACTACAGGTTCTGTTTTTCAAGAAGTTCAAAAATATATATCTAAGTATTGGGTAGTTCCAAAAATAACTTTCATTAATCAGTTTTATGATAATAAATTATTTATACAATCTTGGGCTGAGAAGGCTAAAAAGTTTGACTTAGATTCATTTGATAAAATTATATTCAGTTACCATGGCATACCTAATTCTCATGTTGATAATGTATATTTTGATTCGATGTGTTCTGATCATAATTGTGAGATTGCCATAACAGATGAAAATAAATTTTGTTATAAGGCTACGTGTTATGAAACGACTAGGTTGCTTGCTAATGAATTAGAAATATCATCAGATAAAATCGTTACATCATTTCAATCCAGATTAACAAATAAATGGTTAACACCTTTCACTGATGAAGTCCTTGAAGATTTTTCAAAAAATGATGTCAAAAAAGTTTTAATTTTTTCACCGGCTTTTACAGCTGACTGTTTAGAAACAATCATTGAGCTTGGTGTTGAATATAAGGAAATGTTTCTTGAGATGGGAGGTGAGGAGCTTGAATTTGTTCCTTCACTGAATTCCTCTGATAGTTTTGTTCAAGCATTATCTGATATAGTAAGTAAGAGGTAATATTGAATGTTTAAGGATAATTTATTAAAAAATAAATCCATACTGGTTACTGGTGGTGGAACTGGTCTTGGAAAAGAAATGGCTACACATTTTGCTTCACTTGGTGCAAAAATTTATATATGCGGTAGGAGAGAAAACGTATTAAAAGATACAGCGGATGAAATCACATCAGAATATGGATCAGAAGTTGTGTATAGACCGTTAGACATAAGAGCATCTGCAGATGTCGATAACTATATTGAAGAAATTTTTCAAGATCAGCCACTTGATGGGTTGGTAAATAATGCAGCAGGGAATTTTATTTCTCCAACTAAAGACCTATCACCAAAAGGATTTGATGCTATTGCTAACATAGTTTTTCATGGTACTTTTTATGTAACTCATTCTGTTGGAAAAAGATGGATTGAATTGAACCATCCAGGATCTATTATTTCAATTTTAGCAACTTGGGTCTGGACAGGATCACCATATGTAGTTCCATCAGCAATGTCTAAAACAGGACTTCACGCTATGACACAATCTTTAGCAGCAGAATGGGGAAAATATAAAATAAGAGTTAATGCTATTGCCCCTGGACCATTTCCAACAAAAGGGGCATGGGATAGGCTCAATCCAAAATCTGATGGAGATAATAGTATGGCTGAAGGTACGATACCTCTAGGCAGGGTTGGAAAAATGAGTGAACTACAAAATTTAGCATCATTTTTAATGTCTGATGGTTGTAATTATTTGACTGGTCAAACTATTGCAATTGATGGCGCACAATATTTAACAGGTGGAGGAACATTTTCTGGATTATCAAAACTTACCGATGAAAATTGGGATGAAATTAGAAATATGATAAGGGCATCTAACAATAAAGATAAAAAAGATAGAAAGGCATAAACAATAGAGGGAGAGATTTATGGATAACGAAATATACAATGATTTAAATAAAATACTTGAAAATCAAAAGAGTTTTTTTAAAAAAGAAGGTCCTCCAGATCTTGCTCTTAGAGCTGATAGGTTAAACAGATTAAAAGACTTGATAATTGAAAATAGGTACAAAATAGTTGATGCCTTAAATGAAGATTTTGGTGTAAGGTCTAAATCTGCATCCATGGCATCTGATGTTTATACAATTATTCCTGCAATTAATCATGCTATAAAAAATCTTAAAAAATGGACTAAAAGAGTGAATAGAAAAACTAATTTTCCGTTTAATCTTACTGGTGGCAAATCATATATTGAATACGAGCCTTTAGGTAGTGTTGGAATGATATCGCCATGGAATTTCCCAATTTATTTAACCTTTGCACCTCTTGCTAGTATATTTGCTGCTGGCAATCAGGTTATTCATAAACCAAGTGAGCTCACTCCTTTATGTGCTCAATTAATGAAAGATATATGTGACAAAAATTTTGATGAACATGAGTTTGCAACTGTTCTTGGAGGACCAGAGGTTGGCTCTGTTTTCACAACGCTTAATTTCGATCATTTGTTATATACAGGAAGTGGTAGAGTTGGAAAAATGGTAATGGCATCAGCTGCTCAAAATCTTGTACCAGTAACATTAGAATTAGGTGGTAAATCTCCAGTCATTATCGGTAATGGTTTTGACGTTAAAATTGCTGCAAAAAGAGTTATGTTTGGTAAAACATTAAATGCTGGTCAGATATGTCTAGCACCTGATTATGTTTTTGTTAAACCTGAAGTTCAAGAAACTTTTATAGAGGGATGTAAAGAAGCAATAAATGAATTCTTCCCTGATCTTTTAAATAATAATGATTACACATCAATTATAAACAAGAATCACTACGATAGACTTAATCATTTACTAGATGATGCAAGAAATAAAGGTGCAAAAATTATTGAACTAAAACCATCTGATGAAAATTTTATAAATCAAGAACATCATAAAATACCACCAACACTTGTATTAAATGTGAATCTGGATATGGATATTATGCACCAAGAGATATTTGGACCTTTATTACCAATAGTTAACTACAACGAATTATCAGAAATAACCAATCATATTAATTCTCAGGACAAACCATTGGGCTTATATTATTTTGGTACTGATAAAAACGAGCAAAATTATTTATTAAAAAGAACTTCTTCTGGAGGAGTGACCGTCAATAATGTTATTGGTCATTTACAACAAACTGATCTACCTTTTGGTGGGGTTGGTCCATCAGGAGAGGGAAGATATGATGCCTTTGAGGGCTTTAAGAATTTCTCAAACGAAAGAACATACTACAAAGATATTTCTGAGAGATTTGATGGTCTTCTTGCAGGAATTAGGCCACCATATAAAGGTAATATTGAAAAATTACTTAAAAGCATAGCAAAATAATTTGTCAAATATTTCATTTAAATTAGGTTATAAATACTTAAGGTCACCTAAGGGAGGCCTTTTTTCATTTACATCTATTTTAGCAATCTCAGGCATGACAATTGGCATCGCTAGCTTGATCATAACCTTATCTGTTATGAATGGTTTTGAGAGAGAGCTAAAGAATAGAATTCTTGGAGTAATACCTCATTCACTAATACTAAATGAAACATCAATAACAAATTATGAGGAATTGATAAGAGATCTTGAAAATGATTCAAATATATTAAAAGCCTCACCTTTTATCCAAACTCAAGGAATAATTTCTGCTAATAATCAATCCAGAGGTGTCAACTTATCAGCTATTGACGTTTTAAATGAAAAAGAAATGACAATTATTCCAGAATATATGTCTGTTGGGTCTATCGAAAATTTACTTGAGCCCAATACAGTTATTATTGGTTCATGGTTAGCAATGTACCTAGGTGTTTATCCAGGTGATGAAATTATCCTAACTACTCCTGATATCAAATCTACAATTTTTGGCTCATTACCTAAGAGTTTCCGATTAAAAATAGTAGGTATATATGAGCTTAAATCTGAACTAGACCAATCTTTAATTCTTACCTCTCATTCATTTGGCCAAAAAGTCAAAGGCTTAAAAGATTCAACTCAATCTATACGATTAAAAACAAGAGATATATTACTAGCCGAAGAATATACACGAGAAGCACTATTTAATTTAGATATAGATCTTGAAAATTTTGCTTTTTCTACATGGAAAAAAACATATGGAACTCTGTTTCAGGCCATTAAGTTAGAAAAGTTCTTGATAGGTTTATTGCTGAGTTTAATAATTGTTGTAGCCTCGATATTATTATTATCCACTGTTGTTATGACAGTAAAATCTAAAGAAAGAGAAGTTGGGATTCTAAAGACCATTGGTTTTAATAATATTGATATTATAAGAATATTCTTTTATCAAGGTATGATCATTAGCTTTATAGGTATATTTCTTGGATTGATATTAGGGTTTTTAATAATCTTAAATCTTGGAACATTAATAGATGTAATAGAGTCACTTATAAGCAGATCATTGCTCGATAGTTATTTTATAAATTATTTTCCATATGAAATAAGAATAAATCAGGTTATTTCAATATCATTAGCAGCTTTATTAGCCTCTATTATTTTTGTTTTTCTTGCAGCAAAAAGGATAACCCAACTTAATCCTATTGAGATACTTCGTCATGAATAAGCTAGTAATTAATAATTTATCTAAGACTTTTAAGATCGGAAATGAATTCCTTGAGGTATTTAGTAAGATTAATTTAGAAATCAATCAGGGTACTAATATTGGTATTACCGGTAAATCAGGATCAGGTAAATCAACATTTCTTCAAATTGTTGCCTCATTAGATAAACCATCAAGTGGTGAAATTTTCTTCAATGATAATAAATTTAATCAGATGAAAAACGATGAATTATCAAAATTACGTTTAGAGAATTTTGGTTTTGTATATCAATTTCATCATTTACTTGAAGATATGACTATATTAGAAAATGTCCTACTTCCAAATCAATACAACAAATCTGATAAAAAGTTTAATAATGAAGAAATATTTAATTTATTAGAAAAGGTTGGTTTGTCAGAAAGACTGCATCATTTACCGTGGAAATTATCAGGTGGAGAAAAACAAAGAGCAGCAATTGTAAGAGCTATTGTTAATAAACCAAATTTTCTTTTTTTAGATGAACCTACTGGTAATTTAGATGAATCTAATGCAAAGAGTATTCAAGAGCTTTTGATTAATTTATCTAAAGATTTAAAATTTTCTCTAATTACTTCATCTCATGATATAGAATTTATTAAAATGATGGACTTAAAGTATGAAATTATTAACAGAGATTTAATTTATTATGATTGAGTTTATACAAGCAGGCGGTTTTTTTATGTGGCCATTGTTAGCTTGCTCGGTATTAATTGTATCAATATGTATAGAGCGAATATGGTTTTTGCAAGATAGATTAGTTCTTCCAAACGGTCTCAAAGATCAAATAACTAACTTAAATAATAAAAATTTGTTATCTGATCAACAAAGAGCTGAAATAGCTGAACTTTCATCATTAGGTTTGTTGTTAATGACTTGTATTAAATATAAAGATTTAAATAGACAAAATTTAGAATCTAAAATAGAAGAGAAGGTGTCAGAGGTTAAGCATAACCTAGAAAGGAATCTAACCATGCTTGGAACATTGGCAACAATCTCACCTTTAATAGGTTTGCTTGGGACTGTTATGGGTATGATTACAGCATTTACTGGTTTAACTGAAACATCTGGAGCAAATCCAGATTTATTAGCATCAGGGATTTCTTCAGCTCTAATAACTACTGCATTTGGTTTATTGATTGCGGTACCTGGCTTAGTATTTCATAAATTTTTTGAACAAAGAATTACACATCACCTAATCAATCTACAAACAGAAGTTTCTGAGTTTATTGATGAAATTAATATATGAAATTTGTAAAAGACGCTAATAATTCTTTTTCTATTGAGATCACGCCTTTAATTGATATTGTTTTTTTATTAGTTATATTTTTTGTAGTAACCTCAAAAGTTGGAGACTCGCAATTCTTAGAACTATCATTACCTGAAACTGAATCATTTACTGCAAATATTGTCGAATATAATAATGAAATCATTATATTTAATGATGGTACGTTATCTATTAATAATGAAATAATATCAATCAATGATAAAGAAATACTCTCAGATATGATTTTTAATTTTGATAATTCAAAAGTTTTATTAAGTGCTGATGGAGATGCTAATCATTCTTGGGTTATGGAAATAATGGATATATTAAATAAATACGGTCATAGTACAGTACAGATTCAGACTATTGAAAAATGAAGCAGAGTAACCTTAAAAGACTTTTAAGCTATACATTTAGATACAAATGGTCTTTTTTAATAAGTATATTTGGATTTATTGCTTTTGCCTCTGCAGATATTGCAGCAGTTGAATGGATTAGACAGATTATTTCCTATATAAATCAAGAAACAGAAACTATTCATGAATTTTTGGCACTATCGTTAATTCTCATTGCTGCTGTTAGAGGTATCGGATTTTTTGTAGGAAATTACTTTATGTCTAGAGTTGGCTTTGGAATAGTTAGGGATCTTCGATTAGAACTATTCAAGAAGCTGCACATACTACCAAAATCCTATTTTGACCTTAATCAATCTGGACAACTTATAAATAGAATAACATTCACCACTACTCAAGTGTCAGGAGCAACTTCATCAGCTGTCAAAACTATAGTTAGAGAAGGTTTTCTTTTAATAGGATTATTTTGTTATTTATTGTACCTAAATTATAAATTAACACTTTTACTAGTTATTACAGCTCCATTAATTGCATTTATCGTTTATGTTGCTGGAAAAAGATTAAAAAAATTAGCTAAAAAAATACAAACAGCAATGGGTGATGTTACTCATATTGCATCGGAAGCTGTTGATGGTCATGTTGAAATTAAATCGTTCAATGCAGAAAGCTATGAAAATAGTAGATTTTCTCAAGCCAATGATTCAAACAGATTACAAAATCTTAAATTAGAAGCTACTGGTAATCTAGCGACACCAATTATTCAAATTCTTGTATCTATTTCATTATCACTTATAGCATATGTTGCATTAGGGGCACAATTAGGCATTTCTCTTGATGCAGAAACTTTTGTTGCATTTTTTACTGCAGCAGGATTGATGGCAAAACCAATAAGGCAATTATCTAACGTAAATATTACTATTCAAAAAGGTCTTGCCGCAGCATCAGAAATATTTGAACAACTTGATCATGACAATGAGAATGATGAGGGGTCTCAAACATCTACTATTTCAGGAAATATAGAATTTAAAAATGTAAGTTTTGCTTATGATAATTCACAAAATGTTCTTGATAATATCAATCTTTCAATCAAAGAGAATGAAACAATTGCAATTGTTGGTAAATCTGGTTCTGGTAAAACATCTCTTGCAAATCTTATACCTAGATTTTATGACCATTCTAGTGGAGAAATCTTAATTGATAATATTCCAGTAAGTGACTATTCATTAGATTATCTTAGGTCATGTATATCTATAGTGAATCAGTCCCCAACATTATTTAATGACACTATAGAAAAAAATATTGCTTATGGTGACGATGAGATTGACAGTGAAAAGGTAATTGAATCTGCAAGAAGAGCAGGGTGTATTGATTTTATTGAAAACCTTCCTGAGTCTTTTAATTCTGAAATTGGTGATGATGGTGTTCTTTTATCAGGCGGTCAAAGACAAAGGCTTGCCATTGCACGTGCTTTTTATAAAGATTCACCTATCATTATTTTAGATGAAGCTACATCTGCTTTAGATTCCGAGTCTGAGCAAAAAGTTCAAGAAGCTTTAGAAAAACTAATCACAAATAGGACAACAATTGTAATAGCTCATCGATTATCAACTATTGAAAATGCATCAAAAATAATAGTTTTAGATAATGGAAAATTAGAAGAAATTGGTACTCATGAAGAACTGATAAATTCAGATGGTATTTATAAATCTTTGTACAAAAATAATTTTCAAGACAGTAAAAAAGTATCAACAGTTTCTAATTCTACAAATCAATTATTAGTTCCTGTTTATGAGGATGAGGGATCAAAATCATTTGTTGTTGAAAGTTGGTATAACAAAAGTATGTGGCTTTACTTGCTTTATCCATTTTCAATAATCTTTAAGATCGTATCTTCATTTAGAAAAAATAGATTACAATCAAAATCTCTATCCAAACCCAAACCTAAAATTCCAATAATTATTGTTGGTAACATAACAATTGGGGGAACTGGTAAAACTCCTTTAGTTAAATACATAGCCCAAAATTTACAAAAACTTGGTTATAAGCCAGGCCTTGTAAGTAGAGGATATGGTGGAAAATTTAAAGAAACCTTAAGGGTTGATGAGTCGACTTCAGTTAAGCAGACGGGTGATGAGGCACAAATCCTATCAACTCTTGGTCTACCTTTTTATATAGATAAAAATAGGCTAAGAGCTGTTAATAAAATTATTAACGAAACTGACTGTAATGTAATTATTTCTGATGATGGATTGCAACATTATAATATGCATAGAGACATAGAAATCTTAGTTATTGATGGGAAAAGACGGTTTGGAAATAATTTGTTATTTCCTGCTGGGCCATTAAGAGAATCAAGAAAAAGATCAAAAGAAGTAGATTTTGTCGTAAATAATAGCGGGCCAACTGAAGGAGATGAGTTTTTAATGAACATTACTCCGAATAAATTTGTTCATCTAAATTCAGCTAAATCATACGAAATTGATAAGTGGCCAATGCATAGACAAGTTCATGCAGTAGCCGGTCTTGGTAATCCAGGTAGATTTTTTGATACCTTAGAAAGACTTGGTTTTGATGTGATTAAACATCCTTTCCCAGATCACCATAATTTTAATTTATCTGATTTACACTTTTTAGATCATTTACCAATAATAATGACTGAAAAAGATGCTACAAAATGTAAAGGTTTGGAAAATAATAAAATTTGGTATTTATCTGTTGATGCTGATGTATCTAATCAATTTATTACAAATTTAGATAAGAAATTAAAAGAAATTAATAACTTTTCATCATGAATGATGATCCAATAATAATAATACCCTCAAGAGAGGGCTCGACAAGATTACATCAGAAACCACTAATTGATCTTAATGGTAAATCCTTAGTTCAAAGAGTCTTCGAATTAGCTTTAAAAGTAACAAACAAGACCTATATTGCAACAGACTCAATTCTAATTAAATCCCATGTAAAAGAATTTACAAGTAATGTGATTATGACTTCTGATACTCATATTTCAGGAACTGATCGAGTTTATGAAGCGGCTACAAAATTAAACCTTTCACCAAATCAATTTATAATTAACTTACAAGGTGATGAGCCTTTTATTCCAAGTTCTATTTTAAAAGATATTGTAAATAATTATTTTACTCATTCACCTGATGTAATAACAGCCTCTCAACCATTAAAACCTGAAGATATAGATAATCCAAATTGCGTCAAGGTATTATCAAATGATAAATCACAAGCAATTAAATTCTATAGAAATAACGAAGATCATCATAATAATATAGATCACCATATTGGTATTTACGGATATTCATATAAAACTTTAAATGAATTTGTTAATTTAGAGCCTACAATTAATGAACTAGAACTAAAATTAGAACAATTAAGATTTTTGGATAATGATTATAAGATCTATGTATCTAAATTCTATGATCACATCCAAAAGGGTATTGATACAGATGATGATGTTATAAAAGCAAGAAATTTCTTAGAAATAAATGAAAATTAATAAAGATTATCAAATAACTAACTCTTTAAGAATATCCTCACATTCAAAATATAATTTTTTGATTGAAAATAATAATGATTGTCTTGAATTATATGATTTCATAAGATTACAACGCCTTCCATATATTGTAATTGGGGAGGGAACAAATATTGTTGCTCCTGAATACTTTAATGGCATTGTCATTCAAACATCTCTAAATACTATAAATAATGATAAGCATTTAAATGTTGGTGCCTCTGCGAATTGGAATAAGTTAGTTGAGTTCACTATCAAAAATAATATTTATGGATTTGAAAATTTATCATTAATACCTGGAAGTGTTGGTGCTGCACCAGTTCAAAACATTGGTGCATACGGAGTTGAAATATCATCACTTATAAAATCAGTTGAATGCTTTGATTTATCAAATAATTCATTTATTACTATAAATGCCAATGATTGTAATTTTAAATATAGGCATTCATGCTTTAAAGATAACCCTGATTTATTAATTTTAAGTGTAAATTTTTTTAATAATCTAAAAAAAGAATTTAATCTTAATTATGATTCCATTACTTCATATATTAATGAAAATAATATTGATTTTAATAATCTTGAACACAATGAAGTAGCTGAAATTATAAATACTATTAGATGCTCCAAGCTTCCTGATCCAAATAATATACCTAATGTTGGAAGTTTTTTTAAAAACCCTATTATTGATAATTCACGATTATCTGAATTTAATAATTTTGTATCATGGTCGGTAACAGACAATTCTTCAAAACTTTCTGCAGGCCAGCTTATTAACTCTATAAAACACTTACTACCTTCTTTTGAGAATGTTGGTCTCTATGAACATCATTCATTAGTGATGATTACTAACTCAAAGGCAAGTTATGAAGAAGTATTGGATTTTAAAAATATAATATCTAAAACTATATTCAATAATTATTCTATTCATCTAGATGTTGAGCCTACAATAATTACCTAATGTTCATTTGGTCCGCAATAGCTCATTTAGTTGCTTTAACTAGCCCAGGGCCAGATACATTAATAGTCATACGAGAGTCATCATTAAATGGAAGATCCGGAGGCATTAGGGCAGCAATTGGAATTGGGATCGGTATATATTTCCATTGTTTGTTGGCAATTAATGGTATTTCTTTGATTTTATTATCTGATCCAACATTATCTAAATCAATTGGTGTGATCGGCGGTCTTTATCTTTTATATATTGGTTTAACAATGATAATCCAGACAAATAATGAAAAAACTAAAAGAAACATCCAATTTGGCACAAATAGTATGATTAACGGCCTTGTTACAAATATATTTAATATCAAAGCATTCATGTTTTTTGTTTCATTATTTGCATTAATGATTGACGGTATTAGCTCAATTGGTTTTTATTTGTATCCGTTTTATTTTTCAATAGTTTCATCATTGTGGTTTATTTTTTTAACTTACTTGCTAACTGGCCAAAGATTTCTAGATATAAATAATAAAAATTTTAATAACTTTACTGGCATTGTATTAATATCTATTGGTTTTTTTATAATAATTAATACACTTATTATCTGACATGGATTTAAAAGATATAGAATCCAAAATTATTAATATTGATAGTAACTTCCCACCTGTAGAAAAATGGACTCCTCCTTTATGTGAGGGACCTTTTTTTAAGATTGATTCTAACGGTGATTGGTTTTATAACAATTCAATTATAAAGAACGAAAAACTTAAATTACTTTTTTCAAGAGTTTTAAAAAAAGAAAATAATCAATATTACTTAGTTACTCCATATGAAAAAATTATAGTAAACCCTGCCATTGCTCCATATGTTATTACTGACTTTATTGTTACGGACAAGGGTATTAATCTAATTACTAATCTGAACTATAGCGCCAAACTTAATAAGTTATCTGCTACTAAATTAATTTCATTTAATAATGTTGATATACCTATTGTAATAATAAGATCAAATATAGAGGCTTTTTTTAGTAGAAATATTTATTACAAACTGGTTGATATAGCTATTAATCAAAATAATATTATAGATAGTGTTATGCATATAAATAGCTACGGTACGAGTCACCCAATTGGAATTATTAATGCATAAAAAAATTCATTTACCAACTAAAGTATGTCCTGTATGTAAACTTGAATTTAATTGGAGAAAAAAATGGAAGAAAGATTGGGATCAGGTTATCTATTGTAGTGAAAAATGTAAACGCTCTAAGAACTCTTCTTAGACTCTATCCATTCGTTTATATAACCCTCAAAGACATCGAGAGGAAGAGCACCTCTTTTAAGAACTTCATAATGATATTCTTTTATATCATAATTATCACCAAGTTCATTTGAAGCCTTAATTCGCAATTCCTTAATTTTCATTTGTCCAATTTTGTACGCAAGTGCTTGCCCAGGCATAATTAGGTATCTATCTACTTCATTTTCAATATCTAGAAGAGATTTGGCCGTATTATTTACAAATAAATCTATAGCATCTTGTCTGGACCAATCTTTATAGTGCATTCCTGTATCTACAACGAGTCTGATAGCTCTCCACATGTCATACGTCAATTGTCCAAATTTATCATAAGGATCATCATATAGATTTAAAAATTCACCTAATTCTTCACTATATAATCCCCAACCTTCAACAAATACAGTAAAACTTTGATGCTTTCTAAAGTCAGGTACATTTTCTAATTCTTGAGCTAAAGAAATTTGAAAATGGTGACCAGGAACCGCCTCATGTATAGTTAAGACAGGTATTTCATATTTTGGTCTTGATTCAGGTTTGTATAAATTTGCATAAAAATATCCAGGCCTATCTTCCGATGGAGAATAGTAATAAGCAGTAGTTGTATAAGGAGCTATATCATCAGGTATAGGAATTACACCATAGGGAGCTCGAGGAAATTTTTTGAAAATTTTAGTTAATAAAGGATCAATTTTTTTTGACATTACAAGATAGGCATTCAAGAGATCATTTGGATCATCATAGTAAAATCTTTGATCATTACGTAAAAAATCAAGAAATGATTTAAAATCTCCCTTATAGCCAACATTTTCAATTACTGTTTCCATTTCTGATCTAATTCTAGCAATTTCAGCAAGACCGATATCATGTATTTCATTAGGAGTTAGATCAGTTGTTGTGTGATATTTTACAAGTGATTCATACCATTCTTTTCCACCAGGTATATCCTGAAGCCCTATAGAAACTCTTGTATTAGGCAAATACTCATCATTTAAAAAATTATATAACTCTTCATATGATGGATTAAGACTATCAGCAATTAGAATTTTTGCTTCATTTAGTAGGTATTCTTTTTCATCTACAGTTAATGAAGTTGAATCTTTAAATATATTTAAAAAGGGTGAATTTTCAACACCTAGATCTAGGAGGTTTTTAAGCTGTTCAACAACTTTTTGAATAATATGTCTTGGTTGTGTAATTCCTTTTTCAAGCCCAAGTCTATTATTGTTTAAAGAATTTATAATATTATCTGCGAAAAGATTCAGTCTAAATAACCAGTTTTCATAATCTTCGTATGTTTCAAATGATAACCTTGAAGCGCTATCATAAAAATTTTGTATTCCGCCTCTTTGATTAAGATCGAGAAAATAGGTTGGATTAGAACTTACACCAATGTCATTCTCTAAATGCGTCTTAAGAAGTTTGAAGTTAAGTTGGTTGTCGTCATTTAGAAGCGTCACATCAAATTCTAATAATTTATTTAAATCTTTTTTAGATATTTCAAGCAATTCGTTATGTGCTCTTATTGAGTTAGAGGAAATTTTTCTATCGTATTTACTGTAGCCTAAAGATGAAGAGTACAATGGAAATGAATCAAGTTGGTTATCCCAGTAATCTGCTAAAAAATTATCAAATTCAATATCTAAATTTGATGTATCCTCAATAATTATCGCTTCTTTATTTGATAAAAGTACTAAGACATATGTAAATATGCAAAATACTAAAAAGAATAAAATTAATAATTTATTACTACCTCTATTCATAACTACATATTAGGATAGTTCGGACCACCCGGACCCTCTGGAGTAACCCATTTTATATTTTGAGAGGGATCTTTTATATCGCATGTCTTACAATGTACACAATTTTGAGCATTAATAACAAATTCGTTGACACCATTTTTTTCAACAACCTCATAAACTCCTGCTGGACAATATCTTTGAGCAGGCTCGTCATACATTGGTAAATTAATATTTATAGGTACAGAAGAATCTTTCAATTGTAAATGACAAGGTTGATCTTCCTCATGATTGGTATTAGATAAATAAACTGATGATAATTTATCAAATGAATATACCCCATCTGGTTTAGGATAAAGTATTTTAGGCATATCATCTGATTTTTTTAAACAAGCATAATCAGGTGTTTTATGATTAAGAGTGAAAGGTAGTTTTCCTCTAAATATAAATTGATCTATTGCATTAAAGAAAGCACCAATCAATGCACCATATTTATGGAAGAAAGGGCCAAAATTTCTAGATTTATACAATTCATCATATAGCCATGATTCTTTAATTAAAGTATCAAATGAAATATCTGATTTAATATCTGAGCTAAGTTGAGCATATATATGTTCACCAGCTAATATTCCAGATTTCATGGCAGTGTGTGAACCTTTTATTTTTGAAAAATTAAGTGTTCCAGCATTGTCACCAACTAATAAGCCACCTGGAAAATCCATTTTTGGAAGTGATTGCAGACCTCCTTTAATAAGAGCTCTTGCTCCATAGGATAATCTTTCACCTCCTTCAAGCATATTTTTGATAGTTGGATGTGTTTTCCATTTTTGGAATTCGTCAAATGGACTAAGATGTGGATTTTTATAATCAAGAGGAATTACATAACCAATATATGCTTCACCATTCTCTCCATGATAAAAATATGATCCGGAAGGGGTATCAAATGCAGTTGGCCAACCATTTGTATGAACAACTAAACCTGGTTCGTATTTATCTTTAGACAGTTTCCATACTTCTTTAAATCCTATCCCATAATGTTGTGGATCTTTATCTTCATCAAGATTATATTTATTTATTATTTCCTTACCTAAATGGCCTCTGCATCCTTCAGCAAAAATAGTTTTTTTAGCTCTAATTTCTATACCTGGTTCAAAATTATGTTTTTTTTCACCATTAGCACTTATACCCATATCTCCAGTTATAACACCTACAACTTTTTCATTTTCATAAACAATCTGACTAGCAGGGAATCCAGGAAATATTTCTACACCAAGATTTTCAGCTTGTTCTGCCAACCATCTACATAGATTACCAAGGCTAATAACATAATTACCATGATTATTCATTGGTGGCATTACAAATGCTGGAATTGATAGGCTAAATTTCTCAAATAAAAATTTTAGCTTATCTTTTTTAACTGGAACATTTAATGGTGCATTGAGATTTTTCCAATCAGGTATCAATTCATCTAGTGCAGTTGGCTGAAAGACATTACCAGATAATATATGAGCGCCAATCTCTGAGCCTTTTTCTAATAAACAAATTGAAAAATCAGTATTATTTTTCTTGTTTTCTTGAGCAAATTTTATTGCAGTAGAAAGGCCAGCAGGACCACCACCTACAACTACTACATCATATTCCATTACATCTCTTTCCAAAATTAATCTCCAAAAATTAAATATAACAAATAATAGTGAGAATGAATGCACAACAAGTGTTATTCTTTAACATATAACCTTAGTTGTAATATCATTAAAAGTGATTACAATTATACCTCTTTATAAGTACCATTTATATATACAATAATTATTATGAAAATTTTAGTTCCAATTAAAAGAGTTGTAGATTACAACGTTAAAGTAAGGCCTTTGTCTGATAACACAGATGTGGATTTAAACAATGTAAAAATGGCAGTTAATCCTTTTTGTGAAATAGCACTAGAAGAAGCGGTTAGGATTAAAGAAGCAGGAAATGCTGATGAAATTATTGCTATCACAGTTGGCAAAAATGAATCACAAGAACAATTAAGAACAGCTTTAGCTCTTGGTGCTGATAGGGCAATCTTAGTAGAATCCGATGAATTACTTGAGCCATTAGCTATAGCAAAAGTTTTAGCAAAAATTTCAACTGAAGAAAGTCCTGATATTATTTTAATGGGTAAACAAGCTATTGATGGTGACAATAATCAGACCGGACAAATGCTTGCAGAACTGCTTGGTGTTTCACAAGCAACTAATGCATCAGAGGTTACTATTGAAGGTGATGTATTAAAAGTTACTAGAGAAATTGATGGTGGTTTACAAACAATTCAAATTACAAAACCAGCAATCATTACAACAGACTTACGCTTAAATGAACCTAGATATGCATCCTTACCAAACATAATGAAAGCTAAGAAAAAGGAACTTACAGTTAAACCTGTTACAGATTTGGGAATAGATGTTACTAAAAGGGTTGATGTGTTGTCTGTTGAATTACCTCCATCAAGGGAAGCCGGTGTTATGGTAGAGACAGTAGATGATTTATTAGAAAAATTAAAAAATGAAGCAAAGGTGATTTCATGAGTATATTAGTAATTGCAGAACATGATAATAGTAATTTAAAAGCAGGAACTCTAAATACTCTTGCTGCAGCTCAACAACTAAGTGGTGATGTTGATTTATTTATTAGTGGCAACAATCATGATGGTGTTATAAATGAAGCTAAGACCATTGATGGTTTAAATCAAATTATTTCAGTTGATAGTGAAATTTATAATAATTTTTTAGCTGAAGATATTGCTAATATAGTTGCTAGTCTTGAATCAGAATATGATTACTTTTTAGCTCCGTCATCAACTTTCGGTAAAAACTTTATGCCAAGAGTTGCTGCTAAAATAGATACTCAAATGATTTCCGATATTATTGAAATATTAAGTGAAGATACATACAAAAGACCAATTTACGCAGGCTCTTGTATTGCAACAGTTAAATCAAATGATTCAAAAAAAGTTATAACAGTTAGAACTACTGCATTTGACCCAGTTCAAAAAAATAATTCTGATGTTCCTGTAAAAACTATAGATGCATTAACGGAATTAAACTTATCTTCATTTGTAGGTGAAGAGCTAGCTCAATCAGATAGGCCTGAATTAACAAGTGCATCTATAGTAATTTCAGGCGGAAGAGGTATGCAGTCTGGTGATAATTTTCATTTATTAGATTCTATAGCTGATAAATTAGGAGCAGCTGTTGGTGCTTCCAGAGCAGCAGTTGATGCAGGATTTGTACCAAATGACTATCAGGTAGGACAAACAGGAAAAATCGTTGCACCTGATTTATATATAGCTGTTGGAATCAGTGGAGCTATTCAACATTTAGCTGGTATGAAAGATTCAAAAGTTATTGTTGCTATTAATAAAGATGAAGATGCACCAATTTTTCAAGTTGCAGATTATGGTTTAGTAGCTGATTTATTTAATGCTTTACCAGAAATAGACTCTAAACTTTAAATCTTGACTAATAATCCATTTTACATAGCCCTTACAATTACAGGGCTTTTTACTGTTGTATTCTTTTACCTTAGCTCACAAGGATTAATTCAATCTGAAGAAGAAGCTTATTTAATTGGTGAAGCATCAAGATGGTGTGAAAGAGTTTCTGATGGGTGGTTTAGAGAACCAGTAAATACCTTGAGTAATTTTGGTTTTGTCGTTATTGGGTTAATTATTTTTTGGATTATTTCTAAAGAAAGTACATCTAAAGATAATTTATTTTTTGGAGTAACTGGAATAACTCTTATATATGCAACTGCAGCAGTTTATTTAGGTCCTGGATCTATGCTAATGCATGCAACTAATACTGAATGGGGTGGATGGGCAGATAATTTAAGCATGGTTATGTATATAGTCATTCCATGGCTTTATAACATTTCACTTATGGCTAAATGGTCAATTAAAAAATTTGTTATTACTTATTTTATAATAATAATTTCATATGCTGTTCTTAGATGGTTATATGGCTGGGGTCTAGGGATTGGTTTTAATTTATTTGGAACCTCAATAGGACTTTGGTTTATAAGTGAGGCATTGTATAGATTTTGGAGTCCCGCATTTAGATTTTTATCAGGGTTTTTAGGTTTTTTTGTAATGTTTTTATTTGGAACATCACCTCTAGATATATTTAGCAATATTAGTGATTACTGGTGGACATTATTTTTTTGGTTACCAGGATTGCTTGCAACTCATAAACCTGAGGGTAGAAGGTCAACCATATGGTTCATTTTAGGTATGATTTCATATTTCTTAGCGTTTGCCATATGGACTACAGGTGTTCCAGATCATCAAAATTGTAGCCCAGATTCAATTATTCAAGCTCATGGTATTTGGCATCTTTTAACAGCCTTAGCTACGTTTTTATTTTTTATTCATTATAGATCTGAACAAAAACTAATTTAGATAACTCACATTGTGCAATTTTTATCATAACTAATTTAGTTAATTTGTTATATTAATTGCATGAACAGAGTACTCGAACACACAAAAACAAAATATCCAATCATTCAAGCTCCAATGGGCTGGATTGCTAGAAGCCAACTTGCATCAGCAGTTTGCAATGCTGGTGCCCTTGGAGTAATTGAAACTTCTTCTGGTGAGGTTGAAAATTGCAAAGAAGAGATTATTAAAATGTCTGAGTTAACTGATAAGCCTTTTGCAGTTAATCTGCCATTAATGTTTCTTAAAGACGATTCAATGTTAAATTTTTGTGTTGATCACGGAGTTCATTTTGTTACCACCTCAGCTGGCGATCCATCTAAATACATTCATAAATTAAAAGAGGCTAACATCACTGTATATCATGCTGTTCCAAGTCTTGATGGCGCTATTAAAGCTGCCAATGCTGGTGTTGATGGTTTGGTTGTTGAGGGTACAGAAGGTGGGGGTTTTAAAGGAATGGAGGAAGTAGGATTATTTGTTCTACTTCAATCCATCAAACAAAATATAGATCTTCCTATGATAGCAGCTGGTGGTATTGTTGATGGAATTGGAATGGCGGCTGCTTTTGCAGCTGGCGCAGAAGGAATACAAATGGGTACAAGATTTGTATCATCTCAAGAAAGCCCAGTTCATGATAATTTTAAAAATTCGATTACTTCAGCTGAAATTAATGGAACCTTATTATTAAATAAAAAATCAAAACCAATAATAAGAGCATTGAAAACTGAACTCACTCATAAAATTGATGAAGCTGGTGTAATGGATATGACTGCCTTAGCTGGAATAAAGGATCTTTATTTTGGTGGAAATATGAATGCTGCACCAGCATTATCAGGTCAATCTTCTGGCTTAATTAAAGAAATAAAACCAGTTCAAGATATTATTGAATTAACAATCAATGAGTTCAACGATACTTGCAGTAAAATGTCAAACTTTTCGCTGTAATTAAAAGATTATTTTAATTTAACTTTTCTTGGTATATATCCATTTTTTTGATATAAAAGGTATATAAATTTTATTTATAAAGGGGAGAAATATGAAATTCATAAAATTGAAACTTCTTGCTTCTGTTTTTTTTGTAAGCTTTGTTTTTGCACAAGATGAAGCAGTAGAAGAGGTTGTAGTAACTGGTTCTTTCATTAAGGGTAGCGCTACTGATGGTGCTTCACCTGTTGAAATTGTTTCCAGAGATACTATTGAGGTATTAGGAGCAACTACAATTGCTGATATTACAGCAAACTTGTCAGTTAACTCTGGTTCTGAAAATAATTCTGACTCATTTACACAAGGATCTACTCAAGGTACTTCAAATGTAAACTTAAGGGGTTTAGGTTTATCCTCAACTCTAGTTCTAGTTGATGGTAAACGACAAGCTATTGCTGCAAATACAGCCAATGATGGAAGTGTATTTGTAAATACTAGCGGTATACCTGTTGTTGCATTAGAAAGAGTTGAAGTCCTTAAAGAAGGTGCTGCATCAATATATGGCTCAGATGCTATAGCTGGTGTTGTTAACTATATACTCAGAAGAGACTTTACTGGTGTTGAAGTTGAACTTAGCTCACAAGAAGCTGACCTTGGCGGTCAAACTGATGATAGATTAAGTCTGATTTGGGGTGCTGAAATGGGTGATACTAATTTAGTTGTTGCTATGAGTGAATTAGATAGATCAGCATTACCTGGTACTGCTAATACTAATTATTCACAACTTGCTATAAGTGGTCTTGGAAATAGCTTCTTATTATTTGGTCCTTCAACTGTTGAATCAGGTCCTTATGCTGGTACATACACACCTTTTCAAAACGTACCCGATGCTAATTGTGTAGCTAACAAGGGAGTAATTATTCCACAAGCAAGTGGAGAGAGATGTGGTTTTTATTATGGTGATAGATTTAATATCGTTAATGATGAAGATCATTCAAGCGTTTATGCATCAATGACTACTTCAATGAATGGCATGGATTTTGAAATTGATTACATGAATACAACTATTGATGTAAATGATAATCCACAATCACCATCATATCCTGCGTTATCATATCTCAGTCCTTCAAATGCTATTTTACCTGGCCAAGCCGGTAACCCATTTGGAGTGCCAGTATTATGGTTAGGTAGAGCTTTAGGATCATCATTTGATTCTCCTCATGCTCCAAGGGAATATGAAATTGATAGATTGTCTATGTCATTATCAGGAACTATGGATAATGGTTATGATTGGGAATTAAGCTATACAAACAGTAACGATGAATCTTATGGAAGACAGCCTGATACAAGCACATCAAGATTTACTGCTGCAATTGCAGGAACAGGCGGTGCTTCTGG
Source organism: uncultured SAR86 cluster bacterium (assembly GCA_902559885.1). GTDB lineage: Bacteria > Pseudomonadota > Gammaproteobacteria > Magnimaribacterales > D2472 > CACEJU01. Next base: position 18,944 of record CACEJU010000008.1, on the reverse strand, counting down.
AGATCAAAGCTGGAACTTATTTGATCCTTCAGCTAACTCACAGTCGTTAATTGATTACATCTCAACAGCTCAAGAAACATGGATGGATTCAGGCTTAACTGTTATCGATTTAGTTGTTACTGGTAGTCAAAATGGCTATGATTTTGCTGGTGGCTTCCAATACAAAGAAGAAGAGTTTGACGTAAGAAGAAGTCCTAATTCAATTGTTGAGATTGATGGTGCAGGTAATTTAGTTACTCCTGCGGACTTAATCTTCTTAGGGGGTGGTCTTGAAAGTTCAGATAGCAGAGATTCAGTTGCTTTTTTTGCTGAAGTAGCTAAGCAACAATCTGATAAGCTAGAACTTAAAGCAGCTTTAAGATTTGAAGATCTAGAAAGTGAATCTACTCTTAATCCTAAAATTTCAGCCAGATATCAAATGTCTGATGATCTTGTGTTAAGAGGTTCTGTAAGTACTTCATTTAGAGAAGCATCATTAGCTCAATTATCTGTTACTACTGTTGGTCTTCAAGGTATTCAAGATTTTGATACAGATGGTGCGCCAGTTGGTGCTGTATCATTTATTAGGGTGTCTCAAGCTAACAACCCAGATCTAGAAGCTGAAGAAGCTCAAAATATGAACTTTGGAGCAATCTGGACACCTAATGATGATTTAAGTGTTAAATTAGATTACTGGAATATTGATTACTCTGATGTTATTACTATTGAAAGTGCACAAGGTAAAGTTGTTGCTAATCCAAATGATCCAGATGTGAAAAGAACTGTTGATGGAACTTTAGTAGGTGTAACAACTTCATACTTCAACGCATCTGAAGTAAATACTGATGGTTATGATCTTGAAGTATCATATGATTTTGATACTAAATGGGGTCCTGCTACTGTTGGTATGAACAGAGTTCATTTGCTTTCATACGAAATTCCATTACAAACTGGTGTGACAGCTGATGTTGTTGGTAAATTTAACCATGATAATTTTGCTAGATCATTACCGGAGACTAAGAATGTTATTTCTGGTGTTCTTAAAAATGGTGATCATACATTCTCAACATTTGTAAGAATGGTATCTGATTATGAAACTACTAGAGCATTAGATGCTATGGCGTCATCAATGGGATTCTCTCAATCAATTGATGAATTTGTTACTGTAGATTTTAATTACTCTTATGACATGAGCTTAAACAACTCTAATGTAAGACTATCTGCTGGTATCAAAAATGCATTTGATGAAGAGGCGCCATTGGTATATGACGCAGCTAATTTTAGTTATGATCCAAAACATCATGATGCTAGAGGCAGAATGGTATATTTAGGATTTAAATTAGCTACAAACTAATATAAATAATATTTATGAAATGCACCGCTTATGCGGTGCATTTTTTTATCTTGAAAAAGGTAATATTAATAACTGAGAAGTCTTATCCATATATTCTTTATAGCCAGGCCTTTTCTTTAAACTTCTTTCATCCATCATAGGACATGATATAAATACAAATAAAACCAGCATTGATAAAGGTGCTAGAAATAACCAAAATGGCAGGCTTTCAACTGATAGGGCTATTACATATAATCCAATCCAAAACATTACTTCACCTAAATAGTTTGGATGTCTTGAATATTTCCATAATCCAAAATTCATTATTTTATTTCTATTTAATATATTTTTTTTAAAATCTCTCATTTGTTTATCAGCAACAATTTGTAAAATCACAGCACAAATAGAAATACTTGCACCAATAATTATCCAGTTGTAATTAATAATATTCTCATTAAATACAAAATATAGTGGTAATAATGAAACATTTACTTGGAGAGTAGGAATGTAATGTATACCAAAAAAGTTAACTATCTCTTTTTTTAATAAATTTCCTTGCTTGAGGTCTACATATCTGAAATCTTCTTCCTTTAAGCCGCCCCAAACCATTGTCCAATTATGCGTTAGTCTGACAGCCCAGAATAAAACAACAAAAACAATCAATGATGTATACAAATCATTTAGGACTAGATTATTAGAAAAATAAGCTAAATAAATAATAATTGGAATAGGTGCAACTGACCAAAATGGATCATACATGCTTGAGTTATTAAAAATTAAACTTGAAATATAAATTCCTATGGTAGCAACTGAATGAGCAAATAAGATCATCATCCACTCATTATTAAAACCAATAGTGCTAGTTATGCATATCGTAAGGATTATTGTTAATATGTAGGTTATCAAAACTACAAATAAGCTATTTTCTTTTTTATAAATATTCATATGTTTAATTTTAATTCAATACTTTCTGTTGTAGCTACTTTAATTATGCTTATATCTTGCTCATCAATTGATGCAACTGATGAAAAACCAAACAACATATCTTATTTTCATATAGTTAATACTCCAGCATATATAACAATAGATTCTGAATTTAATGAAGCTGATGCAATCCAAGATTCAAATCTATGTTTTGATGAAGGATTAAGGGACGGTAAGTTTAAAAGCAATATCCTAAAAGGTACTGGTGGATTCTTTGGAGTAGGTTACTTGATAGTAGCAGCAGATCTGGCTACGTCAGGTGGAGTACTATCTAGTATTTTTGTTCCTTTCGCACTTGGTGCATCTGCAGTTGGTTTTGTTGTATATGCTTCATCTGATAGGGCGGAAGAATTTACTGCATATAGTTCAGCTGAAGCTTGTTTAGAAGAAATGGGTTATGAGGTTGTATTTTTCTTAGAAGAATAAAGTGATAAGATTTACTTATGAAAATTATATATATATTTACCTTATTTCTATCGATTAACACTTATGCGCTAACCTATATTCATACGAGTAAATTTTTTGATGTTGAATCAGGAAAGTATCAGTCAGATAAAACAATAATTATAGAAAATAAAAAAATTATAGATATTAAAGATGGTTATGTTAATCCTTCAAGCAATGGAAATTTAATTGATCTAAAGGGTAAATTTTTATTTCCTGGCTTTATGGATATGCATGTTCATTTTGGTCAAGAGTACCAATCTAAAGCTGAAAGACCTAGTAAGATTGAACGTGAAACACAGGCAATCCTTGCTGCTGACCATGCTTTAAAAACACTTAAAGTAGGATTTACAACTGTTAGGCAGGTTGGTGATAGTGGCTTAGTTGCGATTTCTTTAAGAGATTTAATTAATTCAAATAAAATAATTGGCCCTACAATTTATACATCAGGTAAAAGCATAGCCACAACCGGCGGTCACGCAGATCCAACTAATGGAAAATCAATAGATGATTATGATCACCCTAAACCAGAAGATGGTGTAATTAATGGACCATATGATGCTTTTAAAGCAGTTAGACAAAGATATAAAGATGGAGCGGACGGTATAAAACTAACAGTAACAGGTGGTGTTTTAAGTGTCGCTAAATCTGGTGACAATCCTCAATTTACTATTGATGAGATAAATGCAATTGTCGATGCGGCTAAAGATTATGGTTTTTGGGTTGCTGTTCATGCACATGGACCAGAAGGGATGAAAAGGGCAGTTATTGCTGGTGTTGATTCTGTTGAACATGGGACTTTTATGACTGAAGAGATTATGGATTTAATGATTAAAAATAATGTTTATTATGTTCCAACAATCTCTGCTGGTGAGTTTGTAGCTCAGAAATCATTAATTGATAATTATTTTCCAGATATTGTGAGACCAAAAGCTGCATCAGTGGGACCACAAATTGGAAATACTTTTAAAAAAGCTCATCTCAGAGGTGTTCCAATTGCATTTGGTACTGATGCAGGCGTTCAAGCTCATGGTACAAATCTAGATGAATTTTTATATATGGTTAACTATGGAATGAGTCCTGCTAATTCAATTATCTCTGCAACAAAGAATACAGCTATGTTATTAAATATTTATGATACTGTTGGTTCAATAGATATTGGTAAAGATGCTGACTTGGTAGCTATTGATGCTGATCCACTTGAGTTAATTGAAAATATAAAAAAGATATCATTTCTAATGAAAGAGGGTAATTTAATAGATCTTAAGTAAAGCCTATGAATTCAGAGATAATAATACTTGTAGTTCAAATTATTGCTGCCTTAGGTGTTGTTATTTCAGTTATTTACTTAGGAGTTCAGATTCATCAACAAAATGAAATAACTAAAGCTCAATTTGGTCATTCTTTAACACAAAGACTATACGACAGATATTTCAATACAACAAAAGATAAAGAGTTTTCATTATTTTTATCTCAAGATTGGTCTTCAGATGATTTGACTAATGAGGAAAGATGGAGAGTCAATCATTTTATAATGATGTGTTTAGTTGATCTGTTTGATGTGTACGATAAAGTTGAAAATAAGTTTGTTGAACAAAAACATCTAGATATAAGAATTAATGCTCTGAGGCTAGGTGTAATGAAAACTGAAGCAGGTATAAGTGTATGGAATTATATGAAATCTACTCGCTCAAAAAAGTTTATTGAATGGTTTGAAGAAGAAATATATCAAAATGAAATCGAAATTGATGAGAGTAGAGTAGATAAACTAAAGGATTTAAATATTATTAGGAAATAAACTTTATTATGTTTGAACTTGCTATAAAGGAATTAAATGAATCAGGGTTCTTATATTATTAGACCAGAATCTTTTCAAGGTTATTTAAAAAGTGTTTTCTGCTGTTTGAAGCAATCTTAAATCAACCTCTTTATTATTTAAATGAAATAATTTAATTTCTTTGTTAAAGTCTAAATCTTTAAATTTTGAAAGACCTAAATTAAACCAATTTTCTGATAAATAATCAGCCTGATTTTTAATCTTGATATCAATTAACATCAACCACTCTCTAAAACCAGGTTCATGAATTTTAGAAAATAATTCATTACATTTTTCAGAATTATTAATAAGATAATATGCTACAAATAATTCTTTAATTATTCTATCAGTATTTATATCAGCTAGAGCCATTGGTTCAATTTCATATAGTTTTTCTAATACTTTGATGCCGCTTTCAATTTTATCGAATCTAACTAATATTCTTCCATAAATCCATAGTACATATGGATGATTTGGATTAGCGTTATAAGCCTTATTAGCATAAACCATTGATTGCTGATAATCGTTAAGAGTTAAATGAGCTTCAGCTATAATTCGTAGCGCATTCCAATCGTTGTCATTCATTTCATTGGCTTTGCTCAATGCTTCTATCAGCTCAGCTTTATTTTTATCATTATCTTCTCTAAAACCTAAAGCTATAGATTGTCCAATCGTGCATGCTTTCCAAGAGTAGGGAAGAGGATTAGATTGATCTGCATTAATTGCAGCATCAAGCATTTTAATTGCTTCAGCATTAGCATTTTTTTCAAACATTTGATTTAAAGCTCTACCTTTCAAAGTATATTCGTAAGATGTCATATTTGCGGTTGGCTTTCGGTTAGCTCTTTTAAGGCTAGTAATTTCAATCTCACCAACAATACAATTAACAATTTTAGTTACTATTTCATCTTGTATATCAAAAATATCATCATTTTCTCTATCAAATTTATTTGTCCATATCACTCTATCGTCAGTCATATCACTAAGCTCAATTAATATTCTTAATCTATTATTTATAGCTCTTATACTACCTGTTACAACATAATCAAATCCCCATTCTTCTTTAAATGCTTGGCTAGTGATATCTTTATCTCTAAAACCAAAACATGTTTTTCTGGTAGCTACAGAAAGCTCTTTAACCATTGATAGTTCCATTAACAAATCCTCAGCAATACCATCAACAAGAAATTGGCCATCATTATCATTATTAAGATTTTCAAATGGTATTACAGCAATTTTAGGTCGGTAATCATCTAATTGATCTAAATTTGCATTCAAGGTGCTCATAACAGAGTTATCTATAGACTTTTTCTTAAAAAGAAAATTTATAATTAAAAATAATGGAAATAATATAAGAACCGCAATAAATAAATATTGCATAAAGATTTCTTTTTCTATACCTATCGAGGATTTAATAGATATATTATCGGTAACGATGCTAGAAACTTGAATTAGCGCAAAAGAACCTATTATGTATGCAGAGGAGGCCTTGAATAAAAAACTACCAATATTATGAAACTTTATTTTTAAAAAACTTTTTAAGATTTTTAATTTATCCATTTTCATAGAATAATTTAAATATTTATAAAAATATATATAAATAAAATATTTTAATTAAATAAGGTTAGCCAGAATTATTAACGTACTTCATTAAAAACTATTAATATTTTAGACAGGGCATAACTGTAAACTACATAATTATTAGAACACGTTAGATATATAACTTCGCATAATATATATTATGTTAAATATTATATATTAGTTTTTGGCAATATATTAAAGGTTTTACCTTCAAATGCTTCATATATCTTTGATTTAACAGTACTTACATAGTTAAAACTAACATTAATATTAGATGGTTTAATATTTAAAAGAACAAAACCCTTGTTACTTCCATCAGTCCATTTAATATTTTTATTTTCATTTATAAACCCTTTTTCAATTTTTGTAGTTGAATTTTTAAATGTATCGATTGTATTTGGTGAAGAAATTGAAGGTGCGCCAAGTTCTATACCTACAAATTTATTATTCTTATCAAATAAGTTTGCTGCCCATGAATTATGAGTATCACCAGTTAAAACAATACTAGAGTTCGTTTTATTTAGTATTTTAAATAATTTATCTCTCTCATTTGGATAACCATCCCAGGCATCAGTATTATATGGAATATTTAATCCACCTATATTTAAGTATTTATGAATAAAGCTAGGTATATTAGATTTATCTATTTTTGAGAAAATACTAGGCAAAACAACTTCGGATACTAATACTTGTTGTCCAATAATTGTCCAATTGAATTTACTATCAACAGCATTATCTAGCCACTTAAACTGCTCATTACCTACTAAAACTCTTTGTTTATTAAGATCAGTTTTATATTGATCTGCATTAAAACTATTATTTATAAAATAATCATCTAAATTAATTTGTTTTTCCCTATAAATAGACCTTGTATCGAGCATAAATAGCTGAAATAAGGTACCTATTTCAAATTTTCTCCATATTTTTAGTTTATTTTTTGGGTCTCTAATAGGCATCCATTCGTAATAAGCTTTTAAAGCATTTGCTTTTCTTTTTTTAAAAGATCCCTCATTTTGAGAATGGTTCTCAGCGCCCTCTTTCCATGAATCATTTGTAAATTCATGATCATCCCAAACTGCTATCATTGGTTTATTTGAATGGAGTAACTGCAGATCAGGATCAGTTTTATAAAGAGCATGACGTTTTCTATAATCATTTAAAGATATGATTTCATGTAATGGGTCAACGACTCTATCCAATTTTATTGAATCCACAGATGCATATCCTTTGTCATCATATTCATATAAATAATCACCTAGATGAAGAACTAAATCTATATCTGCATTATTTGCTATTTCTTTATAGGCATTAAAAAAACCTGCAGGATAATTTGAGCAACTACAAAAAGCTATATTAAATTCATTTGGATTAGCAATAGGTAAAGTTTTTGATTTGCCAACAGGTGAGTAAGATTTCTTATAGCTAAACCTATAATAGATAGTCTTATTATTAAAACTTTTATTTATGTATGGATCTGCTTTTATACAATAATCATTAGACTTTTTTGCGGTCTCATACCCACTTGCAATAATATTATTGAAATTATAATCAGATGAAACTTCCCAAAGTATTTTTATAGGAAATTTAGAAGTTGTTGTTATTTTTGTCCAAATTACAACATTGGTATTAGTTGGATCTCCACTTGCAACACCATGATTAAAAATAACTAACTTGTCATTGTCATCATATGAAAATAATTTAAATGGTATTAATGATGAAAGAAAAATTATGAGCTTAACAAATGGTCTTCTTTTCATTAAAAATAAATTTTATTAATCAATCTTTTGAATATGGCCTACTTTAAAACCAAGCTTTTCAATAGCAGTAATTGCGCATAATTCATCTTGATCTGATGTATCACCAGTTACCCCTATTGCCCCAATATTTTTACCGTCCTTTTGAATTAACAAGCCTCCAGGTGTTGGTATTAATTTACCATCAGCAAGACCCTGCATTCCTCTAACTGCTGGTGAAAGTCTAGGTTGGGCTTCAAATATATCTCTTAATTTATTTGAAGAAACGCCAAATGCAAGACATGTCCAAGCTTTAGCATAGGCTATATCAGCTCTAATTAAGCCTGAGCCCTCTTCTGATAAAGACGCTCTAATGACTCCAGCAACATCTACAACAGTTGCAGTTAATGGATTTAAGTTAAGTTCACGTCCTTTTATAAGAACTTCTTTGCATAATGATATAGCATCATCAAGCTTAATTTCACCAGGATTTAATAGCATTTATAGCTCCTTAATTTAAAAGTATTTAGTATATATGTATATGAATAAGATTTTATATCAAAATTAGTTTAAAATACCGCACATGCCTAAAGAAGATCAATTAGAATTTGATGGTGAAGTAATAGAAACTTTACCTAATACCACTTTTAAAGTTAAATTAGAAAACGGTCACATAATCACTGCTCATATTTCTGGAAAAATGAGAAAGCACTACATTAGAATTCTTACAGGTGACAAAGTTAAGGTTGAAATGACGCCTTATGACTTAACTAAAGGAAGGATTACTTTTAGAGGAAGGTAATTTTAGACTTTTACACTATCTTTATTCGAAATTTCAGTAAATATTATCTCGCCGTCTTTAAGTGATATTTTAATCAACCCTCCCTTATTTAATTTTCCAAAAAGTATTTTATCAACAAGTGGTTTTTTAATGTTTTTATCAATAAACCTTTCCATAGGTCTTGCACCCATATCTTTGTTATAACCATTATTTGCTATCCACTCGATAACATTTTTTTCCACATTTATTTCAACTGATTTTGCATCTAACTGTGCTTGTAATTTAATTAAAAATTTATCAACAATTGAATGAATTATTTTTTCATCCAGATAATCAAATTGAACTACATCATCTAATCTATTTCTAAATTCAGGTGAAAATAATCTTTTTAAAGAATTCATTGCATCTGACTCATTTGTATCAGAATTAAAACCAATATTTCTTTTTGATAGTAAATCTGCTCCGACATTAGTTGTCATTATTAATACAATATTTCGAAAATCAGCTTTACGACCATTATTATCTGTTAATACACCGGCATCCATCACTTGAAGTAATATATTAAAAATATCAGGATGTGCTTTTTCTATTTCGTCTAACAATAAGACGGCATTAGGATTTTTTACAATTGACTCTGTTAATAAACCTCCCTGATCAAAACCTACATAACCTGGAGGTGCACCTATCAGTCTAGAGACTGTATGTCTTTCCATATATTCACTCATATCAAAACGAATTAACTCAATTCCTAATATATTAGCTAATTGCTTAGATATCTCAGTTTTACCTACACCTGTAGGACCAGTAAACAAAAATGACCCAATTGTTTTGTTATCATCTCTCAGACCTGCTCTAGATAGTTTTATAGCTGTAACCAAAGCATCTACTGCTCTATCTTGACCAAAGATAACTCTTTGTAGATTTTGTTTGAGATTTTTAAGACTTTTCTTATCAGTGGACGAGATATTTTGTTCAGGTATTTTAGTAATCTTTGAAATGGTTTTTTCTATATCTTCTTTAGCTATTTTTAACTTAGATGTTTTATTTCTATTAATATTTATGAAAGCACCTGTTTCATCAATAATATCAATTGCTTTGTCAGGTAAAAATCTATCATTAATATATTTATTTGATAATTCAATTGATGATTTAATAGCTTCATCTGTATAAGTAACATTATGAAAAGTTTCATAAAGAACTTTTATGCCTTGAATTATTTCAAAACACTCATCAGATGATGGTTCATGGATATCAATTTTTTGAAATCTTCTTGAGAGCGCTTGATTTTGGTTAAATATTCCTCTGTATTCCTGAAAAGTAGTTGATCCAATGCATCTTAATTTACCCTTTCCCAATGCAGGTTTAAGTAGGTTAGATACATCTAATGATCCTCCAGATGCTGAGCCAGCACCTATAATGGTATGAATTTCATCAATAAATAATATTGAGTTATCTTCTTTTTCTAAAAAAGATAGAACTGATTTTAATCTTTTTTCAAAGTCACCCCTATATTTTGTACCAGCAATCAAAGCGCCGATATCTAATGAATAAACAGTTGAATCTTTTAATAAATCAGGAACACTCCCTTCAACGATACATTCAGCTATACCTTCTGCAATTGCTGTTTTACCTACACCTGATTCGCCAACAAGTAATGGATTGTTTTTAGTTCTTCTCGCTAAAATTTGAATAATTCTCTCAATCTCAGTTGTTCTACCAATTAATTTATCAATATTCTTATCAGCAACTTCATTATTAAGATTTATTAGAAAATCGGGTGATGTTGTTGTGTTTGTCTCTTCTGAGTTATTTTCAGTATTAATTTGCTCCTCTTTAGATGGTTTTGAGGGACCATGAGATATATAAGTTACAACATCAAGTCTAGTTAGGTTGTTCTTATTTAATAAATAAACTGAAAAAGATTCTTTTTCTGAAAAGATGGCTACAAGTATATTAATTGGTTTTACAACTCCTTTACCTGATGATTGAATATGGAAAACAGCTCTTTGTAAAACTCTTTGAAATCCAAGCGTTGGTTGAACTGGTTTTTTATTATCAGTCTTCGATATCGAGGTTTTTTTTAATTGATCATTTAAGTCTTGTTTAAATGTCTCAATATGGATATCAGAACTTTCTAGGCAGTCTTTAACATCATAATCATTGAGTATTGTTAACAAAAGATGTTCTACAGTTATATATTGGATATTAGCTTCTTGAGCTTGATCAAATAATGATGCTATAGATATTTCTAATTCTTTACTAAACATTAATCCTTTAAAGGTTCGATTTCACTTAATAGCGGATGATTGTGGTCTTTAGCTAATGAGTTTACCTCATATGATTTCATCTCAGCTATTTCTTTAGAAAATATACCACAAACACCCTTCCCTTTGGTATGTACTGTCATCATAATTCGAGTGGCTTCTTCGTGGTTATGATGAAAGATTGACTCTAGAACATAGATAACAAATTCCATTGGCGTATAGTCATCATTGATTAATACTACCTGGTACAGTGGTGGTTCTTTTATTTCGGGCTTATCTTCTAATACAACAGAACCAGTTGATTCATTTGTATCATAATCTGGATCTGATCCAATTATCATTACATTCTTTTACACATCTCTTCAGCAAAACCTGAGCATGATACAAGATCAGCATTATCCATCATTCGCTCGAAATCATACGTTACTTTTTTAGCAAGTATAGTTTTTTCCATTGAGGAAATAATTAAATCGGCTGCTTCTTTCCACCCTAAATGTCTTAGCATCATTTCAGCAGAAAGAATTAAACTGCCAGGATTTACTTTATCTTGACCAGCATATTTTGGTGCTGTGCCGTGTGTAGCTTCAAATACTGCATATTTATCTGAAATATTTGCACCAGGAGCTATACCAATTCCTCCAACACAAGCAGCTAAAGCATCTGATATATAATCACCATTAAGATTCATAGTAGCAATGACATCATAATCTCTAGGTCTGGTTAAAATTTGTTGTAAAAAAGCATCACATATTACATCCTTAATAATAATTTCTTTTCCTGTTCTAGGGTTAATGATGACTTGCCATGGTCCTCCATCAAGTTCCTCACCACCATATTTTTTATTTGCAATTTCATAACCCCAATCTCTAAAGGCACCTTCAGTAAACTTCATGATATTTCCTTTATGCACCAGTGTTACTGAAGATCTATCATTTGCTATAGCATAATCAATTGCATTTTGAACTAACCTTGATGTACCTTCATAAGAAATTGGTTTAACACCTATGCCAACATTTTCAGGAAATCTAATTTTGTCTGTCTTGAATTCATTTTGTAAGGTTTTAACCATCTTGGTGGCTTCATCTGTACCAGCTTCAAATTCAATACCACAATAAATGTCCTCAGAATTTTCTCTAAAAATAACCATATCAACAAAATCTGGTCTTTTAACTGGTGATGGAACACCATCAAAATATCTTACTGGTCTCAGACATACATATAAGTCTAGTATTTGTCTTAACGAAACATTCAATGATCTAATACCTCCGCCAATAGGTGTTGTTAAAGGCCCTTTAATACTTACAACATACTCTTTAAGAGCATCTAGCGTTTCATCTGGCAACCAAGTATCTTTATCATAAATAGTAGTTGATTTTTCACCACAATAAACTTCCATCCAATGAATTTTTTTCTCACCACCGTATGCAATTTTTACAGCATTATCAACTACATTGATCATTGCTGGTGTAATATCAACCCCAATTCCATCACCTTCAATAAACGGAATAATTGGATTATCAGGCACTTCTAGAATTCCATTTTTCATATTAATCTTGTTGCCTTCAGAAGGAATTGTAATTTTATCGTATGCCATTTTTCTGCCCTTATAAATGATATTTTTCTGTTAGAATGGCGCAATTATACTCTTATTTAACGTAACATTAAATATCATGAATAAGCATAAAGGGTCAGTTGTAGTTGGAATGTCAGGAGGCGTAGACTCTTCTGTGTCAGCTTACCTGTTAAAAAAACAAGGTTTTGATGTAAAAGGTTTATTTATGAAAAATTGGCAAACAGAACCTGGAGAAGAATGTACATCTGAAATTGATTATAAAGATGCTTCAAAGGTTTGTGATCAATTAGATATCCCTTTGCATAAAGCTAACTTTTCTGATGAATACTGGGATAACGTTTTTGAGAGTTTTTTATCAGAACATAAAAAAGGAAGAACACCTAATCCTGATATTTTGTGTAATAGAGAGATAAAATTTAAATCATTTCTTCATTATGCCGAAGATATAGGCGCAGATTTTATTGCTACTGGGCATTATGCAAAATTAATTAATGAGGATAATCATACTTATCTAGCAAGAGCAGTTGATGACTTTAAAGACCAAACTTATTTTTTGCATGAAGTTAATGAAAATCAATTAAAAAATTGTATTTTTCCATTAGCAGATTTAACCAAAAATGAAGTAAGGAAAATTGCAGCTGATACTAATTTACCAGTAGCAAAAAAGAAAGATTCAGTTGGTATTTGCTTTATTGGTGAACGTAATCTAAAAGATTTTTTAGGCAGATTTATATCATTAAAGCCAGGAGATATAAAAGATAATAATGGCAAAGTAATAGGAAGACATAATGGATCTGCTCTTTACACTATTGGTCAGAGGCAAGGTCTATATATTGGAGGAATTAAAGACATGCAAGAGTTACCATGGTATGTATATAAAAAAGATACTTTAAATAATGAGATTTTTGTATGCCAAGGTGTTGATAACCCTCTCTTATTTTCAAACTCTTTAACAATAAAAAAAATTAAATGGATTAATGATATTAACTACAATCTACCTTTAAATATTAGTTTACAGATTAGACATCAACACAAACCTATTAAAGCCCTATTAAAAAAGCAAGATGATACGTATATTGTTGATTTTAGCGAGCCAATTAGAGCAATTACGCCAGGCCAATCAGCTGTTTTTTATAAAGATAATATATGTTTAGGCGGCGGTGTAATTATATAATATGACAAACTATGAATAATTTAGACACCATTTCACCACTTGATAATAGATATAAAGACATTGTCGCTTCTCAAGCTAATAATTTTAGTGAGTATGCATTAATCAAAACTAGATTTGATATAGAAATAGAATGGGTGATTTTTTTATTAACAAATTTTAATAATAAATTTGGGAAGATATCTAAAACATCTATTAATAAAATTTTAGATTTTAAAAATAGTTTTGATCGTAATTCAGCACTAACAATTAAAAAAATTGAAAAAACTACTAACCATGATGTTAAAGCTGTTGAGTATTTTATTAGAAATAAATTTATAGAAGATAAGGTGTTATCAAAATATATACACCTAATCCATTTTGGCCTTACAAGCGAAGATATAAATTCATTAAGTTATGCAGTAATGATAAGAAATGGTATTCAAACACATTTGCTTGAATTAAAAAATACATTAAAAATATTAAAAAATTATTCTAAAAAATGGTCAGATATATCATTTCTTGCCAGAACACATGGACAGGCAGCCTCTCCTTCAACAATTGGTAAAGAGTTAAAGGTATTCCTGGCTAGGCTTGAATTAGAAATTGAAATATTAAAATCAATTAAGCCAATGGCTAAATTTAGTGGTGCCACAGGAAATTACCATACTTTTAATATCGTAGATAATAGTATTAATTGGCAAATTAAAAATAAAAAATTTATAAATTCTTTTAAAATTATACAATCCCCTATTACTACTCAAATTGAACCTCATGATTGGATTGCTCAAACAAACCATTCAATAAACAGAATAAACAATATATATATCGACCTTGCTCAAGATATGTGGATTTATATTTCTAACGATATATTCAAATTAAAGTTAAATAAAAATGAAGTTGGATCATCTACAATGCCTCATAAAGTAAATCCTATTGATTTTGAAAATAGTGAGGGAAATTTCTCTATCTCAAATTCATTAAATGATTTTTTTGCAAATAAATTATCAAAATCAAGATTGCAAAGAGATCTTTCAGACTCTACAGTTTTAAGAAATATTGGCCTTGGATTTGGCTATGCGCTACTTGGCTTAAAATCTATTGAAAAGGGATTAAATAAAATTACTCCGAATCTGGATGCAATTAATAAAGAACTTTCAAATAATTGGGAGGTTCTAACTGAAGCAATACAAACAATAATGAGGTATGAAGGAATTCCTGATGCTTATGAGCAACTAAAATCTTTATCAAGAGGCAATAAATTATCTGAAAAAACTTATAAAGAATTTGTAATGTCCTTAGAAATAAGCGAAGAATCTAAAGATAAGTTATCCAAATTAACTCCTCACACATACACAGGAATTGCTTCAAATCTAGCAAAATAATAATTTTTTGTAGCAAAACTACATATAAATTCATATAAAAATCCTTTTGTATAGGTCTTTAATTAAACATTTGACATAAATATTTAAGTATTATTTACTCTACTCATAACTCACTACAGGAAGTTAAATGAAGTTAAGTGACGAGATAATTAAAGCTCATAATATTGAAAATATAAAAAATTCAAATTGGAATAATATATCACCTGAAAGCGTTGCAAGAATGCGCTTACAAAACAGATTTAAAACTGGGTTAGATATAGCAAAATATACAGCAGGAGTTATGAGATCTGATATGGAAGCATATGATAATGATCCATCTGCTTATACCCAATCACTTGGATGCTGGCATGGTTTTATTGGTCAACAGAAATTAATTTCTATTAAAAAACACTTTGGAACAAATAAAAGAAAATATCTTTATTTATCAGGGTGGATGGTGGCAGCACTTAGGTCTGATTTTGGACCTTTACCCGATCAATCAATGCATGAAAAAACTGCAGTAGCGTCATTAATTGAGGAATTATATACATTCTTAAAACAAGCAGATGCAAGAGAGCTTGGTGGATTGTATAGAGAATTGGATAAAGCAGATGATTCTCAAAAACAAAAAGTGTTAGAGAAAATAAATAATTTTGAAACACATGTTGTTCCAATAATCGCTGATATAGATGCAGGGTTTGGAAATGAAGAGGCAACATACTTAATGGCAAAACAAATGATAGAAGCTGGTGCCTGTGCTATTCAAATTGAAAATCAGGTTTCTGATGAAAAACAATGTGGCCACCAAGACGGTAAAGTAACAGTACCTCATGCTGAATTTTTAGCAAAAATAAATGCTGTTAGATATGCATTTTTAGAACTAGGTGTTGATGATGGTGTAATAGTTGCTAGAACTGATTCTTTAGGAGCAGGACTTACTGCAAGAATTGCAATTACAAAAGAAGATGGTGACTTGGGTGATCAATATAATTCATTTCTAGATACAGAAGAAGTTGATGAAACAAATCTAAAGCATGGTGATGTAATGATCAATCAACATGGAAAAATAGTTAGACCAAAAAGATTACCCTCAAATCTCTATAAATTTAGAGAAGGTACTGGTGAAGAGAGATGTGTTCTTGACTGCATTACAAGCCTTCAAAATGGTGCTGATTTAATATGGATTGAAACAGAAAAGCCTCATATAGGACAAATTGGCGGTATGGTAGATGAAATTAGAAAAGTAATTCCAAATGCTAAGTTAGTTTACAACAACAGCCCATCATTTAATTGGACTCTTAACTTTCGACAACAAGTATATGATTCATGGGAAGAATCAGGTAAAGATGTTTCACCGTATGATAGAGCTGACTTGATGAACATTAGTTATGATGACACTGAACTAGCGCATGAAGCTGACATAAAAATTCAAACATTCCAGGCTGATGCTGCTAGAGAAGCTGGAATTTTTCATCACCTTATTACTCTCCCAACCTATCACACTGCTGCACTATCAACTGATAACCTGGCAAAAGCATATTTTGGTGACGACGGTATGTTAGGTTATGTTAAAAATGTTCAAAGAAAAGAAATTAGAGAAGGTATTGCATGTGTTAAACATCAAAACATGGCTGGTTCTGATATGGGGGATGATCATAAAGAATATTTTGCTGGTGAAGCTGCCCTAAAAGCTGCTGGCGAAGATAACACAATGAATCAATTCTGATCTTGTGTACAATCAGTTGGATCTGTTCTGCCACAGATCTGGCATGGCGAACCCTCTTCCAGGTTCGCCAACCCCCCACATGTTCCTTTGATTGGTTCTTTTTTGACAATATAGCCAATAGCTATTCCAGCAAAAGATATAGCAATTATTAAGAAACCAAGATACAAATCAATCATTTATAAGATCATACCACGAATCAGAATATACAATTTCTGATGAATCTAATGTTTTTATAATAAACATTACAGACATATTGTTATTATTAGAAAAATCAAGAGCCTGTTCAAATGGCATAGCGTTTAATGCTGTAGCTAGAGCATCAGCGTCAGTTGTTGAATTGGAATTAATTACAGTAACAGAGGTTGACTTATTGTTAATAGGCTCACCTGTATTTGAATTTAATGTATGAGAAATAACTTTATTGTTTGAGTAATAAAAATTCATATATTCACCAGAGGTAGCTATAGAGACATTAGTTAATGGTAATGTAACAATTGGCTCTAATGGGTTTTCAGGATTTGATATTCCTATGTTCCATTTATTATTATTATTTAGACCACTAATAAACATTTCACCACCTATTTCTATAAAGAAATTAGTAAAATCATTTTGTAATAAATATTTATATATTAGATCTACAGCATAACCTTTAGCAATAGATGATAAATCAAACCAAAAATCATTAAGTTTAGTTATGGATTTGTTATTATTATTTAATATAAATCTATTTTCATAGGTAGCATTAGATAAATCTTTATCAAATGTCGGAGAAAAACCATAGTTACCAGAAATCATACCCAAGGTAATGTTGTAAACATTATTAGTTTCAATTGATAATTGGTTTGCTTTATCTATTAAATAATAAAGATCATCAGAAACAAAAATTTCGCGATTAATATCTGAAAAATTTAGAAACGCTACTTCGGAATCATTCTTATAATTGGATGCTATAAAATCAACCTTAGTTATAATTTTTTTTATTTCATTTAAGTGTTTATCACTTATAAACGAATTAGATTTAATGCTCCAAGTAGTCCCATATGCATTACCTGAGTAGGAATATAAGGCATTATTATTAGACTGATATGCAATATAAATGCATATAATTCCAACAATTAAAGCCAATAATTTAGAAATTAATGATCTATTAATTTTTATCCACCAAAATCATCTAAAGCAATATTTTCAGGCTCTACACCTAAATCAAGAAGCATATCAATAACTGCTTTATTCATCATTGGAGGACCACACATATAAAATTCACAATCTTCAGGTGCATCATGTGATTTTAGATAATTTTCATATAAAACGTTATGTATGAAACCAGTATCGCCATCCCAATCATCTTCAGGCAAAGGATCAGATAAGGCTACGTGCCATTCAAAATTATCATATTTATCCGCTAAAGCATCAAATTCGTCAACATAGAACATCTCTTTTAGACTGCGAGCGCCATACCAAAATGTAATTTTTCTATCGGTATGTATTCTTAATAGTTGATCAAAAATATGAGATCTCATAGGCGCCATACCAGCTCCACCACCAACGAAAACCATTTCAGCTTGAGTTTCTTTTGCAAAAAATTCTCCAAATGGTCCAAAGACTTTAACCTTATCACCTGGTTTTAGGTTAAATGTCCATGAAGACATAACACCTGGGGGTACATCCATACCAGGTGGGGGTGATGCTATTCTAATATTAAATTTAATAATACCTTTTTCATCAGGATAATTAGCCATTGAATATGCTCTAATAACAGGCTCATTATTTACAGCCTCATTATCCCAAACATTAAATCTATCCCAGTCATCATGATATTCTTTACCTATATCAAATTCTTTATAATTTAATTTATATGCCGGGGCTTCTAATTGAACATAACCACCGGCTCTGAAATTAACTTCCTCACCCTCAGGTAATTTCAAAACTAGCTCTTTAATAAAAGTAGCAACATTATCGTTGGATATAACTTCACATTCCCACTCTTTAACACCAAAAACTTCATCAGGTACTGAAATTTTTAAGTCATTCTTTACTGCAACCTGACATGATAATCTCCAACCTTCGTTTTTTTCACGTGAATTAAAATGAGATTCTTCAGTAGGTAATATTGATCCTCCGCCTTCTAGGATTTGGCATTTACATTGACTGCAAGTTCCACCACCTCCGCATGCTGATGATAAAAATATTTTATTATCAGCTAAAGTTTGAAGAAG
>CACEJU010000007.1 GCA_902559885.1 uncultured SAR86 cluster bacterium | reverse complement strand
CTACATATGTTGGACTCTTTGCAGCTTCATTGAATATTTCTGCAATCATACTTGTGGTAGTTGTTTTGCCATGACTTCCAGCAATAACAATGCTTTCATAATCACGCATTATGCTTGAGAGCATTTCAGCTCTTGGGATGATAGTTATACCTTTCTTTTTTGACTCTAAAATTTCTATATTTCTTTTGCCAATAGCCGAAGAAACTACAACAAGATCTGTATTGGTCTTAATATTATTTTTTTTGTGTTGATATGATACTTTAGCACCTAAAGAAGCTAGGTTTCTTAATTCAATAGTTTTAGTAATATCAGATCCTGAAACATTGAAACCTTTCTTAATTAATAGCTTTGCTATTCCAATCATGCCTGAGCCACCAATACCAATAAAATGAATATTTTTAATTCTTTTTAAAGCTTTCATTTTTTTAAAATATTCTCATATATTTTTCTAACAGCATCATGATGATCAATGATGTTATTACTCTCCCATGTCTTATAAACCTCTTCTTTAATTAATTTATTTAAAGCGGATATAAGTTCATCATTATCATTTTTTTGCTCATGAATGATACCCAAATTACATGAAAAATAGAATTCAGCATTATGCAACTGATGATTATCAATTGAACTTGGTAGAGGAACCATTACCATGCCACGATTCATCGAAGAAATCTCCGCTAGACTTAGGGCGCCGCATCTAGTAATAACAAAATCACTCCAAGCAATATTCTCATTTGGATTAATAAAAAACTCTCTTACTTCAGCATCAATATTGAAATTATTGTAGAGAGTTTTTACCGATGCTTCGTTACCTTTTCCTGATTGATGTCTTACTTGAATTTTCTTATTGAGCTTACTAAGTATCATTGGAATTGTTGTATTAAGGTATTCAGCTCCTTGGCTTCCTCCTGTGACATAAATTTTTATAAAATCTGAAGTTTCATTTTTTAGAGAAAAAACAAAATCTTTCCTAATAGGGTTTCCTACAAATTTAGACCTACTTATTTCTTTTGTTGTCTTCATGCCTAAAAAATTAATTTTTGCAAAATTTGAAATCAATGAATTAGCTGAACCCTGTACAGAATTTTGTTCATGCGTATAGACAGGTATTTTGCATAAATATGAGGCTATGCTAATTGGTATTGTTGCAAAACCACCAAAACCAATAAAAGCATCTATCTTATTCTTTTTTATAATCCTAATAGATCTTAAAACATACAAAGGTAATGAAAATAGGACTGAAAATTTACCTATTAAACCCTTTCCTCTGAAAGATTTAATACTTTGTGAAAAATATTTAAAGTTTTTTCCATCAATAGCTTTTAGTTCAATCTCTGATCCGCTTCCAAAAAAGAAAACATTGTGATTATTTGATTTAAAATATTTACCCACCTCAACAGCTGGAAAGACATGTCCACCCGTTTTGGTAGCTGAAATCATTATATTCATTAGATTAACTTATTTTCATTATTGATTCTAAAGACTATGCCCAATAATGACATTAAAACTAATAAACTTGTACCCCCATAGCTTATAAATGGAAGTGTTAAGCCTTTTGTTGGGATAAGACCAATATTAACTGAGATATGAAACAATACCTGAATTGAAATAAGTAAAAATACCCCAAAACATATATAGGACTGAAAAAGTCTTTCTTTTTTCATAGAAAACCATCCAACTCTTAAAATTCCATAGAAAAGCATTAAAAACATACATATCAAAAATATTCCTCCAATCACACCTAATTCTTCAACCGTAACTGCAAAAATAAAATCAGTATAAGACTCGGGTAAAAAGAAATTCTTTTGTGCGCTGTTTCCTAAACCCACTCCAAACCAACCACCTTGACCTATGCTAATTAAAGAATTTGATAGTTGATATCCACTACCAAGAACAACATCTGGGTGAAACGGATCTAAGTATGCAAGATATCTAGCAAACCTATATGGTGTATACACAACAGCTATAACTCCCAGACTTATTACAACAATCAATAATAAAATAAACTGAAAAAAAGAAATGCCTGCATAAAAAAGCATGCCTATAACTAGTGCTGCAATAATGGCAGATGTTCCTAGATCAGGCTGAGACATTATTAATAAACTAATAACAGTTAGTAGGGCTAATGGCTTCATAAAACTTCTCAATGTACTAATTTCATGGTTTCTTCTATAACAATATCCAGCTATGTATAAAATTATGGAAAACTTAATAACCTCTGAGGGCTGAATGTTTGTAAAGCCTATATCTATCCATCGCAAACTACCGTTAACTTCAGTACCGATATTTGGAATAAATAATGCAATTAATAGCGTCAAACTTAATAATAAAAACAACCAGTCTGTTCTTAAGAAAAAATCAGAAGGTATATATAAAAATATTAAAAGGCAAATAATGCCTATTCCAAGAAAAAGCATGTGCTTTGACACAAAGAAGAAAGGATCGCCTGTTAAATTTTCAGCAATATATATACTTGAAGATGCAACCATTATAAGACCAATGGTTAATAAAGAAACAAACGATATTATTAAAATATTATCTGCTTTCATTTATTTTCTTATCTATAAGTTCAGTAAAAACTTTACCTCTCTCTTCAAAATTAATGTAATCAGGTTGACTTGGATGGCCTGGTGAAAAAAGTATATTTGGATTGTTATTTTCATTAAAAATCTTATCAATACATTCTTCAAGATTTGAAAAAACTTCAATATTTTCATGATCAAGTTTTTTTACAATTTCAGCTTTTTGCGAACCATATACAAAAACCTTATCTACACTAGAGTTTATTATAATTTTTTTATATTTCTCTTTATTAGGATTTCCATGCAGTATCAAATTTAGATTTGAAAATTTAATTGTATTAAGAGCGTAATTCAAAGAGGCTGTATTTGTGGACTTTGAATCATTTATTATTCCTTGAGATATTTTCTCTAATCTATATGGTAAATTTTTAAATTGGAAGTTATCTATGATCTCTTTTCCAGTTATAAATTTATATATTTGCCCAACTGAAATAAACTCTATATTTGGATTTATTGGGTTCTTGCAATTATCAAAAATTTTTAATTTTATTTTTTTATAATCATCAAAATTATCATGGAAATCTATATGATCTCTTTGTATATTAGTAATATACGCATAATCTAAATTATTAGATTTTAGTTTTTCTAATTGAAAACTAGATATCTCTATCACAGAATACTTTTTTCCATTATTTATATTATCAAGAACTGGATTGCCAATATTCCCAATTAAATTACATGATGATTCTTTGTTAAGTAATTGATATAAGTGATAGCATAAAGTGCTTTTACCATTTGTCCCTGTAATGCCAATTTTTATTGAATTGTCTTGCTGGAAAAATATATCTAGATCTGAGATTAAGTTTAGATTATCTATATTTTTATTTGGAAAAGTTTTTCTTAGGTTGATACCTGGGCTAATATATATGTCAGAATATTCTGAAATTTTAGAAAACTCAAAATTATCTATTTTGGGATCTATAATATCAAAGTCTTTGTTTTGAAGTTTTAAATAACTCTCAAAAGACTTCCCGGTTACTCCATATCCTAAAATTAATGATTTCACTTAATTATCTTAATTTAAGAGTTGCTAGAGCAACTAAAATTAAAATTAATGTAACAATCCAGAATCTAACAATAATTTTTGGTTCAGGCCATCCCTTCAATTCATAATGATGATGTATCGGAGCCATTAAAAAAACTCTTTTTTTTCTGTATTTAAATGACAGTACTTGAATTGCCACACTCAAAGTCTCTAAAACGAAAACTCCTGCCATAATTGCAAATACAAGCTCATGCCTTAGAATTACAGCTAATATTCCTAACATTGCTCCAATTGTTAATGATCCTATATCTCCCATAAAAACTTGAGCAGGATATGTGTTGTACCATAGAAAACCTATTCCGGCTCCAATAAATGCGCCACAAAATACTATAAGCTCTCCAGATAATTTTAAATGAGGTAAATATAGATATTCGGCAATAAAAACATTACCGATTGCATAAGCAATGATGCCCAAAGCGCCTGCTATTAATACTGAGGGCAAAATAGCAAGCCCATCTAAACCATCGGTCAAATTTACTGCATTTGAGGAACCAACTACAACAAAAGAACCAAAAAGAATAAATATAATTGGTCCCATTGGAATAATTAAATCTTTAACAAAAGGTGTTATAAATGATATTTCTGCTACCTGTTCAGCAGAAAAATATAAATAAGAAACTGAAATAGTTGCAATTATTGTTTGAAAGAGAATTTTTTGCTTGCCTGATAGACCATCAGATGACTGGTTTTTTATTTTTAAATAATCGTCTGTAAAGCCAATCAAAGAATAAAAAAAGGTTATAAAAAGCACTACCCATATGTATCTATTTGTTAGATCTGCCCATAAAAGAGTCGAAATAAGCAAAGAAAAAATTATTAATAGGCCTCCCATTGTTGGAGTTCCTGCTTTTTTTTGATGAGAGTCGGGACCCCTTTCATTTCCATGTTGTTTAAGTTGAAGATTTGTTAAAAAACTAATTAACTTAGGTCCAAATAAAATTGAAATTAATAAAGCTGTTACAGTTCCACCTATAGTCCTAAATGTAAGATATCTTAAAACATCAAATCCTGGATCATATTGAACAAGAACCGAACCTAAATATTCAAACATTTAAAAACCTCTCCATGTACATTCCTCGTGAACCCTTTAACAGAACAATATCTGTATTTTTAATATTATCTATTATGTATTTTTTAAGTTCATCTTCATTTTCAAAAAATTTTGAATTTTTTCCAAAACTGTTTACTGCGTGTTTTGCTAATTTTCCGAATCCTATAAATATATCAACGCCTTCAATTTTTGCATATTCACCTACTTCTTGATGAAGATATACTTCGTCTTTGCCTAATTCAAACATATCCCCAAAGATAACTATTTTTCTTTTTTCAGATTTGCATATTGTTTTAATAGCCGACTTCATGGATTCGGGATTGGCATTATAAGAATCATTAAATAATATACATCCATTAATCCAATCCATTATTTTTTGTCTTTCTGGATTTTGAAAATCTTCTATAGATTTTACAAAATAATTCTCATCAAGAGATCCAGCGATAATAGCTGCATATGTAGCAAGAATATTAAGGATATTATGATCGCCAATAAGCTTTGAATTAATTTTAATACTTTTCCCCGAAATATTATTTTTAATATTAAAACTTAAGCCATCTAGATTACTGGCCATTTCTTTTGGGTAATAATGATTTGTATTTTCTAATCCAAATGAGAAAACTGTAATATCCTTTCTGAGGGATTTCCAAAAATTAAGATGCCTGTTGTTATCTCCTGGAACGATTAAAGATCCATTTTTTACAATATTATTTACTAGCTCTGATTTAACTTTTAAGACCCCATCAAGATTTTTAAGATTTTCTATATGTGAATTACCAATATTAGTTATTATTCCAATGTGTGGCTTCAAAATGCTTGATAAGAAATCTATATCTCCAAGCTTTCTTGCCCCCATTTCGATAACTAGAACTTTTGAATCATATTTGGTATCTAATATACTTAGCAACATACCAATTTCATTATTAAAGTTTTTAATAGTTGATGAAGAAAACTTTATTACATGAGATAAGATCTGTGTAGTTGAAGTTTTACCATTACTTCCCGTGATTCCAATTTTTATACCATTGAAATTTTCTGCTAGATTTTGTGATGTTTTTAATAAAAACTTATATGTGTCATTAACATAAAGAATATTTTTATTGGCATCTTCTTTGAAATTTTTATTGTCTGTTACTGCAAGGCATGCACCTTTTTCTAAGGCATCATAAATAAAATCATTTCCATCTAAATTATTACCTTTTAAAGCAATAAATACTGAGTTTTTCTTAACCTGTCTTGAATCAATAACAAAATTTTTAATTCTTGATCTAGTTTTAATTTCTTCTTCAGATAATTTCGCTAACTCAAAAGTCGATTCAATTAAAAGCATTGACTACCTCATAATCACTATAAAAAATTTTTCTACCTTTTATTTCTTGAGTAGTTTCATGACCCTTGCCTAATATAAGTAAACAATCATTATCCATTAAATCTTGATATCCACATTTTATAGCTAAAGATCTGTCTTTAATAAATCTTACATTGGATATTTCGTTACCACGAGAGGCATCATTTTTTATCGATTTAAAAGTTTCGTTTCTTGAATTGTCAGATGTAAAGATTACATTGTCTGAATATGAGCAAGCTATATTTAACATTTCAGGTCTCTTTAGTTTATCCCTGTCTCCTCCACAACCAAATACAACAATTAATTTATCAAATTTTTTATTAGCCTCTTTAAGTAAATTTTCCATAGCGTCTGGGTTATGAGCATAATCAATTATTATATTTTTTTTATTCACTAAGAAGTAATCTGACCTTCCTTTTGGCATTATTAAATTTTTAACATTTATGTCTCCAATATTAAATTCTTCTAATATTGCATGAAGTAATGAAATTGCAAAAACAAAGTTTTCAATATTAAAATCTAAAAAAATGTTGGTATCTAAGCTATATTTCTTTTTAAGAGCAGTTAAAGTAATTTTTGATCCTTCAATTTTGTGATGATTAATTTTATAAAAATAATCTGCTGTTTTTTTAGAATTGCTCAATGATAGATATTTTAATTTAAGATTTTTATAATTCTTATTTGAGTCAATATTAACTATTATGGATTTACAAAATCTAGCTAGCTTAAACTTAGCATTAACATAATTAGTAATGCTTTGATGGTAGTCCAAATGATCGCTTTTGATATTCAAAATAGCACCAGTATCAAATTCTAGTCCAAACAAGCGATCTTGATCTAAGGCATGAGACGAAACTTCCATGACAATATAATGCTTTACATTTGGCTTAAGTCCTTTTAGATAATTCATCAAATCAACAATGCTTGGAGTAGTAGTGCCCGCATCTTGAATCTTATTTTTTGAAAAATAACCTATTGTTCCTATGTAATGGGCATTTTTTTTTAAAGATAAAAGCATTTGGTAGAGGAAATAAGATGTGGTTGTTTTCCCGTTTGTACCAGTAATTCCAATAAATGAAAAATTTTTTAAATTAATTCCATAAAAAATAATTAAAAACTTTAAAAATCTTTTTCTTAGATCTTGTATATAAAAAATGTTTTCTTTGTCGCTTTGATATTTTTTATCATCATGAATTACTAACTCGGCTCCCTTATTTAAAGCATCATTAATATATTCTGATGCATGAGAATTAACTCCTTGAAATGCAAAAAAAATTGATTTGTTATTAATAGATCTTGAGGAGATCTGGATATTATTATCTTCCTTTATTTTAAATGAAGTTTTAATTCCAAGAATTTCATTTAAATTATTCTTCATTAGATACCTCTAGATATTCAAGAGAATTTTGTGCAATTTTTGAAAATAATGGTGCTGCTACATCTCCTCCAGAATATGCATTAAGATCAGGCTCATCAATATTTACAAATATTGTCAGTAATTTTTCATCAATTGGGGTAATGCCAACAAAAGATGAAATATACAGATCTTTTGCATATCCATTTCCTCTAATTTTATGAGCAGTACCTGTTTTACCACCTGATTTATACTTTGTCTTAGCTAGCTTACCTGTACCATCCTCAATTACTTGGTTTAAAGCATTTAGAATTGCTTGAGCAGCATCTGATGATATGACTCTGATTGGTTCGAATTGCAAATCATCATTCTTTATTAAATTAAAATTATGCAACATTCCTTCATTTGCAAATACAGAATAAGCTACCGCAATCTGAAATGGATTTGCAGTTATTCCGTAACCAAAACCCAAAGATGCTATTTCATGATCTGAGATATTTTCTCTCATATTAATATATCCAAATGATTCAGAGGGAAAACCTATAGATTGTGGTTTGGAAAACCCAAATTTCTTATATGTCTTTGCAATATTATCAAAGCCAAGATCTAAGGCTATTTTTGATGCTCCAACTTGAGAAGAATTAGATATTATTTCTGCAATTGAAAGTTCTTCATACTTCTTGATATCACTAATTTGTTTGCCATTGATTAAAATTTTTTGAGGTAGTTCTAGATAGGTATCAATTTCATAGATTCCTTGATGTATCGCTTCTGAAATTGTTATAGGCTTTAAAACTGATCCTGGTTCATATGAATCTAAAAAAACTCTATTTCTCTGAATTTTTCTATTGGCGCTATTTGGGTTATAAGAAGGATAGCTAGCAACTGCTAGCACTTCTGATGTTTTGTTATTTAAGATTACTACTGAGCCACCTTTTGCATTATTATTTTTTATAGATTCAACTAAATACTTATATGCGTAAAATTGTATTGTTGCATCAATAGTTAAGTATATGTCTTGACCATCTTCAGGAATATTTAAAACAATTGGTTTTGAAATAATTTCTTGTTTTGCATTCTTATAGTATTTTTCATTACCTTCTTTACCTGAAAGAGAATTATCATAAATAAACTCTACACCCTCTTGCCCTATTCCATCCTTTCCTGAAAAGCCAATTAACGGAGCTATTTGTTCTCCAAGTGGGTAATGTCTTACATATCGCCTTTCAATTTCAAGCTTATTGTGCTTCAAGGATTTAATTGAGTTTATTTGATTAATATCAAGATTTTTTTTAATAAGAGTCTTTTTATCAAATCCTGATGAAGGAAAATCAATTTCAAGCCCAAGCTTATCTCTTAATAGCTTATGTTTTGTCTTTGAATAGTCTTTTAATGCATACAAATCATAACTAACAGTAGAAATTGCTAATGGAAAACCATTTTTATCATAAATGGTACCTCTAATTGGTTTTATATTTTTATAGGTAACATATTTCTTCTCACCTTCATTTTCTAAAAATTCTTTATCAGTAACCTGAATATCAAATAATTTCCAAACAATGGCAAATGAAATAAAAAAAATAGTAATAATAATTACAAAAAATCTCCAGTTAAAAAAATTATTCTTCTTCATTACTTATATCTATATAAATTTCTTTAGCTTCTTTTTTTATCATGCCTAGATTTTCTTTAGCTTGTTTTTCAATTCCAGATGGAAGATTTTCTAAGTGAAACTGAGTTAATAATTTTAAATTTTCCTCTTTTAAGATCTCGTATTCAATTTTTAAATTTTGGTTATTGAAATATAATTTATTTAATTCCCATGACAATTTAATTTTTTCAAAAGACAAAATAATTAGTATTGTTAATAATATGGTGAAAATGTATTTCATCTTTATCCTAAAGTTTTTGAAAAACCCTCATTACTGCACTTCTTGATCTTGGATTTTTTGCTATTTCCTCCTGGCTAGGTTTTATTTTCTTTGCAATGCAATTAAATGTTTTGGTGACGTTATTGTTTACTGGAATATCTTTAGGGTAAGAAACAATCTCATCTTTAAAAAAATTTTTAACAAGCCTGTCTTCAAGCGAATGAAATGAAATTATTACTATTAGGCCACCCTTATTTAAAATCTTGCTTGCCTTGATTAATCCATCCTGCAATTCTTTTAATTCATCATTGATAAAGATTCTAAATGCTTGAAATGATTTTGTAGCTGGGTTTATTTTAAATTTTTTATCTGGGAATACGCTTTGAATTATAGAGGCTAATTCCAATGTGGTTTTGATTTCAGCTTTTGATCTGCTTTGTATAATTTGATTTGCTATTTTTCTGGATTTTTTTTCATTCCCATATTTAAAAAGAATTTCTGAAATTATTTCTTCTTCTGCATTATTAATCCAATCTCTCAACTTTATCCCTTTAGATTGATCAAATCTCATATCTAATTCAGCATCTTTGTTAAAACTAAAACCTCTAGTAGCATCATCAAAATGGGTTGAGCATGTGCCTAAATCGAATAAGATTCCTGATATACTTTCTTTGGTAAAAATATCATCAATCTCAGAAAAAGATTTATGATGTATTGAATGTCTCTCATCATCGATAAGATTTTTACCATAATTATATGCATCAAGATCTTTATCAATTGAAGTTAAAGATCCAAACTTTGAAAGTTTATTTAAAATAGCTTGAGAGTGACCACCTCTTCCAAAAGTGCAATCTAAATATACACCATCTATGTCATGAATTAAAAACTCAATAGATTCTTCCAGTAATACTGGAATATGCAACATTTTAATCTACTTGTTTTCGCATAAAAGTCGGCACATCAAGGAAGTCAATAGCTTCCTCTGCAGACGATGTGCCAACCTTCTGATTCGGTTCTCTAATTTTATCAAGCCCAACAGGATTAAGTTTTATGGATGGTTGATTATCAATAACTAATGATGGTGCTTTATGATTAACTCCAGTTGCAACAATTGTGACTAATAAATCATCTCCAACAGAATCATCATATACAAGACCATAGATAATATTTGCATTTTCATTATCAGCAATACTTTCTACTACTTCGCCTACCTCTGCTTGATCTCCCAATGTTGGAGCTTTTGCTGTTATATTTACCAATACACCTCTGGCATTTTTAAGATTAATATCTTCAAGCAATTCACTGCCTATTGCCTCTGTTGCTGCTTCTGTTGCCCTATCTTTGCCAGATGCTCTTCCTGTTCCCATCATCGCAACACCTTTCTCTGACATCACTGCTTTAACATCAGCAAAATCAACATTGACTTTACCAGTTTTCATTATCACATCTGAGATTCCTTGAACGCCGCCCTTAAGGACATCATCAGCTTTAGCAAAAGCGTCTTGCATTGTTGTATTGTTACCCATAACCTCAAAAAGCTTTTGATTTGGTATTGTTATTAAGCTATCAACCTCTTCTACTAATGCTGCTAAACCTTTTTCTGCAGATGCCATTCTTTTCTTTCCTTCAAATTTAAATGGCTTAGTCACTACAGCAACAGTTAAAGCTCCCATTTCTTTTGCAACTGATGCAATAACTGGGGCTGCTCCTGTACCCGTTCCTCCGCCCATACCAGCGGTAATAAAAACCATATCTGAACCTGTAAGCAATTCTTCTATAGCTTCTCTATCACTCTCTGCTGCTCTTCTTCCAATTTCAGGATTTGCACCAGCTCCTAAACCTTTTGTTAAACCATTACCTAGCTTTAATGAAACTGCTTCCTCTAGTTCTGCTAAGGCTTGAGTATCGGTATTTGCACATATAAACTCAACACCTTCAATATTATTGTCAATCATATGCCTCACAGCGTTACCGCCTGCTCCACCAACACCAACAACTTTTATCTTTGCGTTGTCTTGTTCTTGATCAATAACTTCCCAGTTCATAAATTACCCCTATTAAATTAAAATGACATAGACTTTACTGTCTCAGGTAAAACTACATCTATAATTTCAGTTGAAAGACTTCCACCAGATTGTCTTGATTTCCAGTTATCTTCCTCCCAAATTTCAAACTTATTTCCCATTCCGATTAAACAAACTTTTTTTTCATTTATTAGATTTGCATACTCTCTTAAATCTTGCGGTATTAGTAATAACATTCTTGAGTTTGGATCAAAATCATTAACAGATGCATTCCCTAAAATTGTCCATTGTAAGTTTCTTACAATTGGATCGAGGCTTTGAAGTGATTCAAGTTTGGATGATATGCTCTGCCACTCGGAGCCTAAATAAATTTTTAGTGATGGATATTGAGGATCCTTCGTAATAACTACTTTTTTTTCAGCCTTTTCTTTAAAGGCATCACGATACTTAGCAGGAAAACCTATTCTTCCTTTGCTGTCTAATGAAACTAAGTTAAAACCGTACATAAAAATTAGTATAAAGTATATTTAACACACTTTAAACTATTTTTTACACACTTTCACCCACTTTTTTTAAAAAAATTAAGATGAGTTGGTCTATAAGCCGGATTCTGTCTTGGATGATCATCTATCTAGATATTATGTCACCATAATATTCATGCAACCTACCCAAATCCTAAGCGAGCAGCCTTAACGGATTTCTATTTGGTCTTGCTTCCAGGCGGGGTTTACCATGCCTTAATTGTTACCAATTAAGCGGTGAGCACTTACCTCACCATTTCACCCTTACCATAAATAATGGCGGTATATTTTCTGTTGCACTTTCCGTAGGCTTACACCTCCCAGGAGTTACCTGGCGCCCTGCTCTAAGAAGTCCGGACTTTCCTCTGAAAAATCAGCGATCATCTGACCAACTCATGATCATTATAAATTCTTTATTCAAAATTATGAATCTATCAGAGAATTATAAATTTCTCTTTTACTTTTATTCAAAACCAATGCGAGTAATTTTGCAGCATCTTTCGGTGATAATTTCTCAAGATAAGATTTTTTAATACCCTCATCTATATGAATAGTTTTTTCTCCACTAGAGCCTTCAATTAATAAAACGATTTCGCCTTTTAAATCTTTCTGATTTAAATAATCTTTAAAAAAACTTTTATTGCCTCTCAAAACTTCCTCATACTTTTTTGAGATCTCTCTGCATATTACTATTTGTCTATCTTGATCAATATGATCACTGATGTAATTTATGGTTGCTTTTATTCTTTTAGTAGATTCAAAAAATATCATGGTACTGGTCTCATTTTTAAGTCTACTTATTAAGGATTGTTTTTGTTTATTCTTTCTGGGGAAGAAACCTAAAAATATAAAGGAATCTGCTGAAAGTCCTGATAAAACAATTGCACTTGTTACTGATGAAGGTCCGGGTATAACTGTATATCCGATATTTTCTTCAATGCATCTGCTTAATAAATAAAATCCTGGATCAGAAATAAGTGGAGAGCCTGCATCAGACACTATAGATATAGCTATACCTGCTTTTAGCTTTTTGATTAATTTGTCAGTTTTACCTCTCTCATTGTGATCATGATAGGAAATACATGGCTTTTTAATATTATAAAAGTCTAAGAGCTTTCTTGTTACCCTAGTATCTTCTGCATATATTTCATCAGAATTAGAAAGAACCTCTTTTGCTCTAAAAGATAAATCATTAAGATTACCAATTGGAGTACAAATTAAATTTAACATAAAATTATTAAATAATGAGATATATAACTTTAACATTAATTTTAAATATTTTTTTAATTTCATGCTCTTCAAATGCTATTCGAGAGATAACAACTTTTGATGAGCTTTTGGATATCTCAGATAGTGAAAAAAAACATTACTTAAACGTGAATACCTCAGAGAAAAATAAAGAATATATAGTTGAATATATTCTAGAAAATGATGCAGATATTGTTTTATACAGTGACATTAATAAAACTGAAATACCAAATGATCTTTTAACTGAAATAATTCCTGGTTTTTGTAATAGCTTTGATAAATTTCAAGAAATAAGTCTTGTAAATTCAATAGAGCAAAATATTGATGTGGAAAATGAATTAATTATAGTATTCAATAAAAATAACTCAGAATTAATAAATCGTTTAAAAGATAAGTATCCCAAAATTAAGTCATATCAAATTAGCAATAATGACAAAGAAGAGTTTGTAAAATCTGTATTAGGCATAACAAATAGTGAAAGAAGATTTAAGTTAATTGATAGGCTGGATCCAAGTAACAATATTCAACATTATCCTAGGATTAGGAAAGACTTCAGTAGTATTTTATTCTTGATAAATTCTGAAGAGGCGCAAAAATTAATACCCTATTTTAGGAATTATGCTGTAAATATTAACTATTACTCAAAAGCAGATATTTTGTATGATAAATATGAATATAAAAAAATATTGGATTATGAAGATATTTCCATACCAGTAAATCCTAAACTGTTTCAAAGTCCTGAAAATGAGGCATTTAAGATAGTGATTGAGAAAGAGTTAATATCAGATTTTCTTGTTTCTTTTCAGGTTTTAGATAATGGAATTAATAAAATTCAATATAATTCAAAAATATCTAAATTTACTATTGAAAATTCAGGGTGTATTAATAGAAACCCCCAATTATGGAAAATAAAAGAGAATATAATTTAATCTTCTTTTAGGTCTCTCTCTAATGATGAAAGGCTGTCTAGAAATCCAGGTCTAGCAAAAACCTTCTTTTGATAATCTAAAAGAGGTTTTAAGTGCCTATTAAGTGGCAGTCTTATACCAAGCGATGGAAGCCTCCATAAAATAGGTGCAAAACAACAATCAACTAAAGTAAATTCATCGCTCATAAAATACTTAAATTCTTTAAAAGTCGGAGCTATTGATGATATTTCATGTAGCAATTCTTCTCTTAATTTTAGTAATTCCTTTTCTGGTAGCTCTGCTGCAATAAGCTGATCAACAATCGGGCACCACTCTCTATCAATTCTCAGTATTAACGTTCTGCTATTAGCCCTTGCAACCGGATAAACTGGAAGCAAAGGAGGATGAGGAAATCTCTCATCAAGATATTCCATCATTACAGATGGATCATGCAAAGCTAACTCTCTATCAACTAAGATAGGTAATTTTTGATAAGGGCTTATAGATAATATATCGTCAGGTGTTTCCTCAATTGAAACTTCTTTTATTTCTGCAGCAATATCTTTTTCTGCCAAAACAATTCTTACTCTTTGACTATAATGGTCGTCTCTATCTGAATATAAAATCATAAAATCCCCTTTATTTAATGATAGTCTTTAGCATACTCTCTATATAATAGAGCAGATAAAGCAGTGAAGATGATAAAAAAGAACACTACATACCAACCAATTCTCTCTCTATCAGCTCTTGCAGGCTCACCTACATAAACTAAAAAGTTTGTAAGATCGTATATCATTGAATCGAATTCTTCTTTAGATAATTCACCAGTGCCATCTTTAACCTTAAGATATCCGCACTTCTGTTTTGTTATTGTATTTCCATATTCGTCTCTTTTTTCACCGCCATTGCTAGCTAATACTGGAACATCTTTACATGAGAGAATTTGGTTTCCTTGGAGCTTTTCAAGAACATTAGGCATTGCTGTACCAGGATAAACTAAATTATTTACACCATAAACTTTTGATGAATCTTCATAGTATGCTCTTAAATATGAATATACCCAATCGTCACCTTTGTATCTGGTTACAAGAGTTAGGTCAGGTGGTTCAACTCCAAACCAATTTGCAGAATCACTTGGCATAGAACCAACCATAAGATCACCTGGTTTAATTGTTGAATCAAAAACTAGGTTTTCAAAAAACAATGATTCAGGGATTTCTAGATCAGCAGCCACTCTGTTCCATCTTGAAAATTTTAAAGAATGGCATCCATAACAATAATTAAGAAAAACAGATGCACCACTTTGTAATGAAGCTATATCATTTAAAGCAGGTTTAAATTGATCACACTCTCCATAATCTTTACAGGGCCCACCTTCTGCTGCGTTAAGTTCAGCAAAGCAAAAAAATAATAAAGAAGTTAATATAATTCTCTTCATAACCTTTCAGGAACCTCAAGAGTCTTTTCAAATTTAGTATAAATTGGCATTAATAAGAAAAATGCAAAATACATTACTGTACAAATTATAGAAATTAATTTTCTTGTTTCAGTAACGCTTACTGTCCCTAAATATCCTAATGTTAAAAAGCTGATACCAAATAATGCAATGGCGATTTTACTATATATGCCTTTATATCTAATTGAAGCAACCTTGCTTTGATCTAGCCATGGAACTACAAAAAATATTGCAACTGCGGCCCCCATTATTATTAAGCCACCTAATGGATCAGGAATAGCTCTTAGCATTGTGTAATATGGAGCGTAGTACCATACAGGTGCAATATGTTCAGGAGTTACTAAAGGATTGGCTTCCTGAAAATTTGCCATTTCAATAAAGTAGCCGCCGCCCTCAGGAAAGAAAAACATAATTATGGCAAAAACCGTCATAAAGACACCGATTCCTACAAGTGCATTTAGAACTTTATATGGAAAAAATGGAATGCTGTCTAGTGGAACGCCATCATCATCTACGTGTTTTTCAATATCTACACCCTCTGGATTACCAGCTCCTACTTCATGAAGAGCTACAAGATGAAGAAATACTAATGCAATTAATACCAAGGGTAATGCGACAACATGTAATGCAAAAAATCTTGAAACTGTTATACCAGATATATAGTAATCACCTCTTACCCATAGCTCTAATGATTCACCTATATATGGTATTGCTCCAAATAACGAAATTATAACCTGAGCTCCCCAGTACGACATTTGACCATAGGGCAGGACGTAACCAAGAAAACCCTCTGCCATCATAACTAAATAAATTGTGCAGCCAAAGATCCAGACTAGCTCTCTAGGTTTTTGATATGATCCATAAAGAAGACCTCTGAACATATGCATATATACAACAGCAAAGAACATAGATGCCCCAGTAGTATGCATATATCTAATAACCCAACCATAATCAACATCTCGCATTATGTATTCAATAGATGCAAATGCCCCTTCTTCAGTGTTTGAGTAAGGCATAATTAACCAGATGCCAGTAACAATTTGAATTATTAACACAACTGATGCTAATGCTCCAAATAAATACCAAAAATTTACCTTCTTTGGGACCGGGTGTTTAGAGAGATGTCTCTCGAAAGTATTTACAATTGGAAGTCTTGTATTAACCCAATTAAAAACTTTTGAAGCCATTTCAGACATTATGCTGTTCCTCCATCTTCCCCAATTGTTAATATACTTCCCTCAAATTTATGTGGCGGTACTACAAGATTAGTTGGTGCTGGAACCCCTTTGTATACCCTTCCTACAATATCAAACATAGAACCATGACAAGGACAGAAAAAGCCTCCAACCCAGTTCGAGTCCCAAGACTTAGGCTCAACCTCAGGATAGTACTTTGGCGAACAACCTAAATGAGTGCAAACACCAGTTAAAACTGAATACTCGTTACTGGTGCTTCTAGTTGGTGATATATTTTTGTAAGGTTCTTCAATATTATCTGAATTAGGATCAGATAATTTTGGAAGCACTGTCTGGAGATTTTTAAGACTATCTTCAGTGTGCCTTATTATAAAAACAGGTTGCTTTCTCCATGCTACTTGAATTTGCTGACCATACATCATCTTTGATACATCTATAGTAACGGGAGCCCCAACAGCTTTAGCTTTTGCGCTTGGATTCCATGCAGCTATAAATGGTGTTGCTGCAAATGGCACACCTGATAACCCAACTGCACTAGTTAGACCAATTAAAACTTTTCTTCGTGTTTTATTTTTCTCTTGCATTAACAATAAGAGGTTTATTTATATTTGGTATTAAGAAACTTGGCTATTATATCAGAATATATATATAAAAAATTCTAAATTTCTAACGTTTTGAAAATTGTTTGCTCTTTCTAGCTTTAGCCAAACCAGGTTTCTTTCTTTCAACTTTTCTTGGATCTCTTGTTAAGAGGCCAGCTTTTTTTAACTTAGGTCTTAGCTCTTCATCATATTCAATTAATGCTCTTGAGATTCCATGTCTAATTGCACCAGCTTGTCCAAAATTACCACCACCATTAACCATAATATTAAGATCTAATTTTTCAACAAGCTCTGTTAGCTCTAATGGTTGCATAACTAACATTTGGGCAACTTTTCTTCCAAAGTAAACATCAAGTGCTTTTCCATTTACTGATATATTTCCATCACCTTTTGAGAGGTAAACTCTAGCAGATGATGTTTTTCTTCTGCCAGTTGCATAAAAGGTTTCAGTTGTCATACTTTAGGCTCCCACTCTATAGGCTGTTGTGCATCATGACCATGATCATCACCATCAAACACTCTGAGCTTTTTGATAATAGATTTATTAAGCTTATTTTTTGGTAGCATGCCTTTCACTGCCTCAAAAATGATTTTTTCAGGATTAGTTTCATTAAGCTCTCTAAATGTTTTAGTTTTAAGGCCACCAGGATAAAGCGAGTGTGAATAATATTTCTTATCTTCATACTTTGAACCCGTGACTTTTACTTTGCTTGCATTTATAACAATCACATAATCACCACCATCAGTATGAGGAGTATAAGTTGCCTTATCTTTCCCCCTGATTCTGTCTGCAATTTTAGTGGCAAGCCTACCTAAAACTTTGTCAGTAGCATCAACTACATACCACTGTCTATTTACGTCTTCTTTCTTTAATGAGAATGTTTTCATATTCATATAATTTTGTAGATGCGAATATTAATGTTTACAGCAAAAATAAGCAATATTTATATTAATTTTTAACAAAAAAATCTTTATCCATCATTTCAATAATCCTGCTATAACATCTTGCCCATAGATCTTGAAGTTTTTCACCTTTGTATAGTGATTCTGGTTTTATAGAGTTAAAAAAGAATTTACATTTCATTTCTTCTTTATAAATAATATCAATAAATGAAATAAACCTTCTTATAACATCATTATGATCATCGTCACAGATATTAAAATCATCAATAAAAACCCACTCAAAGTCCATACAGATTTTAATGTAATCCTTTGAGCCAGTGGGTTTAGAGAAAAAATCTTTAAAAGAAAGCCAAACAAGCTCATTTGGAACAAAACCGCTAATCTGAAAATTTCTATTATTTGAAAAATAATTGCTATTAAAAGCAAAACTTTTCCCATATTTTTTTCTTAAAAATTCATTAATATCATTAGATGTTTCAAAAAATGATTCTTTAATTTCTGCTATATTTCTTGATCTATAGTCAAAACCCCCTTTTAGAGACATAACGTTAGTATTTGCTTCAATAAGATCAATACAAGGTAAGAATTTTTGCCTCTGAAGACCATTCTTATATAGCTCTGATGGCTTTGCATTAGAGGTAAAGTATAAATAAGTATTATTTTTTATTGCATACATGAGCAAATCACCTAATATCATTGCATCTGCAATATCTTCTACTTGAAATTCATCTATAAAAATCAATCTAAAATTTGAAAAATATTTGCCAAAAATCTTTTTTATGGGGTTTTTAGTACCCTTTTCTTTTTCTAAGAGCTTGTGTATTTCTTGCATTAAGTCAATGTAATGAAATTTTTTATAGCTAATATTGAGCCCATCAAGAAAAATATCCATTAGTAAAGTTTTTCCTCTGCCAACCTTGCCATAAAGATATGCTCCTTTTTGTTTTTTTATAAAATAATTTTTAAAGAGAAAATTCTTTGGCGCACCGTCTTGTAGTTGCTTCAAAAGCTCAGCTTGATAAGTATTTAATTCTATATCTTGGTTTTTTATCTTATAAGTGATAGTTTGTTTATCAGACATTTGGATAATTATAAATGACAAAAAACCTTATACTAATTTTTTTCACATTTCTAATAACAATATTATTTTTGAATTATGTTGAAGACGATAATAAATTTAATAGTGCTGTAGAAAAATCTATTACCTCTGTTGTTACTATAAAAACCTATGATCTTAATAGATTAAATGTTTCAAACGAATTAGGGTCTGGGGTAATTTTTTCAAATAAAGGTTATATAGTTACTAATTATCATGTAATAAAAAATTCATCTAAGGTTCTTGTAACTCTATATGATGGTAAAACTCTAGTAGCTGACATTTTGGGTTCAGATCAAAATTCAGATATAGCAATTTTAAAAATTAATGCAGAAACTTTAGAAGAAGTTAATTCTATAGATTTTGCAGACAGTGAATCAATTAGAGTTGGCGATAAGGTCTTAGCGATTGGAAATCCATATGGAATAGGCATCTCTGTATCAAATGGCATCATAAGTGCTACCGGAAGAGATTATGGAAACCCTTATCTAAACCTAATTCAAACTGATGCACCAATAAACCCTGGTAATTCTGGAGGAGCTTTAATAAATGAACAAGGTAATCTCATTGGAATAAACACAAAAATATTTTCTAAGACTGGGGCATATCAAGGTATTAGTTTTGCAATACCATCTGAAAAAATTACAAAGATAGCATCTGAAATCATTCAATATGGAAAAGTAAGGGAAGTCTGGATTGGTAATTTTAGGGTAAGGCCATCTCAAGTTGAAATAAACTCAGAAAAGATAAATTCATTACAAATAATTGAGATAGATAATAAGGGCCCACTTTTTACTGAAGGTGTTAAGCCAGGTGATCATATTTTAGATATAAACGAAAACGCTGCATCATGGAAAAATCTTAAGAATTCTTTAAGTTTTGCATCACCAAATGATCAAATAAATTTAAAAATTTTCTCAGGCGAAAGTATAAAGAAAGTAGAAGTTATTGCAATTCCAGTTGAGATGGCTAATTTGGAAGTCTTGTAATTTCTGCCCCAAGATATCTGAGCTTTTCTTCGATTCTCTCATAACCTCTATCAATATGATAAATTCTATCTACAATAGTTTCTCCGGAAGCACAAAGTCCTGCCAATATAAGGCTAGCTGAGGCTCTTAAATCTGTTGCCATAACTGGCGCTCCTGAAATAGAACTTACTCCATTTATATTAGCTAAATTTCCAGATACAGAAATATCACAACCCATTCTATTAAGCTCAAGGATATGCATAAAGCGGTTTTCAAATACATTTTCTTTAATAATGGATTTTCCATCAGCTAATGCATTTAAAACTGAAAATTGGGCTTGCATATCTGTAGGAAATCCAGGAAATGGCGATGTTTCTATATCCACTGGCCTAGGCCTATCAATATTCATAGTTAAATGTATTGAGTTATCAGTTGTTTTTATATCTGCACCAGTTAATCTAATCTTTTCTAAAACTATTTTTAATTTTTCTGGATTTATATCATTAATTTTTATATTCCCGCCCGTTAGAGCTCCTGCGACTAAATATGTTCCAGCTTCAATCCTGTCTGATGGAATATGAAAATCTGTGCCGCCAAGCGATTCAACTCCTTGAATTATGATTTCGTCAGTACCAGCGCCTTGAATATTTGCGCCCATTGAATTCAAGAAATTTGCTAAGTCTTCAATTTCTGGCTCTTTCGCTACATTTCTTAAGGTTGTCGTACCTTCTGCAAGACAAGCTGCCATCATTATATTTTCTGTTCCTGTTACTGTTATGCCCTCAAATCTTATTTCAGCACCAACTAACCTTTTTGCTTTTGCTTCAATATAACCATTCACTAGCTCAATCTCTGCGCCAAGTTGTTTTAATGCTTCAAGATGGAAATTAACTGGCCTTGATCCAATTGCACAACCACCAGGTAAAGCAATTTTTGCTTCACCATATTTAGCAAGCAAAGGACCTAAAACTAAAATTGATGCTCTCATGGTTTTAACCAATTCATATCTTGCCTCAAAATCTGATAGTGAAGATGATATTTGAAAATTCATTTCTTCATCTAAAGTGATTTTTGAACCCATTGAGCCCAATAATTCAAACATAGTTGTAATATCTTGAAGAAAAGGAAGATTTTTTAATGTAACTTCATTTTCAGTGAGTATAGTTGCAGCAATCATAGGTAGCGCAGCATTTTTTGCTCCCGAACATCTAATTTCACCGCTTAAAGAATTGCCACCTCTAATTAATAATTTTTCCATTTTTATTTTGTCCTGGTGCTTATACTTAAAGCGTGAAGCTCGCCTGACGCAAATTTATCTTTCAGTGTATTTAAAACTTTCTTATGTTGCTCTACTAAAGATAAGCCATTAAAAAGATTAGAAACAACTTCAACACTAAAATTACAACTATCACCTAGGAAGTTAATTTCAGCATCAGGGAAATTTTCAATTAGAATATTATTGATGACATCCTTATCCATTACTCAATTCCTGCATTTCCTGCATCTGAAACCCAATTTGCAATCGTTAATGACATATTTTCATTATATTGGTCAGCTAAAGCTTTAAATTGATTTCTAAATGTTAAGCCAAGATTAACGCCATTAATAATTATATTAATTATTTTCCATTCTCCATTACTCCATCTCAGTTTGTAAATTATTGGGTATTCTGCATCTGAAGTTATAAGCAACTGTTTAACTTCAGCGTTTTTTATTTCTTTTTCAATATCTTCATCAGGGAAAATGGTTTCTATTATTTGATCATCCCATTGAGCTAAAGTTTCAGCATAGGTGTCTAAGAGCGATTGTTTGAATATTTCTTGAAAAGATTTTCTTTGATCGGCTGTAGCAGCAAAATAATATTTTTTACCCATAACTGATGCAGAGACCCTTCTAAAATCAATAATGGGTTCATAAATAACTTTAACAGCATCTTCAAATTTTACTGGATCACTTTTAAATAACTCTTTGTTTTCTTGTAGCGTTTTAACTAAAAGCTGAGCATTGTTATCAATAAAAATATATGGATTTTCATCTGCGATTACAGGATATGATATTAATACAAATAATATATTTAAAAAAAAATTTTTAAGTATTCGTAACATTGAACTATTATAACATTTATACATTAGATAAATTTCATATAAATATGACAAAAAATAAATTTAATTTTCTTGCTTCAGCAAAAAAAACAATTTTAATAGAAGCAAAAGCTGTATCAGATATACAAAAGCAACTTGATACTAACTTTAATAAATTCTGTGAAGCCGCTAATGATTCTAAGGGAAAAATTGTGATTATGGGCGTTGGGAAGTCTGGTCATATTGGAAAAAAGATTTCTGCAACTTTATCTAGTACAGGCACAAATAGTGTTTTTATGCATCCTACCGAGGCCGCTCATGGAGACATGGGTTTGTTAGAAAAAAAAGATATCGTTCTATTAATATCAAATTCTGGGGAATCAGATGAAATTATTCAGATCCTATCTTCTTTAAAAAGATTATCTAAAAAAATAGGCTCTATAACTTCTAATAAAAACTCAACCATTGCTAAAAACTCAGATTTTCCACTTATATTAAAATCTAAGGAAGCCTGTCCAATGAATCTTGCGCCTACATCTTCTACTACAGCATGCCTTGCTCTTGGGGATGCTATTGCCATTGCCCTGCTAGAAGCAAAAGGGTTTACGAGCAAGGATTTTGCAAGCTCTCATCCAGCTGGAAAACTGGGCAGAAGATTGATAACCAAAGTATCAGATCTCATGCAATCAGGTAAATCGATTCCTTTGGTGAACGATGAAACAATCCTTTCAGATGCGCTACTGGAGATATCTGAAAAAAAACTTGGGCTTACTTTGATTCAAAACAAATCAAAAAAGGTTATTGGTATTTTTACAGATGGAGATTTAAGAAGATGTATAGGAGAAAAAAGAGATATTAATAACACAAAAATAAATGAGGTAATGACTAAGAATTTTATAAAAGTGTCAGAAAATACTCTTGCAATAGATGCTGCTAAAATTATGGAAGAAAATAAAATTTTTAGCTTAGTGGTTACTAATAATTACAAGAAAGTAATTGGGGTCATCACAATGCATAGCCTGATAGAATCTAGAATATTATGAGATTTAAATGCATAAATTTTTTTCTTTTATGGATGGTTCCATTCTCGCTTTATGCAAATGAAATCAATGGGCTATCTATCAATTCAGAAGAAATAAATTTGATTGAAGAAGAGAATATTATTTCTTTTAAAAAAAATATTTTAATTGAAACGCAAACTATAAAAATGTTATCTCAAGAAGCAGTATATTTTACAGAAACTGACATAATTGAATTAAATGGAAAACCATCGCTAATTTCAAAAAATAAAAATAATTATTTTAAAGGAGAGGCTGAAAAGATTATTTTTTTTAACGATGAGAAAATTCATTTAATTGGAAAGGCATCAATGGTTTATCGAAATATAAATATTAATAGCAAAAGAATTGTCTTTAATTCAAAAAGCGGCCTTTTAACTAAAGATTAAAAATGTTTGAGATAAAAAATATTTCTAAATCATTTAATAAAAAGATTGTAGTCAACAACCTTTCTATCTCTATGAATGAAAATAAGATTTATGGATTGCTAGGGCCAAACGGTGCTGGTAAGACTACAACCTTTTATATGATTGCAGGTCTTATTCGAAGTGATTCTGGAAAAATAATTTTTGAAGATAAAGATATATCAGAAATGCCAATGCATAAAAGATCTTTGCATGGCATAAAGTACTTACCCCAGGAGCCGTCGATTTTTCAAGACTTAACAGTTTATGAGAATCTTTATGGTCTAGCTGAATTAAGTTACAAAACAAGCGATCAAATAAAAGAGTATGTTGAAAAATCTATTGAAAATTTTAATCTTAAAAAAATCTTAAATCTAAAGGGCAGACAACTTTCGGGCGGGCAAAGAAGAAAGGTTGAAATTGCAAGAACTCTCGTTGCTGATCCAAAAATTATTTTACTAGATGAGCCTTTTGCAGGTATTGATCCAATAGCTGTTGAGGACATACAGAGTATTCTTGTTAACCTTAAGAATTCTAATATCAAAGTGCTCATTACTGATCATAATGTTCGAGAAGCATTAGATATATGCGATGAGTCTTTTGTAATTAGTGAGGGTAAAATCATAGCAAATGGTTCAAAAGAAAATCTAATCAATGATGAGCTGGTGAAAAAAGTTTATCTTGGAAAGATGTACAACTAGTTTCTTATTTAAATGGCAATTTCATTAGTAAAAGAGTTTAAGTTAAAGCAAAAACTTTCACTAACCCCTCAGCTAAAAAAATCAATTGATCTTTTACAGCTATCTAGATTTGAACTAATTAATAAAATTGAAAAGGAAATAGTTGAAAATCCTTTTATAGAAAAAGATGAATCTAGTTTTAATGATAGATCAATAGCTGATTTCAATGAATTCGATTTTAATGTTGCCGCAACAGAGTCACTGAGAGATTCATTAATAAATCAAATAAATGAAATAAACATAAATAAAGATGAGCAAGAAATAGCCTTGACGATTATTGATTCGCTGGATGAAACAGGCTGTCTTACAGACGGAATTGATATAGTTGATGAAATGCTTGGATATAAATATGCAGAAAATCTTATCGAGGGAGTTCTTATTAATATTATTCAACAATTAGACCCTGCTGGCGTAGGGTTTAGAGATTTTAAGGAATGTATTTTCCTACAAATAAAGAGAAATCCAGCTTCTGAAGAAGAGCTAGTGATTACCGAAAAGCTTTTGTATGAACTTAATGTTGATGATTTTGATATAGCATTAAAGAAGCTTTCTGATCAAGGCTATAGTGCTGAACAAGTTTCTTCAGTCATTGAGAAGATTAAAAATTCAAATTTAAGCCCGGGGCTTGAATTTAAAAAATCAGACTATGTTTATCCTGACTTAAAAATAAAAATGCTTGAAGATAACTATGAGCTGAGCTTCCTTAACGATAACTTTCCAAAAATTACAATAGATGAGAGTCTTGTTGAGGCAACAAAAAAGGAGCTTAAATCTAAAAAGAATGATGCGATAAATGAAAAGATTAAAGAAGCCAGATGGTTAATGTCATCAATTACAAAAAGAAATGATACTGTATATAAAGTTGGTGAAATTATTTTAAATAAGCAAATATCCTATTTAATGGACAATCCATTAAATATTAATCCTCTATCTAATAAGGAGATTGCAGAAGAACTAAAGCTGCACCCCTCAACTATTTCTAGGATATTGAGATCAAAATATATTGACACCCCGAAGGGCATTATTCCTCTAAAATCATTTTTATTTAACTCCGTTTCAAAAACTCGCAAAGTAACTTCTATCCAGCTAATGGATACTATTAAGAATATTATTAAAGAAGAAAAAAAACCAAAAAGTGATAACCAGATCTCAAAAGAACTTAATAAGATGGGTTATGGTCTATCGAGAAGAACTATAGCTAAGTATCGAAAAAAACTTAATATCCCCTCCTCAAGAAATAGATAATTTAATATATCAATAAGGTAGAATATCTTAATGGATATAGAGAAAGTTAATTCAATAATTGCTCGATTGCTTAACGAAAGCAATGAGTATGATATTGATGAAATCAAAGGACTTTTAAATGAGCTGACCACATCAGAGGTTGCACATCTTCTTGAATCAGCGCCACCTAAAAAAAGAAAAGAGCTTTTTGCTTTAATAGATACTAAAGACGAAGGAGATGTTTTATTTGAAGTTGGT
Source organism: uncultured SAR86 cluster bacterium (assembly GCA_902559885.1). Taxonomy (GTDB): domain Bacteria; phylum Pseudomonadota; class Gammaproteobacteria; order Magnimaribacterales; family D2472; genus CACEJU01. The sequence goes on along the minus strand of CACEJU010000007.1, from coordinate 27,213 downwards.
GAAGAAATTCAACAAGATCTTGTTTCTAATATATCCAATGAAGAACTAAGTGCTGCTGTAGAGCCATTAGAATTAGATGAGAAAGTAGATATTCTTCAGAATCTACCAGAAGATAGAATGCTAAAAGTCTTGTCTAAGATGTCTCTAATGGATAGAAATAGAGTTGAAGAAAGTCTGATCTATCCTGATGATACTGCTGGGGGACTTCTAAACAATGATGTTATAAGTGTTAGGCCAGATAATACCCTAGAAGTTGTTTTAAGATATTTAAGATCTCATGGAGAGTTACCAGAAAATACTGACAAGATATTTGTTGTTTCCAAGGAAAATTTATATCTAGGTGAGCTATTAATAAGCAAATTGATAACTTCTGAGCCCTCATCAACAGTAGAAGAAGTTATGGATCGAAGTGTGGATCCAATTATTTTTAATCAAGAAGATAAGGAAGTTGCCAGGATATTTGAAAGAGAAAATTTAGTTTCAATTGCAGTTCTTAATGATGAAAATAAGCTAATTGGAAGAATTACAATTGATGATGTGGTTGATGTAATTATGGAAGATGCTGATCAAAATATTTTAGGTATGGCCGGTATCGCAGAAGATACTTTCGCACCACCAGGAAGAGCTGCAAAAAGCCGTGTCTTTTGGCTCAGTATGAATTTGCTTACAGCATTTATTGCAGCTTTCACAATTAATATTTTTCAAGATACTTTAGACAAAATTGTTTACCTTGCGGTACTAATGCCTATTGTTGCAAGCATGGGTGGTGTTGCGGCAACTCAAACACTTACTATTGTGATTAGAGGCCTCACTCTTGATCAAATCAATACATCAAATATGAGCTGGTTATTTAAAAGAGAGCTAGCCGTATCAATTATAAATGGAATAGTTTTAGCAATATTGGTTGGTGGCGCGACTTATCTTTGGTTTGGTGATGTTAAATTAGGTTTCCTTATTTCTGGAGCTTTAATTATAAATTTAATTAGTTCAGTAATAGCAGGTATTTTTGTACCCTTGTTCCTTAGAAAAATGAAGCAAGACCCTGCTATTGCCGGAAGTGTTGTGGTAACAACTGTTACTGATGTTATTGGATTCTTTTCCTTTTTAGGCTTAGCAACTTTATTCTTGATCTAATCTTTCAATTATTGGCTCATCTATAGTCCCTTTTACCTTGAACTCTAGTGAGGAAGCTTTTTTTATATTCTCATCAAAAATATCTTCAATAACAAGGCTTCCAAAAACAGCTGGAATTCCTCCGATTAAAGCTGCATACCATGGCAAGTTTTCAGAGACTTTTAGTCTTAAGGAAAGATCTAAATTTAAATTATTCAAATTACCTTTATTATTTTTTAATATCTCACCGGACCATTTCATTTCTGCTTCATTTGTACTAAAAACCAAAGGGTCTTGGATGAGGGCTCTATTTTTGCCTATTATCATATTTCCCTCTGCTCTTTTTATATTTAAACTTTCATTTCGATTAATATCTTCGATGTTATTTACAAGTGAATCTAAATTAAATAGTTTGAGAGTTCTTAAAAATCCAGAATTAGATATTTCATTTTTTACAGATAAGTCTTTAAGCAAAAAATCAATCTCACCTTCAAGATTAGTAAGATCTATTCTGCTATTCCATTGGATATTTAAATCTGTATTAAGGTAAGAGAAATCATATGGAATAAGGTTTTTAAAAAACTTACCATCATTATAAATATCAAATTTACCTTTTATCTTATATAAATCAGATATTTTATTATGGCTTATGTAAGCTTTACTGTTATTCTCATATGAACTTACATTAACTCTATCGCTCTTAATATTTATATTATCTATCGTGGTGATATTTTTATTTCTTAAAAAATAAAGATCTAAGCTTTCAAAAATATATTCGTTAACTTCTATATTTGATCCAATTAATCTTAGATTAATAATTGAATCAGAATTGGATTCATCAGCATTTATAAGCTTTAGATTATTGATAGTTGAATTTTCAATATCAATTCTAGTAAACCCAGTATTATCGGAGGTTATAATACCATTCAAATCATCTCCAGATATCTCAACTCTGGTTTCATTATTTAAAAAATTTATTTCAAAAAATTGATTCTTTAATATTGAATCATAAAAATTAAACTCATCTACCATGATTTCGAGAAGTTTAATGTTTGAATCTCCCTCGCTTGTGCTGAACTCTATATCTGAATATTTAAATTCACTTATATCAAGAAATATATTAAAAGAATTCGAAATTGGGATATCTGTATTTAAATATTTTTCTCCAGTAGCAAAAAAACCTGAGTTTTTGCTTGGATCATATATAACTTTGAATAATGAATTTTTTACTGCATAAATTGGTTTTGATAAATCATTAATATTAATTTCGGTATCAAGATTTAATTGAAGCGGTTTATTTAACTCATCAATTAAAGATTTAATTGATGTATTTGTCATATTTGATTTTAAATTAATAGAAGATTTACCATCTCGATCAATTTTTATAATAGAGCTAAAAATTTCTTTACCCTGAATAGAAAAATAAGCCGAATCATTAATAACCTCTGCCATATCAAATGTCATTTCTGTATATAAAGATAGTCCTTCTTTGTCATAATTTAGTCCACCATCAAGCTCTTGATCTAATGCATAAGCTGAGAATTTTCCAACAACATCTCCATTGGTTATATGCAAATCACCTGATAAATCCTTGACGGAAAAACCTGAATTGAGAACAAATCGTGAATCAGAGATTTTTACAAAATATGAGGAACTAATGTTTTGAAATTGACTGTTTAGCTTGCCTTTAGCAGTTACATAAGTCGTATAATCAACCTCATTATAGTCTTCGAGATTAATAATTTTTAATTGTGCCAATTCATCGTTACCAAAATTATGTTCAGATTTATATGACCATGTTTGATAGTTGTCTCTTGAATTTATCTTAAGAGATAAAAAGCTTAGATCTGAAATTGCACCCCCATAAAAAACAGCACTTACTAATGAAGGTGTGGCTTTAATTTCAAATGTTTTTGAAGAAAATCCAAGAACATTTAGGTTTCTACCATTAATAATAAAGCTGGCTTCATTTGAGATATTAGTATTGTTTCTTGAATCTATATCAGCATCTGATATTTTTATATCTGATAGAGCAAACTCAGTGATAATTAATGTTCTAGATGATAACGATTTAATTAAATTAATCCCAAATTCAAGATTTGATAATGTTAAATAGTCTTTTTCATTAATTATTACTTTAAATTCATTTACTTCATAGCTTGGTGATATGAAAGTTCCATTATTAACAAGGTTTGAGAATTCTAAAAAAATATTTTCTGAAAAAAAGTTGTTATACAGCCTTATTCCAAGATCAGGTTTTTTTATTAGTGTTATTGCTGAACCAAATAAAATAAATAACATAATTAATATCAAGAGAACCAGTCTATTAAATATTTTTATTACTTTATTCATTTAATCCCTTATCCCAAGTCTATTTTTAATCCTTGGGTTATAAAGATTTATGAATGACAATGATATGCACAAAATAAAAGAAGCTAGTAAAGAGCTAAAAAGATTTGTATAGGAAAATATACCAATATTAGAAATTAAATTTGTAAAGCCAACATAGAATGTTGCCGACAGGCTAAAAAAAATGCAGATTTGAAAATAAGAAAATAATTTAAATATATTTTTATAGTAACTTATTATAAGGGCCATTAAACAAAACATTAATGCATTCAATCCAAATGGGTTTTGTGAAATAAGATCAACTAATATACCTATAAAAAAGCTTCCTGTAGCAGAAATGCCATTGGTTTTTTTATAGTGAATATAACTGAATACTAAAAAAGTAAAGGGAATGTAAAAATTAAATTTAAGAAATAAAGCAGACAAAATATTCTCAAAGAACAACGTTACTAAAATTATAAAAAATATTCTTAGGTAGCCTATATTATTCATCAATCAGAATTCCTAAAACATTTTCATTAATAACTGATTGATAGAGATATATTTCAAGTAAATATTCATTATCGTCCACTTTATTTATTGCGACCAACTCTCCTATTAAAATATTCACTGGAAAAACACCCCCCATTCCTGAGGTATAAAAAAGATCCCCTATCTCTAATTTGTTTTGATGTATTAGCGTATTCAATGAGCAGGATAATAGATTTGGCCTACCAACACCTTTAGCATTACAAAAAAAATCTCCAGATTTTAATGGTGTTATATGTCTAGCATCACTTAGCAAAATAACTTTTATTGAGTCATTAATTACATCATATGCTTGTCCGACAATACCTGACTTGCTTATTACTGGCCTATTAGCTATCAAATCTTTTGGTATACCTTCAAAATTATTCAATATAAGCTCATGATTAGTGCAACAAAAATAATTATCTGTATCAAAGCTAGCAATTTTCGAGATATAAACTCTATTAGATACACTGCTAAAAGTTTCAAGCATATCTTTTTTATAAAAATCATTAAAATACATATCAAAATTCTTTAATAAAAAATTTTCAACCTTAAGTTGGTCTAATTGATATGAAAGATTTTGGTTCTCTCGAAGCAGGCTTTGATTGTTTTGAAAAGACTTATAGAAAAAACTAATACTCTCTAAATTCTTATCTATTATGTAATTGCTTGATATTACAACTGCATTATATGAGTTTTTAACTTTCTCAAATTTATTATGTGCGATGTCAAAATATAGAATTAAAGAAGATAACAGGACATAAAATCCAAATATAAATGAATTTATAGGCGTATTAATCGCCATAACCTTTTACTCAGATGACAATAAATCAATATTATATTTGTCCATTATTTCAAGAGCCTGGCCTCCACCTCTGGCAACACAAGTTAATGGATCCTCTGCAACTAATACTGGAATGCCTGTAGAATTTGCAATGAGTTTATCTAGGTCTCTAAGAAGAGCTCCGCCACCTGTTAAAACTATCCCTCTCTCAGCGATATCTGCTGCTAGTTCTGGAGGTGATAATTCTAAAGCATTCCTTATAGCTCTTACCATGCCATATAAAGGATCTTTCATGGCATCAAAAATCTGTTCACTATTCACGGTAAAGGTTTCAGGTATTCCCTCTGCTAAATTTCTCCCTGTGATGGCCATTTCTTTTTTTTCTGATTCAGGTGTAGCACAACCAATTGAGTATTTAATTTTTTCAGCCGTTGATTCACCAATAACACAACCGTAATTCCTTCTAATCCAAGATGTGATAGATTCATCCATCTTATCTCCACCAATTTTTACAGATTCTGCATATACAACACCGTTTAGAGACAAGATTGCAATTTCAGAAGTTCCTCCTCCAATATCCACAACCATATTTCCACTTGCTTCTTCAACAGGAAGACCAGCACCAATTGCTGCAGCCATTGGCTCCTCAATTAACTTGACATCTCTTGCTCCAGCACCAAGAACTGATTCTCTAATAGCTCTTCTTTCAACCTGGGTAGATCTGCAAGGCACACAAACTAAAACACGAGGGCTTGGTTTTATAAATCTTTGTTCATGAACTTTTGCTATAAAATGCTGCAGCATTTTTTCAGTCACCTGGAAGTCTGCAATAACACCCTCTGATAAAGGCCTTATTGCTTTAATATTACCTGGTGTTCTACCAAGCATTTTTTTAGCTTCAGTACCAACTGCAACTACAGTTTTTTGACCTCGTGATTCTCTAATTGCAACTACAGAAGGCTCATTTAACACTATACCTACATCCTTTGTATAAATAAGAGTATTTGCAGTACCTAAATCAATTGATAGGTCATTTGAAAAGTAGCCTCTTACTGTTTTAAATAAATTAAATTCCATTTTTTTCCTAAATTAATATTAATATTTTTTTAGTTAGGTTAATATTTTGCAACCTTATATAATAATAGCATATGGATAAAGAAACGGTTTCAACAATTGCACACTTATCAAGACTTTCTCTAGAAAATGAGAAAGGTGATAAATTAATATCAGATCTAGAGGAAATTTTAGAATTTGTTGATCAGTTAAATGATGCAAATACTGAAAATGTTGATCCTTTGTCAAGCCCCCTAGAAATGACCGCAAGACTCAGAAATGATGATTTAAATTCAAAAGATAGAAAATCAAAATTTTTATCTAATGCGCCTGATTCTAATGAAGATTACTTTTTAGTCCCCAGAGTCGTTGAATGACAATACAATATAAATCAATAAAAGAGCTCAATGAAATGCTCAATAATAAGGATATTTCACCTACTGAGTTATTAGATGAAACCTTTCAATTGATTGATGAACATAAAGATCTAAATGCATTTGTAACTCTTAATAAAGAGGGTTCATATAAAGCTGCAAAAGAGCTTGATTCAAAAGATGCCTTCTCTTCACTTGAAGGCATTCCAATTGCACAAAAAGACCTATTTTGCACAAAAGATATTTTAACAACTTGTGGTTCAAAAATGCTTTCTAACTTTGTACCGCCATATACAGCAACAGCTATTGAGAATCTTGAAAAAGCTGGCTGTTTGTCCGTTGGTAAGACTAACATGGATGAATTTGCAATGGGCTCTTCAAATGAAACTAGCTTTTATGGAAATGTTCTCAACCCTTGGAATAAAGACTTTGTTCCTGGTGGAAGCTCTGGCGGTTCTGCGGCTGCAGTCGCTGCTGGAATAGTTGCAGCTGCTAGTGGTACAGATACAGGTGGCTCAATAAGGCAGCCAGCATCACTATGTGGAATAAGTGGTTTAAAACCAACTTATGGAAGAATTTCAAGATGGGGCATGATTGCTTTTGCCTCTAGCCTTGACCAAGCAGGACCAATGGCAAGAACTGTTGAGGACTGTGCTTTACTTTTAAATGAAATGTGTTCTTACGATAAAAAAGATACAACTTCATTAAATGTTGAAATACCTGATTTTACTCATAATCTAAATAATGAAATTAAAAATAAAAAAATCGGAATTGTTAAAGAGTTTGATCTCTCTAAACTTGATCAAAATGTAGTTAAAAATTTTGAATCTTCTCTGGATCAATTAAAAAAACTTGGTGCAGAAATAGTTGAAGTAAGCATACCCAATATCTCGCTTTCTGTTCCAACATATTATGTTATTGCTCCTGCTGAATGCTCTTCAAACCTATCAAGATATGATGGTGTTAAGTATGGCTTCAGAACTGATAACATAACTGATCTTGAAAATTTATATATTAATTCTCGAACTGAGGGTTTTGGTGAAGAAGTTAAAAGAAGAATTTTAATTGGTACATATGTTTTATCAGCAGGCTTCTATGATGCTTACTATAAAAAAGCCCAACAGGTAAGAAGATTAATAAAAAATGATTTTGATAATGCCTTTAAGGAAGTAGATGTTATTGTGAGCCCTACTACAAGAGGTCCTGCATTTGCAGCCGGCTCGAAATCAGGGGATCCAATACAAATGTATCTTGAAGATTTATTTACAATTCCTGCAAACCTGGCTGGCCTTCCTGCAATGTCTATTCCGAGTGGATTTGAGAATAATATGCCTCTTGGATTACAAATAATTGGGAATCATCTTGATGAATCTACTGTATTGCAAGTTGGTCACAATTTTCAAGTAAATACTGATTTTCATAATCAGAACCCTTCAAAGGGGGTCTCATAGTGTCTTGGGAAACAACAATAGGACTTGAAATACACGTTCAATTATCAACAAAAACAAAATTATTTTCTGGGGCCTCAACCCAGTTTGGTTCAAATCCAAATACTCAAGTTGACTATGTAGATCTTGGGCTACCTGGAGTATTACCAGTTCCCAATAGAGAGGCTTTCAATAAAGCAATAATGTTTGGATTGGCAACAAATTCAACGATTAATAGTATCTCGTTTTTTGATAGAAAAAACTATTTTTATCCTGACCTTCCAAAAGGTTATCAAATTACTCAAATGAATAAACCAATTGTTGAAAATGGTGAAATAGCTATTTATGTTGATAATAAAGAAAAAATTATTAACATCACAAGAGCTCATTTAGAAGAGGATGCTGGAAAGTCAGTACATGATCTTTTTGATGGTAAAACCGGTGTTGATTTAAATAGAGCGGGCACCCCACTCTTAGAAATTGTTTCAGAGCCTGAAATCTCAAGCCCTGAGGAGGCAGTTGCATACTTTAAAGCGATTCACCAATTAGTAACATACCTTGATATCTGTGATGGGAATATGTCGCAAGGATCTATGAGGTGCGATGTAAATGTGTCGATTAAAAAACCAGAAGATACTGAATTGGGAACTCGAGCAGAGCTTAAAAATATTAATTCATTTAGATTTATTGATAGAGCTATCAGACACGAAGTAAATAGACAAATTAAGTTATTAGAAAAAGGTGAAAAAATTGTTCAGGAAACAAGACTATATGACAGCGATAAAAATGAAACAAGATCTATGAGATCTAAAGAAGCTGCTAATGATTATAGATATTTTCCTGAGCCAGACCTTTTACCTATTGTCATTGATCAAAATGAAATCAACGAAATTAAAAATAATATGCCTGAACTACCTAAAGCAAAGGTATCAAGATATATAGATGTTTTTAATCTAGATGAGGCAGACGCAAAGATAATTGCAACCTCAAAAGAAATGTCAAAAATGTTTGAGACTGCTGCTGCAGAAAGCATGAACCCTCAACTAGCCGCAAGATGGCTTATTGGTGAAGTTAATGCGCTTTTGAATAAGGATAATGTCCTCCTAAGCGAATCTAAACTAGAAATTAATAATTTCTCTGCATTAATTATAAGGATTAATGATGAGACAATTTCAGGGAAAATAGCTAAAACTGTTTTGGAAAAGATCTGGGAAACGGGTGATACTGTTGACTCTATAATTGAAAGCGAAGGATTGGTTCAAATAAAAGATTCGGGATTAATTGAAGAAATATGCAATAAAGTTGTTAGTGATAATCCTGATCAAGTAGCTGCGTACAGAGCTGGTAAAGATAAGTTATTTGGATTTTTTGTTGGCCAAGTTATGAAAGAATCAAAAGGCAAGGCCAATCCAAAAAATGTCAATGAAGTTCTAAAAAAATTACTTTCTTAAAGCACAAACATACTTAAAGTTTCAGCTACAAAAGCAGGCTTTTCAACTCCTTTTATTTCCATCGTAACCTCTAGTTTTGATAAAAACTGTCCAGGATTTTTTTCAGTGATATCTATACATTTCATGGATAATCTCACTTCTGAATTTACTGGCACCGGACTTAAAAACCTTACTTTATCTAAACCGTAATTAAGACCCATTTTAGTTCCATCTATAACTAAACCAATTTCTTGTTGGAAAGGTATTCCAGCTGTTAAAGAAAGTGAAAGAAAGCCATGCGCTATTGTAGAGCCAAATATTGGATTGGCTTGTTCAGGATCAACATGAATAAACTGATGATCCATTGTTGCATCAGCAAATTTATCAATTCTATCTTGATCAACTAGAACCCAGTCAGACTTTCCTAACTCTTTTCCTATTATGGTATCGATTTCATTTGATTTAATTACATGTAGCATATTAGTTCTCCATATATAAGTTTTCGTATTTATCTCTTAGCTCATATTTTAAAAGCTTACCTGTTGCTCCATGAGGTAACTCATCAACAAATACAACTTCATCAGGTAACCACCATTTTGCAACTTTATCAGTTAAAAAATCGATAACATCATCTTTTGAAAGAGAATTCCCATTAGTAACTATAACCATCAATGGTCTTTCATCCCATTTTGGATGTGGTAAACCAACAACACATGCCTCCACAACATCAGGATGACTTACAGCGGCATTCTCTAGATCAATAGAGCTAATCCACTCTCCTCCAGTTTTAATAACATCTTTGGCTCTGTCTACAATAGTCATATAACCATCTTGATCAATAGTTGAAATATCACCTGTATCAAACCAACCATTTTTATCCGTGGCATCTTTTTCAGCCTTAAAATATCTTTTAATTACCCATGGTCCTCTTATTAAAAGATGTCCTTGAGCTTCTCCATCATTTGGGAGATCATTGCCTGAATCATCAACTATTTTTAATTCTACTCCATAACATGCTCTTCCCTGTTTAAGCTGCAGTTGATACATTTCTTCTTTTGGCATTTTTCTCATTTCAGGTGTTACTAAATTAGTTGTGCCTAAAGGACTAGTTTCTGTCATACCCCAACCTTGAATTACATCAATATCATGCGTTTCATGTAAATCTTTTAATAGAGACAATGATAATGCTGACCCACCTATTACGGTTTTCTTAATTGAGCTAAGAACAAGATTCTCACTTTTACAATAACCTAGTAGACCCATCCAAACAGTTGGAACACCAAATGCAAAAGTTACATTTTCACCATCAATTAAATCATACAGAGGCTGACCTTCCATTTGCATGCCAGGCATTACAATCTTTAAACCAACTAATGGAGCGTAAAACGGAATACTCCATGCGTTAACGTGAAACATAGGGACAACCATTAAAATGACATCATCTGAACTTACATCAAGTGACGATATAGCAGTAAGTGCGTGTAATGTATTTGATTTATGAGAGTATAAAACACCCTTTGGATTGCCTGTTGTTCCAGATGTATAACAAAGCCCACATGCTGCATCTTCATCAATCTTAGGCCATATAAAGTTCTCATCACCATCTTCAATAAATTCTTCATATGAAATTACATTATTCAAGGAGTTTTCAGGAATTTCTCCTTTATCACATAAAACAACAAATTCTTGAACATCAGAAATACTATCTTTAATTGCCTCTAGCAATGGAATAAATGGTACTTCAACAAAGATAATCTTATCTTCAGCATGGTTGATAACATAAACAAGTTGCTCAGGATGCAATCTAAAATTTAAAGTATGCATTACGGCTCCAATCCCAGAAACGCCAAAATAAGCCTCTAAATGCCTATATGAGTTCAATGCCAATGAAGCCAAAACATCCCCTTCCTTATACCCTTTTTTAAGTAATGCAGAGCCAAGTTTTCTTGCTCTAATACAAACCTCTGAATAATTAGTTCTATGTATTTCACCTGATACAAGTCTAGAGACAACTTCAACATTTGGTGAATTTACTCTAGCGTGCTCAATAATTTGGGCGACATTAGGCCCCCAAGATTGCATATTACCTTTCATATTATTTCCCCTAATTGCTTTTAATTATAATATTAACTAAATAATATTAAATCTTTTTAAGATTTTTTTATCACTGATTTTATTTTTATATATGAAGTTTAGAAAATGCAGATGTCCATATATATCATTTTTTATATAACTATTTGTTTTCCATAAATAGTTATTCAGATCATTATTTAAGTTTTCAATATCTTTAAGTTTTATCTCAAACTTTAATAGGCTGTAAATACTATCTAAACCAAATCCTTTTTCTAATAACAATTTTTTGTAATCAAAATTATCATTTTGCATATATTGAAAAAATATTTCTTGTAATAGTTTGTCTATATTATAGATTCCTGTTCCATTCATAAGAATTCCACTAAGTCCATCAGCCTTTTTTATAGGATTAAGGTGGTTAAAATCATCAATTATTATTTTTGGCATGCAGTAATCATTAGCAAAAAAATTATCCCAAATATAAAGATTATGATTAAGCATAGCTTTCCATCTTTTGATATCAGTTTCTTTGTATTTATCTGACACTACCTTTGGACCTGTCCAAAAAATGTTCACTTTTTGATTTAAATTATCAGCAAGGTAGCTTATGTAATTCTTGCTGGCATTGTCTTTATTTAATTGATGGTCACAGTAAACAAATGGTACAAAATATAAATTAAGATTTGGATCAATCTCTGCTATTTTATTTAAGCATTCACATTGAGTTTCTGCTGCTGGATTGTTCTCTAAATCATCAAATAAAATACCTATACTAGTAATACCTATATTGATAAATGATTTTATTATTTGTGTGAGTTTATCAATATCAAGATTAATACCAGGCGATATACCCATTATAAATTCTACATTTTTAGACTGGGCATTTGAGGATAACTCCTGGAAGTGATTCATCCAAGCCTCACTGTATCCTGACTGCCAATCAAGCCTATGATTTGGATCTTCTTTTGGACAATAGAAATATGTATCTAGACCATATTCTCCCAAATCATCTAACAACTTCAATCTATCATTGAATGAGAATAATTTTCCGTAGTATCCCTCTACATATCCTTTTTTCATATTATGAGCAAATTATACATCCAGGATTTTCTGATAGAAAAGATTGAGCTATCTTTCCAGCCTTCATATTTATAAGAATAAGTTTATTGAAGCATTCTTCATCACCTAAAATAATTGAAATAGCCTGCATTGATGAAAATGTGCCTACGCTTCCAGCTACAGTTGGTATGACTCCTTCGCTTTCACAGTTTTGATCTAAAAGATTTTTCTTTCTTGGAAATAAACACTCATAACAAGGACCAGAATCATTATTTTTAAAACTTATTATTTGTCCCTCTTGATTTATACAAGAGCCAGATACCAAAGGAACTTGTTTCTCAACACAAATATCATTAACAAGATATCTTGTTTCAAAATTATCAGAAGCATCTATAACAACATCTATATCATCTATTATTTCAAAAAGATATTTCTCATCAATCCTTTTATTAATGCTTACGATATTTGAGTGTGGATACTTTCCAGCAAGTTTACTTTTAATTATTTCCACTTTACTTTTGCCAATATCATTCTGATCAAAGATAAATTGTCTGTGTAGATTATTGAAATCTACTAAATCATCATCAGCGATATATAAATTACCAATACCTGTCGATAATAAATAGATTATTGCAGGATGTCCTACACCACCACACCCTATTATTAAAACTTTAGAATTTAACAATTTTTTTAAAGAATCTTCATTAAAGCCATCTACAAGCATCTGTTTTTCAAAAAAATTCTTATTCATAATTCCGCTACTATTATCCTTTGATGATCTTGATAATCTTTAATGTTAAAGATATTTCTATAATTATAATCTTTAAGTATATTTTCTATATCTTGAGCTTGATTGAAACCATGTTCAATAATCAACTTACCAGATTTTTTTAAAACCTGTTTTGATTGTTTTATTATGATATTAATATCCTTGAGTCCATTATCAGTGCTTACAAGAGATGTTAGTGGCTCATGTTTTAGATGCTTCAAGTGTTCATCATCTTCTGTTATGTAGGGCGGATTAGATATAACCATATCAATCGAATTCTTTTTAAACGGTAAGAGCCAATCTCCCACTAAAAGTTTAAAGTTATTTGCATTTAATTTATTTTTATTTATTTTTGCAATTTCAATAGATCTTAAATATTTATCAACTCCAAAAACTATATTTTGGTTGCACAAATTTGCAATTGAAATACCTATACAGCCCGAGCCTGTTCCTGCATCAATAATATTAAAATTTTTATTAGTTTTTAGAGATTTAAAATAATCTATTATTAATTCTGTCTCTGGGCGGGGTATCAAAACTCTTTCATCAACAAAGAACTCACTATCATAGAAAGATGCTTGATTGACTATATATTCAAATGGAACTCCACTTGATAAATCTTTAAAAAAACATTCAATTTCTTGAATCTCTTTAGTGTTAAAAATTAAATCATCTTTTAAATAATAGTCTTTTGAGCATATGCCATATTTTATATTCAAGAAATTAAATAAATGATTTTCAGAATTAGCAGCAATCTTTGAATATAGATTTTTAAAATATTTTAGTGAATTTTCCAATTATTTGACCCTTCATTCTGACTCTAATTGTGATAAAAGGGCTAATTGATTTTCTGCCAAGAGCGCATCACATATTGATTTTATATCACCATCCATAATTTGATCTAAATTATGCTGAGTCAATTTTATCCTGTGGTCTGTCATTCTTCCTTGAGGGAAATTATATGTTCTAATTTTTTCGCTTCTATCTCCAGTACCTACCTGAATCTTTCTTTCTGATGCTATGTTTGCTTGTTGTTCGTCTTCTTCTTTTTGTTTAAGTTTTGCAGCCAATAAGGATAATGCTTTCTCTTTATTTTTATGTTGTGAACGCCCATCTTGACACTCTACGACAAGTCCAGTTGGGATATGTGTTAATCTAACTGCAGAATCAGTTTTATTTACATGCTGCCCACCAGCACCAGATGCTCTGAAGGTGTCCACTCTTAAATCATTTTTATCTATACTCACTTCTGCCACCGCTTCAACCTCGGGAAGTATTGCTACTGTGCATGTTGAAGTATGAATTCGACCTTGTGATTCCGTCTCAGGAACTCTTTGTACTCTATGAACACCAGACTCAAACTTAAGAACTTTATAAACGCCCTTACCAACAAGCTTAAGGGATACTTCTTTATAGCCCCCCTGCTCTGCTGGTCTTAGATTTAAGACTTCTATTGTCCAATTTTCTCTTTCAGACATTCTTGAATACATCCTAAATAAATCACCTGCAAAAATACCAGCCTCATCACCACCGGCACCAGCTCTAATTTCAAGATATGCAGAACCATCATCTGCAGAATCTTTTGGTAAAAGCATAATTTTTAATTGTTTCTCTAATGCTGCCGGTCGATCTTGATTGTTCTTTAAATCTTCCTCAGCTAAAGCCGTTAGATCTTCATCACCCATTTCAATAATTTGTTTTGCTTCCTCAATTACCTGCATCAAGTCTTTATATTCCGAATATAGCTCGGCTATTGGATTAATATCAGCAAACTCTTTATTTAGTTCAGTAAGTAAATTTATATCATTTGATGTTTCTGGTTGAATTAATAAATTCTGGATCTCAGCTTGTCTATCTATAAGCATATCAAGCTTTTTTGTCATTGAGTCATGCATCATGAATATACCTTTTTACCATTGACTGTAAAATATGCTTATCAAGCTTCGCAATGATCTCTATTCTAAAATTTGAATCCTCTAAGTGCTCTATAAGATCTCTGTGAATATCATTGCTATTAGTTATTTTAATTAAATCTTTTTGATCTAGTTTAGTTAAGTATGGATCGAGCAGATCGATAACTTCTGATTTTTGATTTGCATTCTCAATAGATGATATTGCCTTAGATGCCTCTCTAACAATAATATTTCCAGCTTTCTCAGCTTCTATTAATCTTTCTCCATAATTATCTTGTGTAATTTTTTCAATATCATCAATAGTGTAAAGATAGACTTGCTCAATAGATGAAATAGATGACTCAATATTTCTTGGAACCCCTAAATCTATAAGAAGAATTGGCTTTGCTCCTCTACTTTTTAATGTATTTTCAATAAGACCCTTTCCTAAAATAGGAAGCTCGGTATTGATAGAAGTAATGACTACATCTGCATATTTAATTTCGTCTTCTAATCTTTGAAGAGAGGATGAGACAATAGAAAAATTTTCATTAATTGTTATTTCTTTGGATGACCTATTCACGGCAGATATTTTTGTAATACCTTTTTGATACAAATTTTCAATAACTGACTTACCCAAAGAACCAGCTCCAATAATTAGCACATTAAGGGATTTGGGATCTTCAAAAATATTTTTTATTAAATTAACTGATAACCCACTGACAGATAGAGGGTTTAAACCGATTCGAGTCTCAGTCCTTACTTTTTTAACAATCTCAATAGATTTTTTTATATAGTAATTCATTGGTTTTGGAATTAAGGATTGATCTCTTGCGGCCGAGATACTCATTTTGAATTGACCAAAGATTTCTTGCTCTCCTAGTACTTGAGAGTCAATTCCTGATGCAACTCTGGCAATATGAATTAATGCATCCTCTCCTTCAAAACTATAAAAATATTCATTATCGATTTCATCACATCCTAAAAAACCTTTTACAGAATTCAGAATTTCTATGTGATCTTCAATATCACTATATAAATAAAGTTCCGTTCTATTGCATGTTGATAAGCCAAAAGATGAACTAAGTCTTTCACCAAAAGTATCTTTTAGATACCTATTTAGTGCAACTTGATTCGTCTCATTTATAATAAACTTCTCTCTTTGAGAAACTGACGAGGTTTTATGATTTATGCCAACTAATTGTAAATTCATTTCGATGCTTTCAATGGCGCTATCTTTATTTGTTTTAATATCTTGCTCTGCATTAGATAAAAATAATAATTTAACTTTTAATTACTTCGGAAAAATTCAATATGTTTCTCAAGACACAAAAGAAACTATTAATCTTAAAATTCTTCATAACGATAGTGGTTACATTATACATTTATATAAACCTTTAATCGGATCTTTAGGGGAAATAAATTTAACACCAAAATTTAAAATTTATGAAATAAATATATTAGGATATGAAAATATTGATCAAAGCTTTATTTACAATAGCTTTGAAAGTGATTTGTTAAAAATAATTCTTAAAAATTGTATCAAGCAACTGGAAACCGTAAATAAAGAAAACTTCAAATGCTCAAATGAAGGAAATAAGGTTAAATTTGATACAAGTTTAGAAAATATCCAATATACAGGCCTAATTTTTTTAAGATGAACACCGAAATCACAACCATATTATCACCTGCAAAAATAAACATTAATTTAAAGGTTTTATCAAAAAGAACTGATGGATATCACAACATAAAGAGTAGATTTCAACTTATAGATTTATGTGATGAGATAACATTTCAACTAACTCAAGATAAAGATGTCATAGTAAACCTTGGATTTGAGCTTGAAAATAATGATAGGAATATTGTGTATGACATTGCCTCTAAGCTTAGGGTCATTAATAAGATAAAGTCAGGGGTTCACATAGATATTTCAAAAAATATTCCTTTGGGATCTGGTCTTGGTGGAGGTAGTTCAAATGCTGCTTCAACTATAATTGTTTTAAATTACTTGTGGAAATTAGGAATGACTAAGAATCAAATGATTGAATTCGGAAAAAATTATGGTGCAGATATTCCATTCTTTATTTATGGTAAAAATGCAATTGCTGAAGGAATAGGAGAAAAACTAACAGCCTGCAAATCATTAAATGATGACATGCTGTTAATTTATCCAAATATACATTCATCTACAGGGGAAATGTTTAGCGAATTAAGTTATCCATTAGCTTTGAAAAATAATATTTCTAATGATTTTATGAGTATTTTTTTAGAAAAGCATGATGAGGTAAGAGAATTCGTAAACAAGAATAATCAAATTAATATTAATTTATCTGGAACAGGCTCATCAATGTTTATAAAATATCATTCAGAAAAAGAATTACAAAAATTATTAAAAATAATTCCTGATAAATGGAGATTCTTTACGGTGAAACCGTTACAATATTCGCCCTTAAAGGAATTGTTTTAAGTTTGGGGTGTAGCCAAGCGGTAAGGCAACGGGTTTTGATCCCGTCATGCGTAGGTTCGAATCCTACCACCCCAGCCAATGTAAAATGAATGATACAAGTAAAAAATTTGATATATTCACAGGAACTGCAAATACAGCATTAGCTGAAGAAGTTTGTAATATTCTTAATGTGCCTTTAGCGCCACTAGATATTGGATACTTTTCTGATGGTGAAATAAAAGTCGAGATTGAAGCAAATGTTAGGGGTCACGATACTTTTATAATTCAATCAACTTGTGCTCCCAGCAATAAAAATGTTATGGAGCTAATGTTTCTTGCTGATGCTTTGAAGAGATCATCTGCATCGAGAGTTACCGCCATTGTTCCTTATTTTGGATATGCCAGGCAAGATAGAAGAGTAAGGTCTGCAAGAGTTCCTATAAGCGCAAAAGTTGTAGCAGATATGTTTGATGCTGTTGGGATTGATAGAGTACTAACAGTAGATCTTCATTCTGAAACTATTCAAGGCTTCTTTGATATGCCAGCTGATAATGTTTATGCAACAAAATTAATGGTGGATGATATAAAAGCTAATAATGAAAGAGATGAAATTATTGTCGTTTCTCCTGATGTTGGAGGTGTTGTTAGATCAAGAGCGCTTGCTAAACAATTAGATGGTACAGACTTGGCAATTATTGATAAGAGAAGAGCTGCTGCCAACCAATCTGAAGTTATGAATATTATAGGTGATATTAATGGAAAGGTTTGCATCGTTCCTGATGATATTATTGATACAGCTGGAACTCTTTGTAATGCTGCAGATGCTCTAAAAAAACAAGGCGCTGCTGCTGTAAAAGCATATATTACACATCCAGTATTATCGGGACCTGCAATTGAAAGACTGGAAAATTCAGCAATTGATGAGCTGGTTGTAACAAATTCGATTCCCCTATCCCCAGAAGCACAAAAATGCAGTAAAATACGCGTCATTTCACTTTCATCAACTATTGCTGAATGTATTACAAGATTAAGCAATCAAAGATCGTTAAGTGAATTGTTTTTATAAAGGATTATTATGAGTCAAGAAATTATTTTAAATGCAGATACCAGAGAAAGAACTGGTACTAATAAAGCAAGAGTTATTAGAAACATTGATGGTATGGTACCAGCAATTATCTATGGTAATGAAAAAGATTCATTAAATATAAAACTTAGATTGAATGAATTAACAAAAGCATCTCAGAATGAGCTTTTTTATACACAGGTCCTTGTTATTAAGACAGAAAATGGAGATGAAAAAGTGGTTTTAAAAGAGCTACAAAGAGATCCAGCTAAAGGTAAGTTTTTACATGCTGATTTTTTAAGGGTATCGAGTAAAACTAAGCTTAAAGTTATGATTCCTTTTATCTTCTTAAATGAAGATGAATGTGAAGGAGTAAAGCTAGAGGGTGGAGTAATAACAAAAGCAATAAGAGAGATCGAAATACTTTGTAGCGCAGGCAATATTCCTGAGTCTATTGAGGTTGATGTAACCTCATTAATGATAGGTGATGCTATAAGACTGACTGATCTAAACCTTCCTGATGGATCTGAGATACCAGGCTTAACAGAAGAAACGGATCAACTTGTTGTATCTGTAAATGCTCCTAGAGCAGAAGTTGAAGAAGAGCCAGAAATTGAAGAAGGAGATGCATTAGAAGCTGATGGTGATAGTGCATCAGATGATTCTGCTGATGAGGGATCATCAGAAGAACAAGAAAATTCTGAAGAAACTTCTGAATAGTGTTAGATCTTTGTTTTGTTGGTTTAGCCAATCCAGGTGCTAAATACGATAAAACTAGACATAATATCGGTAAAGATTGGTTAATTAATTTAAGCCAATCATATGGTGTAACATTCCAATCAAAGCAAAAGTATCAAGCTGAAATAGCTTATAGCCATGAAGAAAAAATCATGTGGGCAATCCCCGAGAATTACGTAAATAATTCAGGCTTAACTGTAGAAAAAATCAAGAAATATACTGGTCTACCATATAAAAAAATAATAATCTTTCATGATGACTTAGATTTAGAACCAGGAGAAGTAAAAATTAAAGTCAATGGTGGTCATGCTGGTCATAATGGTCTTAAAGATATATTTCAAAAATCTGGTACTAAAGAGTTTATAAGAGTCAGGATAGGAATTGGGCATCCAGGTGATAAATCCATCATGAATTCATGGGTTGTTAAAAAATTTAAACCTCAGGAAAAAGTATTGATTGAGAAAGCTTATGATAGTTTTGTAAGCGTATTTGATATGATTTGTGAGCAAAATATATCTGAGGCTCAAAAAGAGTTGCATACATAAAATGGGATTTAAATGCGGAATAATTGGCTTGCCAAATGTAGGTAAATCTACCCTCTTCAATGCTTTAACTAAGTCTTCAATACCTGCAAATAACTTTCCATTTTGTACCATAGAACCAAATCTGGGAAAAATAACGGTTCCTGATAAAAGAATCACTGATATTCAAGCAATTGTTAATGCTGCTAAAGTTATACCGACCACTATAGATATAGTTGATATTGCAGGTCTTGTAAAAGGAGCCTCTAAAGGAGAAGGGCTTGGAAATGCTTTTTTATCAAATATTAGGGAGATGAATGCCCTTGCTCATGTAGTTAGGTGTTTTGAAGACGATAATGTTACCCATGTTGATGGAAGTATTGATCCCCTAAGAGATGCTGAAATAATTAACCTAGAGTTAATTTTTGCTGATATAGAAACAGTTAATAAAAGAATAACAAAGTGTGAAAAATTACTTAAAACTAACAACAAAGATAATCTTTTTGAATTAACTGTTTTAAAGAATATTCTTGAAAGATTAGAATTGGGTAAATTTTTAGATATGAATTCTTATGACGAAGAAGAGTTAAAAATTATAAAAAGATTTCAACTTCTAACATCAAAACCAGTATTTTATATTGCCAACATAGATGACTCTGATAAATCAAAAGAAAATCTAAATAAATTAATTGATTTTGCATCTTCTGAAAATATTAAAGTGATTCCCGCCTCAGTTAAAATCGAGCATGAAATCTCTCTTCTTGATGATGGGGAATTAGAAGAATATATTGAACTGCTTGAAATTGATGAGCCTGTTGTAAATAAAATTATTAGAGAGGGCTATAAAATTTTAGGCCTTCAGACTTTTTTTACTGCTGGTCCGAATGAGTTGAGAGCTTGGACAACAAAAGTAAACTCTACTGCTCCAGAGGCTGCAGGGGTAATTCACACCGACTTCCAAAAAGGCTTTATAAAAGCTGAGGTTATAGCATTTGAAGACTATATTGCCCATCATGGAGAGCTTGGTTCAAAAGAAGCGGGTAAATTAAGAATGGAAGGAAAAGAGTATCTTGTAAAAGATGGGGATGTGGTACATTTCAAATTTAATGTTTAATAAAAATATTCAATATACGATTGACACAGATTTTATTAGATTTATCATGCTAAAAGATTTGGCTATGTAGCTCAGTTGGTTAGAGCACAGCACTCATAACGCTGGGGTCGGTGGTTCAATTCCACCCATAGCCACCATTAATTAATTCTAAATTTATTTTTTAAGATAAATAGCAATTATGATTATTGCTATTAATGCAAGAAGAGCATCTTCTCCAAGCATTTGTAGAATATCTGCAACATTCTTATATACATCTCCAACGAAAGGCGTGGTTGGACCAAAAACAACCCCTAGCAGCAATGTAACTGCTACAAATGGCAATAATAATTTAGTGAGTTTATTAAAAAAGGCTGTAACTTTATTGATTGATGTATTTAAATTCATAACAAACAAGTATTAGGAAGAGTCTATTATAGACTCTTCCTAATTATAGAGCTTGGCTTACTTATTAACAAGGCTGTATAAAATTGCTAATACAAGCAACCCTACAACACCATTAGAAGATAAATCTTCGACTAAAGTCGTGATTCCGCCAATGACATCAAGACCAAATACTGGGCCGCCAAATACAATAGCAGCTACAATACCAAGTCCTGCAAGTCCAATAACGACACTAGTTAGTTCACTAACTAGGTCCTTAATCATTCTCCATGCATTATCCATAATATTACCCCCCTATAGGTTATTTATGTGTTTGCAATAGCTATGAGAACACAAAAATTTAAGATGAGCAAATTATATATAGAAAAAAAATATATTTATTTGACATTTACGTCAATCTGTACTAATCACTCTTTTCTATGAGAGCTTTAGCGGAAAGCTTCATTTTTCCTCTGTCAAAACCAACGAGCTTAACATCAATCTCTTGACCTTCTTCTAAAACGCTAGCTACATCTTCAACCCTTTCATTAGAAATTTCAGATATGTGTAACAAGCCATCTTTGCCCGGTAAAATATTAACGAATGCTCCAAAATCTACTATTTTGACAACTGTGCCTTTGTAAACCTTATTTAATTCAGGTTCCTCAATTATTGATTCAATAATTTCTAAGCATGCCTGCATGGCAGATTGTGTTTGAGCAAATACTGAAACTGTTCCATCATCACTAATATCTACAGTTGCACCTGTTTCCTCTTGCATTGATTTGATAACAGCTCCGCCCTTACCAATAATCTCTTTAATTTTGTCTTTTTCAACCATGAATGTTTTCATTGCTGGAGCATTCTCAGACATTTCTTTTGGCTTAGAAATGGTATCGTTCATAATATTTAAAATATGCATTCTGGCATTCTTTGCCTTAGATAAGGCTACTTCCATAATTTCTTCATTGATTCCTTGAATTTTTATATCCATTTGAAGAGCAGTAATTCCATTTTTAGATCCAGCAACTTTAAAATCCATATCACCCAGATGATCTTCGTCACCTAATATATCTGTTAAAACAGCAAAGTTATCTTCTTCTTTAATTAGACCCATTGCTATACCAGCAACTGGCTCCGTTAAAGGAACACCAGCATCCATAAGAGAAAGAGAAGTTCCACAAACTGAAGCCATTGAACTAGATCCATTTGATTCAGTGATCTCTGAAACAACTCTTAATGTATAACCAAATTCATCTAAATCTGGAAGAACTGGCTTAATAGCCCTTTTAGCAAGATTGCCGTGTCCTATCTCTCTTCTTTTAGGACCCATCGGCATACCTATCTCTCCTACACTATATGCTGGAAAGTTATAATGAAGCATAAAGTGATCTGAGCTCTCGCCTTCAATAGATTCTATTCTTTGGGCATCTCTAGATGATCCCAAAGTCGCAACTACAACAGCTTGTGTTTCACCTCTAGTGAAAAGTGCTGATCCATGAGGACTTGGGAGTACGCCTGTTTCAACTTCAATTGGTCTAACAGTATCTAAATCACGCCCATCGATTCTAGGTTTGTTAGTTAAAATATTATTTCGAACAATTTCTTTTTCAAGTTTTTTGAATGCGCCAAAAACTTTGCCTTGTTGAAGCTCATCTAAATCTACGTATTCTTCCTTAATGCTCTCTCTAACAGCATTAATAGCTTCACCTCTTTCAGATTTATTAGAAATAGTAAAAGCATTTGTTATTGCTTCACTATATTTTTCTTTTAATTCACCAAAATATCTTGGAGTATCTTCATCAACTAAAACTTCCCATGGCTCTTGCCCAACTTTTTTATTTAACTCTTTACATGCATCGATAACAACTTGCATTTCTTTATGAGCAAATAAGACTGCTCCAAGCATTAAGTCCTCATTGAGCTCTTTTGCTTCTGATTCAACCATGAGAACAGCTTGTTCTGTTCCTGCTACGACCATATCTAAATATGAATCTTCTAATTCTTTAAATGATGGGTTAACTACATAATTTCCATCTATAAAACCAACCCTAGCTGCACCCATTGGACCATCGAAAGGCACTCCAGAGATTGTCATTGCAGCTGATGCACCAATCATTGCAGCAATATCAGGATTATATTCTTTGCCAGATGATAGAACAGTACAAAAAACTTGCACTTCATTAGTAAATGTTTCAGGAAACAATGGCCTAATTGGTCTGTCTATTAACCTAGATGTTAAAGTTTCCCTTTCAGTTGGCCTTGCTTCTCTTTTGAAAAAACCTCCTGGAATCCTTCCAGTTGCATAAAATTTTTCTTGATAAAAAACAGCTAAAGGAAAAAAATCCTTTGATGGGTCTGCTTCTTTTTTTGCAACTACTGTAGTTAGCACCACAAGATCATCAATTGTTGTTATAACAGCTGCTGTTGCTTGTCTTGCAACTTTACCTGTTTCAATTTTTACTTTTTTACCGCCATAGTTAAACTCTACTGATGTAGATTTAAGATTTAAATTTTCCACGATTATCCCCTTTTATTATCCTCTGAGCTTAAGGTCCTTTATTAATTGCTGATAGCTCTCTGGTTTATGTTTTTTTAAATAAGCCATTAATTTTCTTCTTAGATTAACCATTCTTATTAAGCCTGTTCTTGAATGATGATCTTTTTTATGTTCTTTGAAATGACTTTGAAGTTTATTAATATTTTCTGTTAATAATGCTATTTGGACCTCTGAAGAACCCGTATCAGTTTCAGTTGTCCCATACTTTTTTAAAATTTCTTGCTTTTCTTCTTTTAAAAGTGCCATAAGTATTATTCTCCGATGTGCTGTATATAAAAGATACTAACCTCGCACAACTAAAGTCAGCGAGCGTAGGATATAACTTATTTGCTGATTAAACAAGCTGTTTTGATTTAAGTGCCTTATTCTCAATTAATCCCAGGCCTAAAAATGTACTCATGGAGTTATAAACTTTATAAATGCCATCTTGATTTATTGGATCTTTAACTATTGCTCCATTAGAGAATTTATTAGAATTTATGGAATCTAGTTGTAACGATTTTAAGTTCGAAAATGCTTTATCTATATCTATAATGCTTTTATAAGAACAGCTACCTATATCATTAGATTGAGCTAAAGAGAAAAAATCTTGTTTTGTTCTTTCAAGAAATATCAAATGAGCTGCTGATTCCAGTTTTTTGCCAAGGTCTCTTGCAATTGATCTTATGTAAGTTCCTTTTGAGCATGTTATATCAAATGAACAAACGCTATCTTTAAAATAATAATTCTCAATTAAGAAGATTTCTATCTCTCTTGGTTCCTTTTTTATAAGTTTGCCTTCTCTTGCATATTTATACATTGGCTTTCCTTTATGTTTTAATGCCGAAAAATATGGTGGTTCTTGAAGTTGTTTACCAACAAAAGACATAAGAGCAATCTCTACCTCTTCTTTAGAGAATAGCTTTGAAGAAGTTTTAATTACTTTTCCCTCTGCATCATCAGTATCAGTTGCCGTTCCAATTTGAACTTTTGCCCTATAAGTTTTATTGGAATTGAGAAAATATGATGAGAATTTAGTTGCTCTATTTATAGCGAGAACCAATAAACCTTGCGCCATAGGATCTAAAGTACCTAAATGACCAACCTTTTTAAAATTGTTGTTCTTTTTAATCTCTTGAACTACTTTGTTAGAAGAATAGCCTTTGGGTTTATAAACAGAAATAAATCCGTTCATAATTATTTAATAGATTCTAATAATTTTTCAATTTTTGAAGCATATTCAATGCTTTCATCATATCTGAATACTAGCTTTGGAACTCTTCTTATTTTGATCTCTTTGGAAAGCTCTGATCTAAGCATGCCAGCAAACTTTGCAAATGCTTTTTCAGGTAATTGATCTAGATCGTCTGTTGATGACCCTATAATTGAGTAATAAATAGTTGCTACTGATAAATCTTTTGAGACTTTTACTGCATTTATGTTAATTAGTTTAAACCTTTCATCTTTAATCTTGGTATTCAGGATCAAAGAAATTTCTTTTTTAATTAAATCGCCAACCTTTTCAGATCTAATACCATTCATTTATATTGTTTGTGCTTCCTCTTTCCTATCAAAAACTTCTATCTTATCTCCTGGTTTAATATCTTTATAGTTTTTAATGCCCATTCCACATTCATTACCATTTTGAACTTCGCCAACATCATCTTTAAATCTTCTTAATGAGTTGAGCTCTCCCTCAAAAATAACAACTTCATCTCTCAAAACTCTTACAGGCTTATTTCTATACACATTTCCTTCAATTACTTTACAACCAGCAACTTGACCAAACTTTGGTGAGTTGAAAACCTCAAGCACTTCTGCAGTCCCAACTATTTCTTCTTTCACAATAGGATCTAGCAGCCCGCTTAACCTTGCTTTAACATCATCAAGCAATTCATAGATGATACTGTGATAAGTTAAAGATAAACTTTCATCTTCAATTATTTTTTTAGCAGCACTATCGGCTCTTACATTAAAACCAATTAAAACAGCTTCTGATGCGATAGCTAAATTAGCGTCTGATCCTGATATTCCGCCAACCCCGCTTGAAATAATCTTAATTTTTGCATCCTCATTTCCTACTTCATCTAATGCAGCAGCAATTGCTTCACGGGTTCCACCAACATCAGTTTTTAAAATTACATTTAAGATTTTTCTATCAGACTGACCTAAAGTTTCAAATAAATTTCCAGCTAACTCATCTTTTTGCTTTAGTAATTTTCTTTCTTTTTCTTTTGTAATTCTATATTCAGCAATTTCTCTTGCCTGTTTCTCACTTTCAACTACTTGAAATTGATCTCCAGCATTTGGAACACCATTAAGACCTAAAACCTCAACAGCTGATGAGGGTCCTGCATTTTTTGATTTTGAACCATCGCTATCAACAATACTTTTTATTTTTCCAATTACATTTCCAGAAGCGACTAAATCACCTACTTTTAATGTTCCATTCTGAATTAAAAATGTAGCAACTGCTCCTTTAAACTTATCTAACTCAGATTCAATAACAACTCCTTGCGCTGGTCCATTGTAATGTGCCTTTAACTCTAATAGCTCAGCCTCAAGAGAAATTCTTTCTAATAAATCATCAATTCCCTCACCTGTAATTGCAGACACTGGAACCATTTGAATATTTCCACCCCAATCTTCTGGAACCAAATCTTTGCCTGCGAGATCACCTTTAACCTTCTCTACATCCGCTCCATCTAAATCAATTTTATTAATTGCTACCACTATCGAAACTTCTGCTGCTTTTGCATGATTTATTGCTTCTTCAGTTTGTGGCTTTATACCGTCATTTGCAGCTACTACTAATATAACTA
Source organism: uncultured SAR86 cluster bacterium (assembly GCA_902559885.1). GTDB lineage: Bacteria > Pseudomonadota > Gammaproteobacteria > Magnimaribacterales > D2472 > CACEJU01. The sequence goes on along the minus strand of CACEJU010000007.1, from coordinate 777 downwards.
TGTCAGTTGTATTGGCACCTCTAGCCCTCATTGATGAAAAAGCAGCATGTCCTGGAGTATCAATGAATGTGATCCTCCCTTTACTTGTATCAACTTGATAAGCACCTATGTGTTGAGTAATACCTCCAGCCTCGCCATCAACAACTTTTGTTTTCCTAATGTAATCTAACAATGTTGTTTTTCCATGATCAACATGGCCCATTACAGTTATAACTGGAGAACGCTCTTCAGGCTCATCATTATAAGTAATTGCACTAGCAAAATTCTCTTCTATGTCACTTTCTTTAATTGCTATTCCGTTATGACCTATCTCATCTACAACCAATAATGCAGTCTCTTGATCAATAACATCATTAATTGTTGCAACAACACCAAGCGACATAAGATTTTTAACAACTTCAGCAGCTTTTATAGCCATCAGTTTAGCAAGCTCTCCTACCTGAATCATTTCAGGAACCTCAATATCTTTTTGAATAAATTCTGTAGGTGCTTCAAACTTATGAGAGCTTTCAGGGAAAGATTCATCTCTACCTTTATATGCATTAACAGCCTTAGATAATTGCTCTTTTACATCAACCTTAACAGCTGGTTTTTTTGAAGATTGAGCAGCCTGTTTTTTTCTTAGTATTTCATTTCTTTTGTTTTCAGCAGCCTGCTTTAACTGATCTTCACGTTTTTTCTGCTCAATTCTTAGCTGCTCTGTAGCTGCAGCTCTCTTGGCCTCAATATCATCAGAATAATTACTGGTTGAACCACTATCGTTTGAGGCTGATTTGG
>CACEJU010000006.1 GCA_902559885.1 uncultured SAR86 cluster bacterium | reverse complement strand
CCTTGAGAATGAATTATCTGATCCTGGCCACTTAATTCAAGAACCCAATCTAAAACCTTAGTTGAAATTTCAGAATACTCATCATCACCTCTTCCAAATAATGGTATTAAATGTTCAATATTGTCATACAAAATTGCTGCTGGACCCGGTGTTAACATTAATTTTTTATTTTTTTTCTGAACTAATGAGTTAGCAGCTTTTTTTCTTAATTTAGAACTACTTATACCCGGAGTTCTATCAACAATAAGCAATTTCTCTTCATTGATTTTATTAGAATTATCGTTTCCATGAAAAAGCTTATCAATATTATATTCTTCTAAAATATTTTCATTTATCTCCCAAGGAGTTGGGACAACTTCTTTAACAAAACTTATAGCTTCAAGTATTTCTTTTCTTTGCTCATATGGTATTTCGGGTACATAGCCTTTTTTATTTTTTATTTCTTCATCGGTGGTTAAACCAACAATAACATCGCCTAGCTTGGCTGCTTTTTTTAGAAGTCTAATATGTCCATGATGCAAAATAGTTAGAGACATATCTACCATAATTCTTTTGTTTCTCATTACTTTGTACCAGGTATTATTTCTAGAATTTCTTTAATTGACATACAATCTGGTTCAGCTTCTAAGGTCCTTCCATGAGTCAAAATACTTTTTGCAACCTTTAACATAGCTGGGTATGCTGCTCTAAGCATATGATTAGCAGAGATTACAACATTTACTCCCAAATCAATAAATTCATCTATAGTAACTGCATTAAAGCTAGTAGGAACAACAACTACAGGTGTCTTTTTATCAAAAGACCTAAATTTATTCATAAATTCAATTATTTCATCTGGATCTTTATGCCGCGAATGAATCATTATCCCATCTGCACCAGCTGCAATATATGCTTTTGCTCTTTTGATTGCATCACTCATGCCCGCCTCTAAAATTAAAGATTCTATCCTTGCTATTATCATAAAATCATCACTTATTTGAGCTGCCTTACCTTTTTCAATCTTATTGCAAAAATTTTCTATAGTATCTTGAGTTTGCTTAACTTCATTACCCAATAATGAGTTTTTCTTAAGTCCTGTCTTATCCTCTATAACTACAGCGCTCACACCTGTTCTTTCTAAGCTTCTTACGGTAAATTCAAAATGTTCAGTTTTGCCGCCTGTATCTGCATCAAAAATTAATGGCTTTGTCGTAACCTCAAAAATATCGTTAACTGCATTTATGCGCGAAGTCATGTCTACAGCTTCTATATCAGGCTTACCTTTTGAAGTTGAATCAGTTAATGAGCTTGACCAAAATCCATCAAAACTTTCTTTTTTGCCATTAACTTCTATTGTTGTGTTTTCGGCAATTAAAGCACTCAATGCATTATGAGTCTCAAGAATCCTTACAATCTTCTTATCCCTAATTAAATATCTAAGCCTTTGTAGACGATTTACGCCTGTGACACCAAGTTTAATTAATTGATTTTTTATATTTTGATCATTGATTTCAGAACTATAAGGCACCTCAAATAATTCTCCATTCCATTCTTTTAGTATTTCAATAACTTCATTTCTATATTTACTTTGAGTTTTACATGTTGCCCAATCATCGCCGTGAACTACAAAATCAGGCTTATGAGTTTTTAAATTTTTTTTATAGCTTGCAGATTCTTGAGGAATAACCGAATTTACAAAGGATAAATTCTCTAAAACCTTTTTTCTTTGATCATATTTTAAATATGCTGTATCACCTAACTCGTTTATTGCTGAGGTAGTGAGTAATCCAACAGTTACTTCACCTTTTTCAAATGCAGCCTCTAATATCTTTATATGACCTGCATGTAATAAATCTGCAATCATACTTACATAAACAGTTTTTTTCTTTTTCATAATAAATTCATATCCCTGAGATTTTTAAAATAAAAAAATTAGCTTATATTTTTATCCAATTTGGTAACATAGCATCCTTATTGTAAAGACCATTAGAAGGGCATATAGTAATACTATCTATTTTCTCTCCAAGGTATGCTGCCCACCAATACATTGTACTATTTGAAATTATAAAATGCTTACACAAACTCATTAAATGCATATCGAGATATGCATCCTTCATTTCATCTTGAGGTTCAATAAATATAAATTTTTTATTTTTAAATTTTTCTAATTCTTTTTTTGCTCTTTTGATGTTAAGGCTAAATATGAAATATGTTATGTCTGTAGTTTGAGATTCAATATATTCAATTGATTTGCTGTAATATTCGTAACCACAAACCCCATAGGTTTCTGCGTCTTCGGGAAATGCTTCATAAAATCTCATTCCAATAGCTACCGAGTTTTTTGATTCAATAATCTTATTTTTATAGTAATTAATTTTCTTGTTATCTGGATCAATAAGTCTAAGATCTTTTTTTATATCATTCTTATATTCATCAAAATATAAATATGATTGCCAGTAACCTTCAAAAAAGATCTTCTTGGTGTTTTTCACATTTCTGTCATAAGCGGTAGAATCTTTTTCAATAAAGCAAAGATGCATTTTTTTTATTAGATACCAAAAATATCTATTAAAAATTATCTTGTAAAAAATATTTTTACTTGCAAAATTATCTTTAATTGCAAAGTTACCTAATGAAAAAATGCCGCCATACCTATCACGCTTTCCAAAACCACTTACGTTGTCAATAAAAAGTTTTTTTTTGGTTTTCTTTGATTTAGATAATCCAAAAGCATATATGAAGAGCTGATTGCCTATACCTCCAACCAACCTTATATATATATTTTTCATTAGAATGATTAATTTTTATAAAAATTTTTAATGGAATTAGTAATTCTTTTAATCTGATTGTCTGTAAGCTGCACTGCGGAAGGCAGCCATAAACCCTTTTTACCTACTAATTCAGAATTAACATGAAAATTGTCATCATAATAAATTTTTTGTTTATTGATTGGAGGATACATTTCTCTTGTGCCTATTAAATCATTCTTTAAATACTCAATTAACTTGTTCCTATCCTCACATATGCAATCAATAAACCATGGAGAGGTATTATCAAGATCGTGATTGAATAATCTTATTTCTTTAACGTCTTTTAAATAATCGTAATACTTCCTATAAATATCTTTCTTTCTATCAACCCTTGATTGCAATTTCTTCATCTGCTCAATGCCTATGCAAGCCTGCAGTTCAGTAAATTTAAAATTATATCCAACATATTCATGGACATCATTGCCACCTGAAGATCTTCCAAAATCTTTTAATCTTCTTAAATTAAATGCCATATCATCATCATCCGTTACAACTGCTCCACCTTGACCTGTTGAAATAATTTTCGGCGCTGAAAATGAAAAGCTGCCGAGATGACCTGCAGTACCAACATGTCTACCATCAGGATAAAATGATCCTAAAGATTGAGCAGAATCTTCTATTAGAACAAGATTCTTTTCCTTGCATAATTTTTCAAACTCTTTTATTCCCGAATTTGGGTATCTTCCATTAGCTGATACAAGCATTATTGCTTTTGTCTTATCAGTTATTGCATTTTTAACTAATTCAATATCAACACATAGAGTTTCTTTTTCAACATCAACAAATACTGGTTTTGCACCAAATATTCTTACTGAATTTGGTGTTGCGATCATTGTATAATTAGGAATTAAAACTTCATCGCCTTGCTTAATCCCTGCTGCCATTGCAGCCAAAGTTAAGCTGATTGTCCCATTATTTACTACTATACAATGTTTAGAACCAGTATATTCAGCGATCATATTTTCAAAAATTTCTGTTCTTTTATATTCTGTAATGAATCCATTTTCATTCATATAATCATTAATGGCAGTTTTTTCTTCAGAACCAAACAGCGGCTGCATCTGCATAATAAAATCATTATTCATTTTTGCTCTCGTAATACTCTTTCTCTAAATTTAAAATAGTAACCCTATCTCTAGATTTTATTTTTTCTGCGGGCACACCTGCATATAAAGACCATTTCTCTAAGTCTATTTTTGCAAGAGAGTTTGCACCTAGACATGCACCATTATGTAATCTAACATTTGGAAGTATTGTGCTATTTGAGCCAACAATACAATGTTTACCAATTCTAATAGTTCCAACCTCATAATCGCCCTTATATTTATGTGGTACCAAAGGTGTTGCAATTCCAGAAGTGTAATCATCAGAACCAGCTGCCAAAACTACATTTGGAGCTAAAGTGCTAAAACTTTCGAAGCTAACATGGGATTGCTTTCCACCAATAATTTTACAACCAGATGAAATATGAACATTTGATGAGAGCTTAAGCGATGATGATATGTAACAAAAATCATCAATGATTACATTATCTCCAATCTCAACAAGCTCTGGATAACGAATACGGACAGTTTGACCAATTATTACATTATTTCCACATGCTTTAAGATCAGAAATTTTAAAAAAAATATTTTCACTCATTAGAATTTAATTTTATCAGTGTCGACATCTATAAATGGACCATTTTTTGATTCTATTATTTGAGTATCATCCTCCAATATTTCATAACCGTGGCCGCCATAAGCAAATACAGCAAGATCTCCTTCTTTTAAATCAAATGTTTTAAATTCTTCTAAGTCTTCTGTATATAAAGTTACTCGCATTGAGCCGCGTTTAACATAAACACATTCTTGTGTTCTTTTGCCAATCCTATCAAATTCTTTATGAACATGCTTATCTAGGATTTTTCCTTTTTCATACCACCATGAACCTACTTGAATAAACATATCATTGGGCGTTATAAAATTTAAACCCTCAGTCCAATCTTCATCTCTATATATTATCGATATAATTTTTTCATCATGCTTGATTATCTGCATCTTTTATCTCCTATCCCTGTCAGATAGTATTGGTGACCTTGAAGGCCATTCAATATTAATCCGTGCATCATCCCATGGGACTGTAAACTGTCCATCTGCATCAACATATTCACCATGATAAGCAAGCTTATAATGGTATGTAGCTTTTTCACTATTTACATAAAAAGCATTTCCAATCCCTGGAGGTATAAGAACCATTTGGTGATTATTGCTTCCTAACTCAAAGCCTTCCCATTCAAGATATGAAATTGAGTCTTTTCTCATATCAACTACAACTTGCATAATGTTTCCATCAACACATGAAACAAGCTTCCATGATTTTGAATCTCCATGTATTCCTCTTAAGACATTTTTATTAGAAATTGAAAATTTATCATGCTTGAAAACTAGATCTTCAGGTAAAAGTGAATCTAAATCTTTGTTATATGAAGTCCAAATTGCCCCTCTATTCTCTTCAAAAATTGAAGGTGTTACTATTATAACGCCTTCAATTATATCTGAATTTTTATAATTAAATTCTATTGCCATTATTAGATCTCATACTATTAATTGTTTAAGTCGTAATGAACCATCTCTTTTACTAGTTGGTCTAGAGATGTTTTTGGAACCCAGCCAAGCTCTTTAATTGCCTTAGATGGATCACCAAGTAACAATTCAACTTCAGCAGGTCTAAAATAACGTTTATCTATTTTAACAATAGTTTTTCCAGAGCTTGAATCCTTGCCAACTTCGTTGATTCCTTCGCCCTCCCATTTTATGTCAATACCAACTTCATTAAAGGCTAAATTTACAAATTCTCTTACAGTGTATGTTTTGCCTGTAGCAATAACATAATCTTTTGGGATATCTTGTTGCAACATAAGCCACATTGCTTCAACAAAATCTTTGGCATGACCCCAGTCACGTTTAGCATCAATGTTTCCTAAAGATAAATAATCCTGTTTACCTTGATAAATTCTTGCGACAGCTTTAGTAATTTTTTTTGTTACAAAGGTTTCGCCTCTTCTTGGAGACTCATGATTAAATAAAATACCATTACATGCAAACATATCATATGACTCTCTATAATTAACTGTGGCCCAATAAGCATATAACTTTGCTGCACCATATGGGGATTTAGGATAAAAAGGTGTATTTTCGTTTTGTGGCTCAGTGCCAGGCAAACCTCCAAACAACTCTGATGTAGACGCTTGATAAAAACGACAATCAACTTTTGAATCTCTAATTGCATCTAATAATCTTACTGTTCCTATTCCAGTAACTTCTGCGGTATATTCAGGAACTTCGAAAGAAACACCTACATGTGATTGTGCTCCTAAATTATATATTTCACATGGATTAATTTCAGCTATAAGTCTATGTAAATTACTAGAATCAGACAGGTCTCCATGATAAGTGTATAAGTTCTTATGATTAAAAAAATGATCGATACGCTGAGTTGTAAAAACAGATGCACGCCTTAAAATGGCATGAACTTCGTAACCCTTTTCAAGCAAAAGTTCAGCTAAATATGAACCGTCCTGCCCAGTAATTCCTGTTATAAATGCTTTTTTCATATTCTATCCGTTTATATTTTCATAACTTTTTAAATTAATAAAAAATTATGTTTATTATTTAAACTAAATTAAGTTACTAATTGTACCCAAAAATATCTCTAGAAAAACATTTTTCATTAACATCATTAATAAGATCATCTTTTCTGTTAACAAGAATAAGGTCGCTCATATTTTTGAAATTATTTAAGTCATTAATTTTCTTAAATCCTAAATAATTTTTTGCCTCTAATTTAGGTTCATAAATTATAATATTTAAATTATGTTTAATTAATCTTTTAATTATTCCCTCAATGGCTGAAGATCTAAAATTATCACTATTTTTCTTAGAAACTAATCTGTAGATTCCAATTACTTTTGGATTTCTTTTAAGAATTTCATTTGTTATAAAATTCTTACGTATCTTGTTTGATTCAACAACTGAACTTATTAGTGCTTCTGGTGTATTCTCAAAATCATTTAATAATTGTTTTGTATCTTTTGGCAAGCAATATCCACCATAACCAAAAGAAGGATTATTATAGCCGTCACCAATTCTTGGGTCTAAACAAACCCCTTTTATAATACTTTCAACATCAAGATTTTTTGTAATACCGTATGAATCCAATTCATTAAAAAATGCAATTCTCATAGCTAAATATGCATTTGAGAACAATTTTATTGATTCTGCTTCTTTTGGGTTAGTATAAATAATAGGAATGTCTTTTGATTTGGCTCCTTCAACTAAAAGATTTACAAATTTTTTAGCCTCTTCGCATTTGCTACCAACTACTATTCTTGATGGATATAAATTATCGAAGAGAGCCCTTCCTTCTTGCAAGAACTCTGGAGCAAATATAATTTTATTATTCTTATACTTTTGACTTAAAAACTCTGAATAGCCTATTGGGATAGTTGATTTTAATATGATTGAAACTTTCTTATTTCTTGAAACCGCGTCTTCTATTACATGATCAATGCTGACAGTATTGAAACTTTTTTTAATTGGATCATAATTTGTTGATATAGCTATAACAACAAAATCTGCCTGCTTGTATGCCTTATCTTTAGATGTTGTACCAGTGATATTAATATCTTTTTCATTTAAAAAACTTTTTATATGAGTGTCATCAATTGGTGATATTTTCTTATTAACCTTATCTATTTTACTCTTATCAATATCAAAAATAGTCACTATATTGTTTTGAGCCAATAAAACACCAATAGACATGCCAACATAACCAGAACCAACAACAGTAATAAAATTTTCGTTATTCAAATTCTAATCTCTCTTATAGTAATCACAAATATATAAAATACTTATATAAAACCAGAGCTACCATGTGAATTTGTGTTTATAAAGTTTTATAAAATAGTAAGTTATTGCAAGTATCATTGAGAATATGAAACCAAATAAAACACCAGTTATACAAATCAAAGCCCTGCTTGGTCCTGATTTTTGTTCAGCAACAACTGGTGAATCAATTATTTTGAAGACATAATCTTCATGAGTTGATGCCAGCATTAAGTTTTTCATTTGTGATTCTAGTAGGATAGAAATTGCTTCTCTTAATGACTGAATGTTAGTAGTCTGATAAGAAGAATTAAGAAAATCTATTGCGTTTTGTGAAATTTTTTTGTTCTCTTCTCGCATGCTTTCATTAATTTTTCTTATAACAATATCGGCCCATTTTTTTGCAATAATTGGAGATTGATGGGTTGCATGAATATGAATAAATCCTGTTTTATTATCTTTGATTACATTAATTGCATTTTTATATTTCTTATAAGCCTCTTGATCAGAGGGAACTTGTTTCTTTGGGTATGATACTTTTCTTATCCACTCCCCTGATTCTTGGTTGAAGATTTCATCATCATAAATTGAAATATTTTGGTCTGGTACCCATTGCTTATAAGCCATTAAGTTCTCAAGACTAATTTCAGGTAAGAATTGGGTCGAAAAAAATTCAAGAGATTTTATGCGTTCAACTCCTTCTACTGATTTAAGATTTAGAGCATACATATCTAAACCAGTTATATTGGCTAAAGAAGAAACAGGTCCAAGGTTAGATGATAGAGACTCATCTTGAGTACTCTGTGCTAGCAATGCCTTAGATGTATACAAATTTGGCAACGATAATGCATAAAAGACTGAAAAGATGGCAGCAAATATAGTAAAAGAAGTAATAAAATATTTTGCATCAAAGAGAATAAAAATAATTTTTTTTAAATCAATCTCTTCAGTTGTTGAGATCCCAGTTTCTTTGAATTGCTCACTCATAATAATCTAAAAAATATAAATGGTATTAACACATTATAAGAAGTACTCTTATCCCAAATTGTATCACAATTCATGATCTTTAATTTATGGTACCCGAGGCCGGACTTGAACCGGCACGATATTTCTATCGAGGGATTTTAAGTCCCTTGTGTCTACCAATTCCACCACTCGGGCTAGATAATAGGTACCTTCAAATGTGACATTATACTTTTAAATAAAAAAATGTCTTTATAAATTTGGAGGCTGAAGCCGGAATCGAACCGGCGTAAACGGCTTTGCAGGCCGCTGCATGACCACTCTGCCATCCAGCCAAATATGAACAGTATTGTATACATCAAGCAGTTAAATTCAAAGAATTATTCTTTAAAGGTATTTAAAGTGTATTGATAGCCTGTAAAGATAGTAATTAAAAAGGAGATAAGTAAGAAAATATCTGCTAATACTAATATAAGCATATTATTCAAAGCGAGACCCAAAAGATATGTACTTATAGTAAATAATTGAATAGTAGTTTTAATTTTTGCTAAAAAAGTTACTTTGGTAGCATCTGATTTTTTTTTCCTAGCATTAAAATCTCTCAGTGCCCCCACCCATATTTCACGGGTAATAATGATAGCTGAAAGGAAACCGATATAGTAACTATTTAAATTTATTGAAATAGCAAATAATAAAAAAACTATAAGTATTTTGTCAGCGATTGGATCTAAAATTTCTCCTAATTGAGATACAGAATTATATTGTCTTGCCAATAGACCATCAAAATAATCTGTAATGCTTGCTATGAAAAATAATATAAATGCATACCAATACATTTCAGATCTCGTTATAAGAACAAAAATAATTGCCCCCAAAATTATTCTCGATACTGTGATTAGATTTATAAATAATGACATTAGCTTTTATAAGAAATTATATCTTTTGCTATTTTCTCATTAATACCCTTAATAGTCATTAAATCATCTAATTTAGCAGCCTTGATATTTTTTATATTTTTGTATTTTTTTAGAAGATTATTTTTTATGACTGGACCAATACCATTTATCTCATCAAGAAAAGATTTTTTAATGCTAAGTTTCTTTTTTTTTCTTTGAGCAGTTATAGCAAACCTGTGAGATTCATCTCTTATTTCTTGAAGCAATAAATATCCCTTAGAATATTTATCCATTTCTATCACCCCCTCATTTGACAATATAGTCTCTGTGGCTCTTACTCTCTTTAATCCTTTTACAATTGAAATAACTTTTATGTTTGAGAATTTTGAATTTTTGATTAAAGAATTAACCAACTTTAGTTGAGTCTTGCCCCCATCTATTAATAGCAGGTCAGGCTTAATATTTTTATCTTCATAGTATTTTAATCTTCTAGATAAAGCATGCTCCAAAGATCCTATGTCGTTTCCGGCAAGATGTGTGGGAATATTGAATAACCGATACTTATCCTTATTTGTGCCTTTTTCTGTATAAACAACACATGAAGCAACTGCATGATCTTGATATAAATGACTAATATCGTAGGCCTCTATTCTTGATAGTTGTTTCATGCATAAAGTTGATTTGAGCTCATTAAGTGCAAAGCGATATTTTTCTTCTTTGCTTAAATGATTAACAATAACTTGCTTTGCATTTGATTTACATAAATTAAAAATCGGCCTTATATCTTTGCTTGGTGTACTGATAATTCTTATATTGTGATTGGTCTTGTGAAAGATAGCTTTTCTTATGAGATTATTTGATGATACTAAGCAAGTAGTTAAAATCTTATTTGGTATATCAGGATTGATGGAATAAAAATTAATTAACGTACTTTCATAAACTCTATCAATAGATTCATAATAACCCCTCTTTATTAAATGCGTTTTGGTGCCTCTAATCTTGCCTTTTCTTACAACAACTATACAAACCCCAAGATAACCGCTGTCCTCTGCCACTGAAAAAATATCTATATCTTTTGCTTTTGTGGTTACAGATTGCTCCTCCTGGATAGTATTAATTCTTTTAAGCTTATCTCTTGCTGCTGCGGCTTTTTCAAATTCTAATCTTTTAGAATAAGAGTTAATCTCCCTTTCTAGCTTTTTGATTGTTTGTGAATCTGATGAAGTAAGATAATTTTTAGCTTCAATTAAATCCTCAGCATATTGATTTTTTGATATATGACCAACACATGGGGCGCTGCATCTATTCATTTGATACTCAATACAAGGTCTAGATCTAGATGCAAAAGTATTGTCAGTACAATTTCTTAATTTAAAAACTTTTTGAATTTCTTTTATTGATTGTTTTACAGCATATGAGCTAATGAAAGGACCAAAGTATTTTTCATCCACTGATTTTTTTGTTCTTTTTAGCCCAATGGACGGATATTCATGGTTATCTGAAAAATATATATATGGATAAGTTTTATCATCTCTTAATAAAATATTAAATTTTGGTTTATTTTCTCTTATAAGCAATTGCTCTAGAAGTAATGCTTCTACTTCATTTTTTGTTGAAAAAGTTTCTACCTGATCAGTAAGTTTTTTTATTTGAATGGTTTTTCTATCTTTTTTTGAATTACCAAAATAGCTTGAAACTCTTTTCTTTAGATTCTTGGCTTTCCCTATGTATATAATTTTAGAGTTATAGAAGAACTTATATATTCCTGGAGTTGTCGGAATTTTCTTAAGATCAACCGCCATTATTATCTATGTATTTTCTTGCAAATATTTTACCTGCGCTAACGCCATATTGATCAAATGGATTGATCTGTAACATTCTTGAAATTAGAAATACTCTGTGTTCCCATGAAGCTATTAAGTAACCCAAATTATATGGATTTAGGCCCTTTAAAGTGAACAAATTAACTGGTGATTGTCCATTTACTTTTTCATAATCCTGAAGATTGATATTTGCACCAAAAGCTAAAAGACTTGCTTGTGCCTGGGATTGAGCATATAACAACTCATTATTTACCTTATCCCTATCCACACAAAGTATATCTGCACAGAATGATGCTGTTCCTTGATGAAGTAATTGAAAATATGAATGTTGAGCTGTGGAACCAAAGCCACCAAAAATAGTTTGCCCTGTTTTTTTATATGCAGAATTAGTATTTGCGCCCTTTCCGATAGATTCCATCTCTAACTGTTGAATGTAATCAGTAAAAAATCTTAACTTCCAACTATATGATAAGAGCACTCGAATATGTTTATTATCGACATTATTATGCCAAATATCACTAAAAACTATAGTTTTAATAAATTCTAGATAACTGCTATTTGATATAAGTTTTTTATCAGCTATGGATCCGCCTTTTAAAAAATCTATAAAACCTTCTTCAAGCTCTAAAATAGCTGAAAGAGAAATTGGTGACCATATAGAATACCTTCCACCTATCTCATTAGGAAATTGTATTGCACTAGTTTCATCAAAACCGAATTCCTTTGCTTTTTCAATCTGAGAAGTTATACAAATAAAATGGTCTTTAAATTCAAAATCATCTCCAATCCAGTTTCTAGCAAGATTAAGACTTTGCATGGTTTCATCAGTTGAGAATGATTTTGAAGAAACAATAAAAAAGGTTTCTGCCTTATTTAAAGGCTCAATTTCATCAATAAACTCTTGGGTATCTGGACCAGTTAAAAAAATATGATTAAAAGATCTATTGTGTCTTTGAGTCAAAGTTTCAAGAAGTAGCTTTGGCCCCTCAAATGATCCTCCTATTCCAATAGTAACAATATTTTTTATATTGTTTTGTATTAGTTTTGGTTTCAAATTTATACATTGTTCAATAGAGCTCTTAGCTATTTCATAGAGGTGAGAACTAACATTGTTCACTTGCTCTCCATATGCGCCTCTATACATATGATGTAATGCTGCTTGATCTTCGGTTGTATTAATTTTGTATTCAGAAAATAATTTTTTAATCTCAGCATTAATATCTAACTGGTTATATGTTTCATCTAGCTCATCAAAGTCTTCTCTACTAAAAACTGGAAATAGTGATTTATATGAAATGCATTCATCCTCATAAGAATATGAAAAATTATTATTGGATTGAGTCATAAATTTCTTCTAATGAATTTTTAATATTAGTTGATGCTGTTATGGGTCTTCCAATTACTAAAAAATTAGATCCATTACCTACAGCTTCTTTTGGGCTCATAGTCCTTGATTGATCGTCTCCAAGACTTTTAATTCTTATCCCTGGAGTTATAGTTAATAAGTTAGAATTATTTTTGACCAAGCTCAGTTCATGAGGCGAGCAAACCACACCATGGATTCCACTTTGCACGGCTAATTTAATCATCGATAAAACTTGATCTTTTGCATTACATTTATAAATAATTTGAACATCCTCATCAGTAAGGCTAGTTAAAGCAGTTACACCGAATATCTTAATATTAGTATCTTTTACTGCATCAACAGATGCTTGAAGCATTTTTAATCCTCCTGATGTATGAACAGTCATCATCTTAATTGGTAAGTCTGCTAGAGCTTCAATAGATTTTTTTACAGTATTGGGTATGTCATGAAGTTTTAAATCTAAAAAGATATCAAAACCCTTACTTGCAGCTTTTATAACAGCCTCTCTGCCTAGAGAGTTAAATGAAACACTGCCGATTTTTACCATACATAAGTTTGGATTGAGTTGATCGAGCACTTGCTCAAATTTTGTTTGTTTGTGCTCATCAAGAGCAACAATAATAGATTTACTCATAGCATTTGAATCTTAACTATAACTTAGTCTTGAATCAATGATTTAGATGGTTTGAAATGAAGGGTTGCTGTTTCACCTATGTATGAGACTGCTTTTGTTTTAGGATTAACAAATTTTCTAGGTCTAATATATTTTTTTGAGAAAGTCCCAAAACCACGAATTTCAACTTTATTATCTAAAGCAACAGCCTCAGTAATAGTAGTAATGATTGTATCAATAGCGCTTGATATTTTTATTTTATCTAGCTGCGGGAACTCAAGAGATAGTTGCTCTTCAAGATCTGATCTGTTAAAAGTCTCTAATTTTTTAGTCACTTAATTTTAAAGATATTCTTTCTCTATCTGCATCAATTGCAAATACTATACAATCAAGATTATCACCTTTTTTGTATTCATCAAGAGCATCTTTTGATTCTTCATCTTCAGTAATGTCAGATAAATGAATTAAGCCATCAATATCGCCTTCAAGACCAACAAAAATACCAAAATCTGTAATTGATTTAATTTTTCCAGAGACCTTGTCACCAATAGAATATTTATTATCAAACTCTACCCATGGATTAGATTTAGTCTGTTTTAAACCTAATGAGATTCTTCTCTTTTCATAATCAATTTCAAGGATCATTACTTTAATCTTCTGATTCATTTCAACAACTTTTGATGGATGAATATTTTTACTAGTCCAATCAAGTTCTGATAAATGTATTAATCCTTCGATTCCATCTTCAAGTTGAGCAAAGCAACCGTAGTCTGCAATATTAGATACTTCTGCTTCGTATACTCCACCTACTGAATACTTAGATTCAATTTCAGTCCATGGATCATTATGAATTTGTTTTAAGCCTAATGAAACTCTAAGCTTTTCTTTGTCAAAACTTAACACTTTCACATCTATCTCCTCACCAAGTTTTAGAAACTCAGATGGATTCGGTACTCTAGACCAAGATAGGTCAGTTATATGTAATAACCCATCCAAACCACCAAGATCAATGAATGCACCATAGTCTGTGATATTTTTAACAATCCCTTTAATAATTTGGCCTTCTTCAAGATTTTTAAGAAGCTCAACTTTAATTTCAGAATTATTTTTTTCAAGAACTGCTTTCCTTGATAAAACGACGTTGTTTCTCTTGTAATCAAGTTTAATTACTTTGAATTCTTGAACAGTATTTTCAATATCCGGGGCTTCTTTTACTGGTCTAACATCAACTAATGATCCTGGTAGGAATGCTTTGACTACATCGACCTCTACTGCAAAGCCGCCTTTTACTCTATTAAGTATTTTGCCGGTTACAAATTCACCTGTTTCTAGAGCCTCTTCAAGCATTTTCCAGGTTGAGATTTTTCTAGCTTTTTCTCTAGAAATTCTAGTTTCACCATAACCATCTTCCACAGCCTCAAGAGCAACCTGAACCTCTGCTCCAACCTCTACATCCACCTCGCCTTTGTTATTTCTAAATTCATCAAGAGGTATTACACCCTCTGATTTAAGACCAACATGAACAGTAACCCAATCTTTATCAACGTCTAAAACCACGCCTGAAACAATGGATCCGGGTTGCATATCCAATGTTTGTAAACTTTCATCAAGTAGTGATGCAAATGTTTCACTCATATTTTTTAATTTCCTTTTATTAACTTTTTAGTAAAGCTAAAAACTTCTTCAAGAGACATATCGGAGGTATCTATTACTGTAGCGTCATCAGCAGGCAGTAATGGAGATAACTCTCTAGATTGATCTGCCAGATCTCTCTGTTTAATATCATCTATTAGATCGCGCATATTAACTTCTTGACCGCGATTCTGCAACTCTAAAAACCTTCTTTTTGCTCTAATTTCTACAGATGCATTTAAAAAAAACTTATTACCTGCATTTGGAAAGACTACAGTTCCCATATCTCTTCCATCTGCTACCAGTCCATCTTCATTATTCAATGCTCTTTGAATACCCAAAAGATTAGCTCTCGTATCTTTTAAAGCGCTTAATTCAGAAGCTAACTTAGCAGTTTCTTCAGATCTTAAATCATTTGTTAAATTCCTTCCTTTAAACATCACAATTAACTCATTATTTTTTATCTCAATATCTAAATTTGTTATATTTTCCTTAATTTCATCTGAGGCTAAGCGGATCTTATAAAAATAAGCATATGCCCTATAAAGCAATCCACTATCTAGAATTTTATAATTTAAAAATTGGCAAAGAGCTTTTGTAAGAGCACCTTTTCCAGATGCAGATGGACCGTCTATAGTAATTATTTTAGCTTCAGATTTCATAAAAATCTCCGCCTAGACTATTCATAAGCTCAATAAAATTAGGGAAAGAAGTCTTAATATTCTCGCAATTTTTAACTTTAATACCACTACGAGATTTCATTCCAGCTATAAGAAAGCTCATTGCAATTCTATGATCATCGTATGAATTTATTATTATGTTTTCTTTATCAATAAAAAATTTAGAGTTTCCATAAATTTCTATACCATCATCAAGCTGTTTATGTTGAACACCAATTATGCTTAACCCATCAGAGGTTGCTTGTAATCTGTCAGATTCTTTAACACGTAGCTCTTTTGCATCTTTTATGGAAGTTTTTCCGTCTGCAAATGATGCTGCTATAGATAAAATAGGTATTTCATCAATAATATTTGGTATTACAGAACTAGAAACTTCAATACCTTTGAGTCTTGATGACTTAACTCTTATATCTGCTACCTCTTCATTGCATTGATTACGTTTATTCAAGACTTGAATATCTCCATTCATTTCTTTTAAAACATTAATCAAACCTGATCTAGTTTCATTGATGCCAACATTTTTGATAAGCATATCTGCTTGATCAATTATCAATGCAGCAACAATAATAAAAGCTGAAGAAGAAAAGTCGCCAGCAACTATATAATTTGAATGCTCTTTGTTCATAATCTTATTTGACAAAGTAATGTAATTTTTTGAATCTTTAGTTATAGAGTTAACTTCTCCACCAAAAAAGTTAATCATTCGTTCTGTATGGTCTCTGGTATATTTACCTTCAACTATAGTGATATTTTTTTGAGCTGTTAATGCGGCTAACAAAAGCGCTGATTTGACTTGAGCGCTTGCTATTGGCATTTCATATATCCAATTATCTATTATTCCTTGATTACCGTTTATATGGATTGGTGCAGTTCCATTAGATGTTAAAACCAACGAACCAAGTTCTGATAAAGGATCGCTGACTCTTAACATTGGCCGTTTAGATAAAGATTCATCACCTTTTAATTGAGCTTTCAAATTTAAGCCTGATATCAAACCCATCATAAGCCTCATACCAGTTCCAGAATTCCCCAAATCTAGGATTGATTGAGGGTCTTTGAAATTTTTATTTTTATTATTTATAAGAACATTGTTTCCATCTACTTCAATTGATGCACCTATATCTATCATTGCCTGAAGAGTCGAAATTGGATCTGCGCCCATCAAAAAGTTATCAACCTTAATATCTGATTGCATAAGTGAACCAATCATTACAATTCTTTGGCTTATTGATTTATCACCAGGGCATTGGCACACCCCTTCAAGCTTATTTATCTTTTTGCTAAAAATATTCAAAATTTATCTTCTTTAAATTTTTTAATTTCATAAAGGCTGGATTTTAAATCTTCAACACTTGCAGTATTCTTTAAGAGATTTTCAATACTTGTATTAAATTGATTTAATGAATTGATAATAGCTTCTTTGTTAGTAATTAGAATGTCTGCCCACATATCTGGATCAGAAGCAGCAATACGTAAAAATTCTTTTAATCCCCCAGCAGATGACTCATTTATATCTGTGTTAGCTTCGTTTTTAATAGCATCTGTAAGTCCAAAAGCAATCAAGTGAGGTAAATGACTTGCATATGCAACTGCATAATCATGCTCATCTACATTCATCTTTATTGTTTCAGACCCTAATTTATGCCAAAACTGTTCTACCATACCTAGATTTTGACTATCAATTTTAAAAGCATCAACAATAATAGTTTTTTTATTATTAAAAAGGCCTTCTATAGAGGCATCAATACCAGAATTATGTGATCCCGCCATAGGGTGAGATAAAACTATATTTTTTACTTTAATATCCTTCAGATATTCGTATACAAAGCCTTTTGCACTTGCTGTATCAGTGAAGATTGAATTTGATAAAGACTCTTCTTGAGCTAAATTCAATAAAATCTTTGCTGCGCTCTTTATTGGCGTTGCTACTATAATGAAATCAGGCTTAATATCTTTGATATCATTAAATTCATTTATTGCAATATCTATCCAGCCAGCAGCTTTAGCTTTCTCAAGAGATTCGGCATGCTTATCAAAGGCATATACTGTTTCTGCAAGTTTTTTTAATTTAATATCCCTGACTATTGAGCCGCCAATCAATCCAAGGCCTATAACACATACTGATTTCATATATATTTTGGGTATGACCCAAGTAATCTTACAAATGATCCGCTATCTTTAATTTCGTTTAGCGCAGACTTAACCTTTGTGTCTTTATGATGGCCATCTAAGTCTATAAAAAAATCATGGGCACTCCCATCAACCCTTGAAGGTCTTGTTTCAATTTTGCTTAAGTTGATTTTTCTTTTTTGAAATGATTCTAAAATTTTAAATAACGCCCCTGCGGTATTTTCAGTTTGGACCAATAATGAACATTTATCATCTCCAGTCTTATTAACTTCATTGCTTCCAATAATTAAGAATCTAGTTTTATTATCAATAAAGTCATGGATATCTTTTTGTTGTAAATATAATTTATATTCTTTTACAGCTACTTCACTGACTATGCATAATACATTATCATTTTCTTTAGCATACATAGCAGCTTCTGCTGAGCTATTTAATGATATTCTTTTGAGTGATCCAAGGTTTTGGTTAATCCATTTACTACATTGGCCTAGTGCTTGAGGATGGGATGCTATTGCTATTGCATCTTTTAAATCAAATCTAGATCCAGATGCTAATTGATGCTTAATATCCATATAAGTCTCACCACAGATGGATAGCTCCTTAAAATCAGCCAAGCAATTCAAAGAAGTATTAACAACCCCTTCAGATGAGTTTTCAACGGGAATCACTCCATAATCTAAGTCACCAGAATGCACTCTGTAGAATACATCTTCAATGGTGTTATAAGGAAATTTTTTAACACTTGATCCAAAATGATGAATAACAGCTCCATCTGAATATGTTCCTTCAGGTCCTAAAAAACCAACCTTTATTGTTTCTTCGATAGATAAACAGGCAGAAATAAGTTCCTTATAAATACTTCTAACTTTTGAGTCTGCTAAGGGCCCTTCACTTTTAGCTAATATATTTTTAAGAATCTTAGATTCTCTATCAGGTTTATAAAAACTTGTTTTTTTATCGAGAGTTGCTTTTAGTTCGCCTATTTTTGATGCAATATCGGCTCTGCTCTGTATTAAATTGAGCAACTTATCATCAATTAAATCAATTTTATCTCTTAACTTTTTTAATTTATCTATCTCTTTAGCCATGCTTTGCTTCAAATTCTTTCATAAATGCAATTAATTCATTGATGCCTTCAATGGGCATCGCATTATATATGCTTGCTCGCATTCCACCAACCGACCTATGACCTTTAAGGTTAAGTAATCCAGCTGCTTTTGATTCTTCTAAAAAAATAGAATCTAAAGATGAATCATGAATAATAAATGGAACATTCATAATTGATCTATCTGATTTATTAACTGGATTTGAATAAAATTCAGTACTATCAATATAATTATATAAAGTTGAAGCTTTTAAGTGATTCTGTTCTTTAAAATAATCCAGGCCACCTAACCCTTTAATCCATTTAAAAACTTTTCCTGAAAGGTACCACGCAAAAGTTGGAGGTGTGTTTAACATAGAATCATTCTCAGCATGCTTTGTGTATCTGAGAATATTTGGTAACTTATCATTCTCATTTACTAAGAATTCTTTTTTTGCTATTACTATAGTCAGGCCTGCTGGACCAATGTTTTTTTGAGCTCCTGCATATATGAAATCAAAAGATTCAATATTTATTGGTTCACTCAAAATCACGGAAGACATATCTGAAACTAATGGTAATGTGCTAACTGGTGGCTGATGATAGGCTACCCCATGGATAGTTTCATTAGCAGCATAATGAAGATAAGCATAATTACCAGCATTTAATTCTTGTACCTCAGGAGCGTATGTGAAGTTGTGATCAGCTGAGCTAGCTACAACTTCAGTTGAAGATATTTTTGAACCCTCTGCTTCTGCTTTTTCAGACCATGTTCCACTTACAATGTGAGCAACTGGCTTGCCGTTATGAGCAAAGTTCATAGGAAGCATTGAGAATTGAAATGTTGCTCCACCTTGAAGAAACAGTACTTCATAATTTTCTGGGATTTTTAGAATATCGATAAAGTCTTGTCTTGCTTCGCTTGCAACTTGATCAAATTCTTTAGATCTATGACTTACCTCCATTACTGAGGCTCCTACGTTTTTCCAATTTAAAAGCTCTTCTTGAGCTTCTTTTAAGACCTCTTCATTTATTACGGCTGGGCCAGCACAAAAATTCCATTTTCTCATTATTCTTCTTCTTCAGTTTCTTCTTTTGGAATATTTACACATTCAATAAGCTTTTCACCATCTTTAGGTGAAATAATTTTAACTCCTTGTGTATTTCTGCTTAAGGTTGGGACTTGATTCACATTAGTTCTTATCATGGTGCCTTTATCACTAATTAACATGATTCCATCGTCATCTTCAACGAGTTTTGCTGAAACCATGAGGCCATTTCTTTCTGAGGTTTTTATAGAGATTACGCCTTGGCCGCCTCTATTATGAGTAGGGAAATCATCTAATTTTGTTTTCTTACCATAACCATTTTCTGAAACACACAAAACAGTTTTAGTGTTATCTGCGACCATTAAAGATATAAGGCTCTCACCTTTCTTTAGCTTTATACCCCTAACACCTCTTGCGGTTCTGCCCATTGGTCTTACTTTTGACTCATGAAATCTTATTAATTTTCCTGATGAAGAGGCTAGTAAAATCTCATCTTGGCCATTTGTTATAGCCGTACCAATTAACCTATCATCATCATCTAAATTAATTGCCTTAATTCCTGATTTATACTTTTTAGCAAAAAAGCTTAGATTAGATTTTTTATTGGTACCCTTCTTTGTTGCCATATAAATGTATTGATCATCACTAAAATCATTTACAGGAAGAATATCGCTTACTCTTTCATCATCATCCAGCTTTAACATGTTAACAAGTGGTCTGCCTTTGGATGTTCTTGAGGCAACCGGTATTTCATATACCTTTAGCCAAAAGACTTTACCCTTGGTTGTAAAACAAAGTATCTGATCATGGCTGCTTAAGACATATAAATTTTGTATTAAATCTTCTTCTTTCACTGAAGCCGCTGCCTTGCCTTGGCCGCCTCTCCTTTGCTCACGATATTCATCAAGAGGTTGGGTTTTAGCATAACCACTTCTTGATACTGTAAGCACGCGAGTTTCTTCAGGTATTAAATCCTCATTCGTAATGCCTCTTCTAGTATCATTGATATCTGTTTTTCTCTCGTCACCAAAATTATTTTTAATTTCATCGAGCTCAGAGATCATTAAAGCTTTTAATGTATCTTTATCATCAAGTATTTTTTGTAGTTCAATAATTTTGTTAATTATTTCATTAAACTCTTTGCTTAAATTATCTTGTTCTAAGCCAGTTAATCTTCCTAGCCTTAATTCAAGAATTGCTTTGGCTTGTTCTTTGGAAAGTTTATATTTCTTTCCTGAAATTCCTGCATCTTTTGAAATTCCAGATGGCTTACAGGCATCTTTGCCAACTTTTTTCAAAATAGCTTCAACCGGTCCAGCTTTCCAAAGTTTTTTACACAAGGCTTCTGCAGCAATCTTTGGATCTTTTGATTTTTTGATTATTTGAATAACTTCGTCAATATTTGCGATAGCAACCATCAAGCCTTCAACTATGTGACCTCTTTCCTTTGTTTTCTTAAGATCATATTTGGTTCGTTTGATAATTATCTCTTTTCTGTGCTTCACGAAAGCACTTAAAATTTCTTTTATATCAACCTCTTTAGGCTGCCCATCAACAAGAACCGTAAAATTGATACCAAATGACTGTTCTAGCTGAGTTTGAGCAAAAAGATTATTTTCAAGAACCTCAACAGAGTCACCTTTTCTTACTTCAATTACTACTCTTAAGCCATCTTTATCTGATTCATCTCTGATTTCAGTAATACCCTCAATTTTCTTGTCCTTAACTAGTTCTGCAATTTTTTCTAACATTCTTGCCTTATTTACCATATAGGGAATTTCATGAATTATTAATGACTGTTTGCCATTCTTATCCTCTTCAATAGAAGTTTTCGATCTAATATGAATTATTCCTCTACCAGTTTTATAAGCTTCATAGATGCCCGCCTTTCCATCAATAATACCGCCTGTTGGAAAATCTGGTCCCGAAATATCCTTGATAATTTCATCTATTGAGGTCTTTGGATTATTTATAAGATTAATTGAAGCATTGATAACTTCAGTTAAATTATGTGGAGGTATATTTGTTGCCATCCCAACAGCAATTCCAGAAGAACCATTTATTAAAAGATTTGGTATTTTTGTAGGAAGCACATCAGGAATATGCTCACTACCATCATAATTTTCTGAAAAAGATACTGTTTCCTTTTCAAGATCAGCTAGCATTTGATCTGTGATCTTAGCCATGCGAACCTCTGTATATCTCATTGCTGCAGGAGGATCTCCATCTATTGAACCAAAGTTACCTTGGCCTTCAACAAGGGTATATCTCATTGAAAAGTCCTGTGCCATTCTCACCATGGCATCGTAAACAGCTGAATCGCCATGAGGATGGTATTTACCAATGACATCTCCAACGACTCTAGCAGATTTTTTATAAGGTTTGTTGTATGAATTTTTAAGATCATACATTGCATAAAGAATTCTTCTGTGAACCGGCTTTAATCCATCTCTTATATCAGGCAATGCTCTTCCATGAATGACACTTAATGCATAGCTTAAATACGATTGCTTAAGCTCATTTTCTATACTTACTGGAAGAATTTCCTTTGCGAAATCTGTCATTGTGATTGCCTTATTTTGAAATAAAATTTAATAGTAATAATTGCCCTAATTAAGGCTATATTTTACCACGATTATTTATGAATTTTTAGCTTAAAGTGGGTTGTAATAATCAACTCTCTCTATATCTTCTTCAACCACAGCCTCGCCGTATTGAATTTCAATAATATGACATGGCTCATCATAAGGATTTGTAATTTGATGCCATTCTTTAAGAGGCACATGGTAGTAATCAAATTTTTTCAAAACAACTGATTTTCTGTTATCAGGACTGTCTTTACTATAGTTAATTTCACATGATCCCTTGCTAACTAGCCATATCTCATGCCTTTTAAAATGCCTTTGGAAACTCATTCCTTTACCAGGAGCAACTACTAGTTCTTTAACTTTTACATCAGTATCCTCAAAAAGATTATAAAATTTACCCCACAATCTTTCTTCTTTATAGTATTGCCAAGTTTTGAGAATCCATGAAGATGAATTTTTTTTATCATCTCCGCCAACGCTAAATAAAAACTCTATACCATCTACCGACATTTCTGGAATATTTGATTTATCTCTATCTCCACCATTAGCAAAATATATATCATCATTAGGATATAGTTTTTTAACTTTATTTAGAGCACCAATTGCAGATCCAAGATCGTCATCAGGGAAATCAATAACCTGATCAACTGAGCGTAAATTTTCAATAATTTCTTTTCTTTCAATAAAAGGCATAAAGGCTTTGCCTTTCTTGTTTTCAAGCCAATGATCGCTATTCAGGGCAACAATTAATTTATCTCCATGTTCTTTTGCAGATTTAAAATATGCAATATGGCCTGAATGAATAGGATCAAAACCACCGCTAACTACAATAATTTTCAAGAAGTATCCCTAAATGTGTAAATAAAAAACTATTTTATCAGTCTTTAAACTCTGAAACTAGGCCACTTATAGACTCTTTTGCATCACCAAAAAGCATTCTAGTATTTTCTTTAAAAAATAAAGGATTTTGAACACCTGCAAAACCAGATGACATTGAGCGTTTTAATACAAATACAGTTTTGGCATTATTAACTTCAATTATTGGCATTCCATATATTGGACTTCCAGGTTCTTCAGTTGCTGATGGATTAACAACATCATTAGCACCAATTACCAAAGCAACATCAACTGTATCCATCATAGGATTGACATCATCAGGTTCAACAAGCACATCATATGGAACATTTGCCTCAGCTAAAAGAACATTCATGTGACCAGGCATTCTTCCAGCAACAGGATGAATGCCATACTTTACTTCTGTACCATTTTCTTCAAGCAACTCGCCTAACTCTCTAACAGTATGTTGGGCTTGTGCAACCGCCATACCATAACCAGGAACAACTAATACACTTGATGCATTCTCTAAAATTAAGTATGCATCAGCAACTGATATTGGTTTGACCTCTCCTTGTTCTTTGCTTGATGAAGATTTGGATGCGCTAGCATAACCAACAAATAAAATATTACTTATTGATCGATTCATAGCTTTTGCCATGATAATGGTTAAAATTAAACCACTAGCACCAACAAGAGATCCCGCAACTATTAAAACATTATTAAATAATAAGAGCCCTGCGAATGCAGCAGCTATGCCAGAGAAGGAATTTAATAAAGAAATAACAACTGGCATATCGCCTCCACCTATAGGAAGCACAAAACCAATACCAGCAAGAAGCACTAAAATTATCAGAATAGTAAAATAATCAAAGCTAATATCTATTAACGGAAAGACTAATAATGAGGCTAATAAATATAAGATTGCAGCATAAAAAATAGTAGTAAAGGTTTTAGTAATGATTGATGCTTTATCTATTTTTAATCTTTCAGAAAGTTTTCCAAAAGCTATCAAGCTTCCAGTAAAGGTAATACCACCTATCGCTAAAGTTAAAATGACCAAAGAATTTTGTAATATATTTTCAATGCCTGAATTATGCTCAGACCATGCTATAAAAAATGTTGCTAATCCTCCAAAACCATTAAATAGAGCAACCATTTCTGGTATAGATGTCATTTTAACTTTGATAGCTATTACAGATCCTACTATAGCTCCAAGAGCTATGCCGCCTAAAATAATTAATGGATTAATGACTCCTACCACTGTTATACCAACTGCAAGAAACATTGCTAATGCTGAGATAAAATTTCCTTTTACAGCTGTAGCTTCTTTTCCAAGCATCTTGATACCATAAATGAACATAACAGATGCAATAATGTATATAAGATTTTGTATGGTGTTTATGTCAATTTGATTAAGCATACTATTTCTTCTTAAACATTTTTAACATTCGATTGGTTACCAGATAACCTCCAAAAACATTTATTGATGCAAATGTAATTGCAAAAAAAGCTAAAGCCGTTTGAAGCTGACTGTCTTGAGCTAATGTTAATGCTCCAACAAGAGCAATACCAGAAATTGCATTTGCACCTGACATTAAAGGTGTATGAAGAGTACTAGGTACTTTTGAAATTAATTCTAGTCCTAAAAATATAGATAATACTAATACAAATCCAAGTAAAATTAGTGATTCCATTATGCAAACCTCTCATTTTTAATGTTGCCTTCATATACCAAAACGCTGCTTTTTATAATTTCATCTTCGAAATTAAATTCAATCTCCTGATTCTCTTTATTAAAGAATTCTGAAATCCAATTATTAAAATTATTAGACAAGGCGAATGATGCATGGTTTGCTACTTTTGAAGCAAGATTTGAAATGCCAATAATTTTTACACCATTATTAATTATAATTTCATCTGCTACTGAACCCTCTACATTTCCGCCTGATTCAACAGCCATATCAAAAATAACGCTTCCGGGTTTCATTTTTTTAATGGTTGCGTCATCAATTAATTTTGGAGCAGGTCTACCAAACAATTGAGCTGTGGTTATAACAATATCAGATCTGCTGCATACGTCAGATTGAAGGTCTTTTTGTTTTTGAATCTGCTCAGGCGTTAATTCTTTTGCATAGCCTTGATCAGTCTGACCGGTTTCTCCTAAGTCAATCTTTACAAACTTAGCACCAAGCGAATTTACTTGCTCTTCAACTACATCTCTGGTGTCAAAAGCTTCGACTCTTGCACCCAATCTCTTAGCAGTTGCTATTGCTTGAAGTCCAGCAACGCCAACTCCAATTACAAATACTCTTGCAGGCTTAAGAGTCCCAGCAGCTGTCATCATCATAGGAAGTCCAATGGATAAGTGTTGCGCAGACTCAATTACGGCCGCATATCCTGCTAAATTTGCTTGCGAGCTCAAAACATCCATTTTTTGAGCTCTCGTTATCCTAGGAACAAATTCCATACTTATTAAATTGATATTAAGCTCTTTGCAATTATTTATTAGAGCTATGTTATTGAATGGATTGACTGTGCCTATGAGAGAACTTCCAGTTTTCATTTGCTCTAATTCTTCTCTTGATAAAGCATTTGGAGTTATTAATAAATCTGCATTTTTAATGCAATCTAACCTGGAATGAATTGAGATTTCCTTATTTTTTAAGCTATCGTCATTGATGTTTATTCCGTTACAGATACCGCTTTCACAGTATATTTGTGCTTCTAAATTAACTAAAGACTGAATAGTATCAGGATGAATAACTGAACGCTGATCTTTTGTATCAATAGTTTTTAGTGCAGCTATTATCATAATTATTTATTAAGGCTTATGTAGTGCAGTTAATAATAAGTCTAAGTAAAAGTCAATTAATTCAAAAATAAGCTAATTTTAGTTAAAAACTAATATTTTTTTATGTAGTTTTGCTACAAATATCATAAATTTATTATATTTTTTTGGTTTAAAAAAAGAGGTTACAATAGCGCCTATGAATATCGATGAGAATGAAGTAAAAAAATTTTCTGAGCTTGCTGAAAAATGGTGGGACAATTCAGGTGAATTTAAACCACTGCATATCATTAACCCTGTAAGGGTTGATTATATTCAATCAAAAATTAATGTTAAGGGTCTTGAAGTTCTTGATGTTGGATGTGGTGGTGGAATTTTGTCGGAAGGTCTTTTTGATCTAGGGGCTAAAGTTACTGGTATTGATGCAGCTGGCCCTTCCTTAGAGGTAGCAAGAATTCATGCTAAAGAAAATGACAAAGATATTACATACCTTGAAATAACAGCAGAGGAGCTTTTGGCAACAAGCGATAAAAAATATGATGTTGTTTGTTGTCTTGAGGTACTTGAGCATGTGCCTGATCCAAGAGCATTAGTAAAAGCATGTATTAGCCTTTTAAAACCCAATGGGCAACTATTTCTATCTACTATTAATAAAAATCCTAGATCATGGATAACAGCTATTGTGGGTGCAGAATATCTTTTTAATATCTTACCTAAAGGAACTCATGAATTTTCAAAGTTCATCAGGCCATCTGAACTTGCTAAATTTATTAGAGATGGAGGCGGTAACTTCAAAGAATCTAAGGGTATGTTTTATAATCCAATTACTCATAAAGCAAACCTCAACAATGATCTTGGAGTAAATTATTTAATCCATGCATCTAAATAATTCTAAACTTGTCCTTTTTGATCTTGATGGTACTTTAGTAAATACAGCTCCAGATTTTCTAATTTCAATAAATATCCTTTTGAAAAAGAACAATAGAGATCCTATAGAGCTAAATAAGATATGGAACTTTGTCTCAGATGGGTCTTTAAAAATTATCAAAATCGCATTTGATGACTTATCAAATGAAGAGATACTTTTAAAGTTAAGGGATGATTTCTTAGAAATATATTATGAAAATCTTACCAACCAGTCTCATTTATTTGATGAAGTAGAAGATCTAATTAAGTTTTTAAATACAAAAAATATACAATATGGAATTATTACAAATAAACCTGCTAGATTTGCAAAACCATTAGTGGAATATTTCAATATATTACAATCCTCTAAACTCTTAATATGCCCAGAAGATTTATCTGCATCAAAACCAGATCCAGAGGGAATTCTTAGAGCCTGTAAAGAACTAAATTTTGAGGTTGGTGATACTTTTTATATTGGCGACCACCAAAAAGACATTGATGCAGCAATTAATGCATCTGTAATACCTATTGGTTGTAGATATGGTTACTCTGAGAACTTACTTAATTACAAAAATATCAAAACTATTGGAAGTCCAATGGAGCTAATCAATGTTATTAAAAAATAAAAATATTTTAATTACAGGCGCCACTGATGGAATTGGTGCACAGATTTCAAAACTATATAGTTCCCATGGCGCTAATATTATTTTACTGGGCAGAAATGAAGAAAAGTTAAATAAAATTTATGACGATATTATAGAAAACACTGATACCAAGCCTCTAATATTAGAGTGTGATCTTAATCAAATTAGTGATAATGGTGCAAAAGAAATAGCTGATGCTATTTCAGATGAGTATGGTGTTCTTCACGGGTTAATCCATAATGCAGCTGAACTAGGTAAACTTACCAGTCTTGAAAATTATTCTTTAGATGATTGGGATAAATTAATGCGGGTTAATTTAACAGCGCCTTTCCTATTAACTAAGTATCTATTACCCAGTTTAAAGGAGGCTGATAATGGCAGAGTTATCCTAACCTCTTCCGGTGTAGCTCACAAAGGAAGAGCCTTTTGGGGAGCTTACAGCATCTCTAAGGCTGCCTTAAAAACAATGCAAGAAATCTTTTCAGAGGAATTTGAAGGTTCATCTTCAATTAAATTTTTTAGTTTTGATCCTGGTGCAACTAGAACAAAGATGAGAAGTGCTGCATATCCTGCAGAAGATCCAAATAATCTTAAGTCGGCAGAAGACCTTAATGATTATTATCTGTGGTTCTTTTCAAAAAAAAGCAATCAAAAAGAAATTAATTTTATTAGCTTTGGTGATAGTCTTTAATTGATTGTATTTCTTTATTTGACAACTCTAAAAACTTTCCTGGCCTTAAGTTTGATGGCAGAAATATAGGCCCAAGCCTTGTTCTTTTTAGTCTACTTACTTCAAGATCAAAAGCATTAAATATCTTTCTAACTTCTCTATTTTTACCACTTATAAGGCAAACTGAAAACCATTGATTGGTGCCTTTTTTTTCACCTTCAACTATATCTGAAAATTTATAAATTTCTCCATCTAAATTAATGCCATTGAGCATTGAATCTTTTACTTTTTGATTAAAATTACCGCGGGCTCTAACCAAATACTCTTTATCAAAACCATTTGACGGATGCATACAATAATTTGCAAAACCACCATTATTGGTAAAAAGCATTAATCCAGATGAGTTAATGTCTAATCTTCCTATTGAAATCCATTCTCTACCCTCATTCTCAGGCAAAAAATCAAATACTATTGATCTGTTTTTTTCTTTTGAATTTGAAGATAGAACCCCTTCAGGCTTATTTAGTAAGATAACCTTAAGATCTGATATAGTTCTTGAAATGACTTTGCCTTCGTAGAAAATCTCATCAGATAATCCAACTTTAGATCCAAGTTCAGCCACCTTCCCATTTACTAATATTTTTCCTTCTTTAATTAAGGACTCGCAATACCTTCTTGATCCCAAGCCAGAGTTTGCAAGAAATTTTTGCAATCTTTCTTGCATCTAATTATACAACTTCAGAATATAAATCTTTTTCTTGAATAACTTCAGGAAGTTTAGGCAACATTGATATATTTTTTAGATTCAAGTCATCTAGAAATTTCTTAGTTGTTTTATAAAGTGCTGGTCTACCAGGTGTATCTCTAAAACCTGAGACTTGAATCCATTCTCTTTCTAACAATGATCTTATGCTATTAGTACTGACATGAACTCCTCTTATTTCTTCAATATCACCTCTTGTGACTGGCTGTTTGTATGCAATGATTGAAATAATTTCTAATAAAGCCTTAGATAAACGAGCATTTTTTTCACTCCATAAATGGCTTAGTGATTCTGAAAAATCATCTTTGACTTTTAATCGATATCCAGATGAAACTTCAACAACCTCCATTGAAGACCCTGAATGCCTAACCTCAAGATCATTAATAGCTCTTTTGATGTCAGATAATTCAACCAAAATGCCGCTAGCTTCAAGAATTGATCTAATTTCTGATAATTTCATTGGTCGTCCAGCTCCCAATAACAAAGCTTCAACAGTATTAATAATTTTATTTTTCACTATAAGGCTCCTTTTGCATTATTAGATCTAAGATAAATTTGATCTGATTTATTTTGGACAAGAGTTACATAACCATCTTTGGCTAACTCTAATGAAGCTAAGAATGTAACTACAACTCCCTTTTTACCTTCTTTTTTTCTAAGCGTCTGTGAGAAGCTAATGATTTCTCTTTGATTTAAGATTTCTAGTAAAATTTGAATCCTTTCTTGTGTTGATAACTCTTCAAAATCAATATGGTGACTATTTGTAAGCTTTGGCCTCTCAAGAATTTCTTGCATAGTATTTGCAATATCTTTAATGGAAATTTCAATAGAGGGCTCTTTTTGTTTAATTTTTGGTGCAGCAGCACTTGCAACAAAAAAGTCTCTATCAACCAGCGGAAGCATGGCAATGTTTTCAGACGCTGTTTTGTATCTTTGATACTCTTGAAGTCTTGCAATTAAAGCTAGCTTAGGGTCTTCTTCGTCTTCATCCTCTTCAGTTATTGGTAGCATAACCCTGGATTTTATCTCTGCTAAAGTAGCAGCCATTACTAAATATTCAGCAGCTAATTCAAACTTAAGCGCATCCATTAATTCAATATACTCAATATATTGATCAGTAATAGCAGATACATCTAACTCTAATATATCAATATTTTCTTTCTTGATAAGATATAGCAATAAATCCATTGGTCCGGAAAAGGATTCGAGCACTAACTCAAGAGCATTTGGCGGAATAAATAAGTCGTCTGGAATAGAGTCAAACGGTTGACCTTTAACTAAAGGAATTTCTAGTTGGTTTTTAGCTATATTTTGCATAATAAACACTACATAGTGTAAGGTTATAGCCTTATTAATACAACATATTGTGTTAATTGGTTCAATTAAATTTTTGTCTTTAAAATAGACTTTTAAAAAAACCTTATAAATATTATTTTTCTTCTATATTTTTATAAATATTCCATTAAGATTAGGCAGTCTAGAAGATAAAAAAAATATACAAATGAATTATTTAACTGATAACACAAGAATTGTAGAAAAATTAGACTTAGTCACACCTAGCAAGGTTATTGATAAATATCCTTTAACGGAAGAAACTTCTGGTCTTGTTTATGGTACTAGAAATGAAATAAGTCAAATTTTACATGGCAAGGATGATAGGTTGGTTGTTATATGTGGACCTTGCTCCATACATGATGAAAAATCTGCTCTTGAGTATGCTGAAAAGCTTAAAGTGGCTAGAGAAAAATTTTCTGAAAACTTATTAATTGTAATGAGAGTATATTTTGAAAAACCAAGAACAACAGTAGGATGGAAAGGCCTAATCAATGATCCTGACCTAAATAACACATTTGATGCAAACAAGGGGCTCTTTTTAGCAAGATCTATTCTATATAAAATTTCTGAAATGGGGCTTCCTATTGGAACAGAATTTTTAGACCCTATATCTCCTCAGTTTGTTGCAGATTTAATTTCATGGGGTGCAATAGGTGCTAGAACATCTGAGAGTCAAATACATAGAGAGCTTGCCTCAGGTCTATCGTGTCCAATTGGTTTTAAAAACGGAACTACTGGGGCTCTAAAGCCAGCAGTTGACGGTATTAAGGCTGCAAATCATTCACATGTATTTTTCTCAAATACCAAAGAAGGAATGGTGTCTATATACAAAACATCAGGGAATTCTGATGCTCACATAATCCTAAGAGGTGGCAGTGAACCCAACTATGAAAAAGAGTCTGTGAATCATGTTTTAGAAAAATTAAATGAAGCTCAAGTAAACCCATCAATAATGGTTGATGCAAGTCATGCAAATAGTAAGAAACAATTTAAACAGCAAATGAATGTAATCGAAGATATCTCAAATCAGATAAGAGATGCTAATTCTTATATACGAGGTGTAATGATGGAAAGTCATCTCTTTGAGGGAAATCAAAAAATTAGTGATGATTTAAAATATGGCCAAAGTATTACAGATGCATGTATGGCATTTGAAGATACTGAAACATGTCTACAAACACTAAGTGAGGCTGTTCAAGCAAGAAGGAAATTAAAGGCTTGAAAGACAATGAAAACATCTACTTCGTCAAAGAAATTGCTGAAACCATAGGCCTTGAACCAGCAATAATCCTTGCATATATTCAAAAAAATCCAGATTTATTAAAAAATAATGCTCAGGACTTAATAAAAATTCTTAATCAAGATCTTTCATTCATTAATAACCTAACCACTCTTGAGGATAGTTTGAATAAACTAATAAAACTAAAACTCATTCAAATAAATGATAAAACTTCAAATATTCATCAACTAAGAGTGCCTTCAAAAAATCAGAGGCATTTGAAAGCTATAGATAATAAATGGAAACCGGATCTAGAAGCTTATGAAGTCTTGGCATTTGGAAACATTCCTGCTGAATTTATAAATAATAAATTAAAGGAATTTAAGATCTTCTGGATTGAGAAAAAACAAAACAAAGATAATTGGAATAAAATCTTTATAGATTTTATAAGAAGAGAATGGGCAAAAGAAAATACTGAGAATAAAGGCCTTCCTTATGTTATTAATGAAGATTGGGTTCCATCAGAGGACGTATTTGATGTTCTACATTTATCAAATATTACGAAAGACGAGGCCATGCGCCATCTTAAAGAATTTATAATTTATTGGCGTGATAGTGGAATTGCAAATAATACATGGAATTCAAAATTTATTGAACATGTAAAAAGAAAGAGTATTATCAATAATATTAAAAATGAAAAAGATAAATCAATTTATAAAAAAAGAGAGCATTCAGAAATCAATTCAGAAAAAAAATCAGAAAGCTCCTGGTCAGATAAGCTCGAATTTTAATAAACAGCAGCTTATTGATGCTATTAATAACTTATTTTTAAAGTTTGAACTAGCTTATCATTACCAATTTCTAAGGATATATGATGCTCAAGAAAAAATTGATAATGCAAAAATCCTATGGGCTAAATCACTTAAAGATTATTCGGCAGATGTAATTGATATGGTAGCAGACGAGCTAATTCTAAAAAGCCCATATATGCCAACTATCAACGAAATGCTAAAAAATTGCATGGACCATAAAGACATTAATGGCTTGCCATCAATTAGAGATGCATATAATGAATGCAGAAAATCTTTCTCTCCAAGGCAAAACTTTGAATGGTCTCATCCTATGATCTATCATGTTGGAAGAGAGGTTGGTTGGAGTAAGATAAATTCTTCGGATACAAATTCATTTAACGAATTTAAAAATCAATTCTATCGTTTCAAGAAAGAACTGCTTAAAGGTAAAAATTTTAAAATTTCTAAAATAGTCCCTTCAGAAGAAAAAAGAAAAAAATTTAATAAAAATCTTTTTGAAGAACTAAGAGAAAAATATAAAATCTGAACCAAAATCATCTAATTTAGTCTATATTATAAATGTTTGCGATGTAAACATTAGAAATGTAGAATATGCGGCCCATGAATAAAAATATAAGAATAGCTTCTTACATATTAATTGTTGTAATCTTCTGGATGCTATCAGCAATTTTTGTTGAAGAAGAAATAATTCCTGAAAAAGAGCCATCTTTATTCAAAGTTGCTGTTCAGCAAAGTGAATCACAAGAATATCAACCAAAAATTAGACTTAAATCAACAACAAGATCTGAAGCAAGAGTTGAAGTTAAAGCAAAGACGTCAGGTGAAGTTGTCTCAATTGGTGCAAGGCAAGGCACGAACATAAAAAAAGATTTTGTATTATGTAGTTTAGGGGTTGTTGAGTTAAATAGAACCGAAGTAAAGGCGCCATTTGATGGTTATATTGAAAATATTGTAAAACCAGGAAATTATCTTCAAAAAGGTCAAATTTGTGCAACTATTATTCAACTTGATCCAATAATATTCATTGCTGAAGTGCCCGAGTTTCAAATAAATAAAGTAAGGGAAAATCAGAAGGTTAAATTAGATCTTATTACTGGCCAAACAATAGAGGGTAAATTAAGTTTTGTATCCAAAAGCGCAAATAATGCAACGCGAACATTTTTAGTTGAATCAGAAATACCTAATGAAAATGGTCTTATAAGAGATGGAATAACTAGCAATATGACAATATATATTGATAAGGTAATTGCTCATAAAATTCCATCTTCAATTCTAGTCTTGAGTGATGAAGGTAAACTTGGTGTTAGATATGTTAATAATGACAATATAGTTCAATTTTCTGAAGTCATTATATTTGAAGATTCAAATGATGGTTTATGGGTTGCCGGCCTTCCAAGCAGTGTAAATCTTATAGTTGAGGGACAAGGTTTTGTAGAAGAAGGTCAAGCAGTTCTCATTAATGCCCTATGAAAAACATTATAGATTTTGCATTAAAAAAAACTAAAACCACCCTTCTTTTTGCTGTATTAATAATTATTGTTGGTTCATACTCTAGAGTTAATATCCCTATAGCAGCAAGTCCAAATGTAACTTTGCCTTTTGTGACCGTTGCTGTCTTTTTAGAGGGAGCCTCTCCAGATGACACATCAAGGTTAATTGCGAGACCACTTGAAAATAGATTAAATTCTGTTCCTGGTCTCAAAAGCATAAGGTCTGATAGCACTCTAAGTTTTTCCAGAGTTTTTCTAGAATTTGAAGTTGGTTATGACATAGATAAAGCTCTTGTAGATATTAAACAAGGAGTTGAAGAAATTAAAAATGAGCTACCTCCATCAGCAGAAGATCCAATTATAGAAGAATATAACGAATCAAATTTCCCTGTTATGAATTTAAGTATCGTAGGAAATGGTTCGTTAAGACAAAAAGTATTTCATGCTCGAGAATTAAAAGAGCGTATAGAGTCTTTAGAAGAGATATTGGGTGCAAATCTTTCTGGTGCTCCAGATGAGGTTTTAGAAGGAGTTATTGATAAATCCAAAATGGAATCTCTTGGAGTAACGCTTTCTGATATTTATTATTCAGTTTCTAATAATAATTTGATAATTCCTGGTGGTAAGCAGGATGCCGAAAAAGGTAGTTTTAATATAGAAGTGCCTAGTGTTATAGAGACAGCTCAAGATGTATATTCAATCCCTATTAAAGTAACTCCAAATGCAGTTGTAACACTTCAAGATATCGCTGAAATCAGAAGAACATTTAAAGACTATGATTCATATGTAAGAGTAAATGGTCAAGATGCTGTATCTTTAGAAATTACACTCCGCACCAGCGCAAATGCTATTGATGCCTCGAGAGGTATCAGAGACATCGTTAATAAATATGAAAATAAACTACCCCCAAATCTTGAGCTTATCATAACTGATGATGATTCAATTTATGCAGTTCAGATGGTAAAAGAGCTTAATGGGAATATTATTGCAGCTGTAATACTTATTATGATCTTAGTAATAGCAACAATGGGAATAAGAGTTTCCATGCTTGTGGGTCTATCAATACCCTTTTGCTTCTTAATGACTTATCTTGTTCTTCATGCTTTTGGAATGGAAGCAAACTTCCTTGTGATGATGGGATTACTTCTTGGAATGGGTATGTTGATTGATGGATCTATTGTTGTCACAGAATATGCTGATAAGAAGATTTCAGAAGGGTTAACAAGAAAAGAGGCATATAGAGGAGCATCAAAAAGAATGTTTTATCCTATTCTTTCATCCACAGCAACAACTATAGCTGCATTTACTCCCCTCCTTGTATGGCCAGGATTTACTGGTCAATTTATGAAATATTTACCAATTACAGTAATTATAGTTTTGTGCTCATCATTATTTTATTCCTTAATCTTGACTCCAGTTATGGGTGCTAACTTTGGCCAGCGAAAAGGTGGACTAGGAAAAGATAATAAAACTTTTACTAAAATAATTGATTGGTACGGCAACAAAATTGAGAAATTTGTTAAAAACCCAATTGAAACAATTATCTGTATTGGGGCAATTCTCTCTTTTATATTAGTAAGTTACTCATACTACAGCAAAGGTACAGTATATTTTGCAATTGTAGATCCGGTCAAAGCAGAAATATCTATTAGAGGTAGAGGAAACTTATCCTCAACTGAAAAAAAAGAAATTATTCAAGATGTTGAAGCAGAATTAATAAAAATAGAAGAGCTTCAAAGTGTTTATTTACGAGCTGGAACTGAATGGTGGAGAAGCGGATCTGATAAAGTAGGAAGTGGGTTTGTTGAAATTGTTCCGACTGCTCAAAGAGATATTTCAGGCTTAGAAGTCATGCAAATGGTAACTGAAAGAACGAGTGATATACCAGGAATAATTGTTGAAGCTCAACCAGATCTTGGTGGTCCATCATTTAGCTCTCCTATACAAATATCTATTTATGGCTTAACAGAAGAATCTGCAAAAAATGCTGCAATTGAAATTGAAAACAAAATAAGATCAAAAGTTAGTGGACTTACTAATATTTTTTCAAGCAATGCATACTCTGCAGTTGAGTGGAGTGTTGAAGTAGATAAACAAAAAGCTGCTCAACTTGGGGTAAGCATTGGTGACGTTGGAGCCTTGGTTCAGATGTTAACTTCAGGGTTTAAGGCTGGAGAATTTCGACCGGATGATGCTAAGGAAGAAGTTGAGATTAGAGTTAGATTTCCTAAATCAGATAGAACTTTAACTGGAATAAGTGATCTAAATGTGACTACTAGAAATGGCTCTGTTCCAGTTAGCTCATTTATTAATGTTATTCCCAAAGAAAATAGAGAAAAAGTCTCAAGGCAAAATGGAAAATATTACTTCAGAATAAATGCTGCAACTGTTGATGAGTCTGCAGTTGATAGTAAAGTTGCTGAAATTAAAGAACTGCTAAAGGAGGTTAACCTTGAAAATGGTGTTTCATATGCATTTGAAGGAATGCAAGAGGAAACTGATGAGGTGAATGCTTTTCTTCAAAATGCTGGTATAGCCGCAGTATTTATAATGTTAATTCTGTTGGTAACGCAATTTAATAGCTTCTATCAAGCAATTATAATTTTATTATCGGTTGTGATTTCTTTCATTGGAGTTCTTTTAGGCCTTCTTATAACTGGCAAAGCATTTAGTTCAACTATGACTGGAATATCAATTGTTACTTTGGCTGGAATTGTTGTAAATAATAATATTGTACTAATTGATACTTTTAATGCATTAAAAAATGAATCACCTCATATTGAAAAATCAATTCATATTATTAATGCATGTAAGCAAAGACTAAGACCAATACTTCTAACATCCTCAACAACAATATACGGGTTGTTGCCATTAGCGCTTGGGATGAGTATTGATATATTGAATAGAGATATATTTTTTGGAAGCCCCATTGTAGATTGGTGGTCAAACCTAGCTGTATCCATAGTATTTGGTTTGGGTTTTAGCACTTTTATTACCTTGATACTAACGCCTGCTGTGCTTGCTTTGCCCTATGCTCTTAGAAATGATGTTAAAAAACTTATAAAAAGTTATAACTAATACTTTACAATACATGAATGGCAAACAAAGAAAATAAAATTGAATTTGAATCTGCACTGGCAGAATTAGAAAAGATTGTAGAAAAGCTAGAAGATGAAAACCTTAGCTTAGAAGATTCCATCAAATCATTTGAAACTGGAGTTAAGTTAGTAAAAGATTGCCAAAATCAGCTTAGGGATGCTGAACTTAAAGTTAGTAAATTAATGGATTCAGGCGAAGCTATAGAGTCTGAACAATCATAAATTATGTCACAATTGCAGGGCAAAGATCTTGAGAGTCTTGTACTAGAAAATATTAAAAATGTCATTGGTGATGCCAATGATATTGAAAATATGATGAGCTATTCTGCTTTAGCAAAAAGTAAGCTATTGAGATCTAAATTAATATTTGCCTCTGGCAATATTAATCAAAACATATCAAATAATTCATTGGTTAATTTAAGTACTGCGATTGAGCTAATGCATACCTATTCTTTAATTCATGATGATTTACCTGCAATGGATAATGATCAAGTAAGAAGAGGACAGCCTACATCACATATAAAATTTGGAGAAGCGAATGCAATCCTTTCAGGTGACGCATTGCAGGCGTTAGCATATGAGGTTATTAGTTCAGATGCTGATCTATCCAATGCTCATAAGGTAAAAGCAATCAATAATTTAGCATCTGCATGCGGCAAGTCTGGCATGGTTTATGGCCAGTATCTTGATGTAAAAAATGAAGGGACATTATTAAATATAGATGAACTAATAAAAATACATCGCCTTAAAACTGGGAAGCTTATAGAAAGCTCAATAATTATTCCTCTACTAAATTTAGATAATCAAAAATGTCTTGAAGATTTTGAAAAAATTTCGACAAATTATGGGCTGGCATTTCAAATAATAGATGATCTATTAGATGTCGGTGATTTAGAAATTGGAAAAGATAAAAATTCTGATTTAAAAAATAATAAATCTTCTTTTGCAACATTAATGACGCATAATGAAGCATATGAATATGCTAGCTCGCTAATAGATGAAGCGCATAAAGATTTAAATAAATATCAAAATACCTCGCAACTTATTGAGCTTGGTAAATTTATAATATC
Source organism: uncultured SAR86 cluster bacterium (assembly GCA_902559885.1). Taxonomy (GTDB): domain Bacteria; phylum Pseudomonadota; class Gammaproteobacteria; order Magnimaribacterales; family D2472; genus CACEJU01. The sequence continues at coordinate 22,590 of CACEJU010000006.1, read as the reverse complement.
TAGGAAAAGTTGATGAAGGTTTTTTCAGAAATACCAAAAGATCTACCTAATACTCCTTTATTGGATTCAATTAATATTCCTGAAGACATAAAAAAATTAAATAAAAATCAATTAACTGCCTTGGCAGACGAACTTAGAGAATTTCTTCTGTATACAGTTGGAAAATCTGGGGGTCATTTAGGAGCAGGCTTGGGTGTAGTAGAGCTTACAGTCGCACTTCATTATATATTTGATACTCCAAAGGATAACATTGTATGGGATGTTGGACATCAGGCTTATCCTCATAAAATAATTACTGGAAGAAAAAAAGAAATTGAAACTATCAGAAAAAAAGATGGTCTTGCTCCTTTTCCTAGGAGATCTGAAAGCGAGTATGATGTATTTGGCGTTGGCCACTCAAGCACATCAATAAGTGCTGCACTTGGTATGGCTATTGGAAATCCAAATAAAAAAACTATTGCAGTTATTGGTGACGGAGCTATGACAGCTGGCATGGCTTTTGAAGCTCTTAGTCATACAGGCCATCTAAAGCCTAATCTTCTTATTATTTTAAATGATAATGATATGTCAATATCTGAGAATGTTGGTGGTTTATCAAATTATTTTGCAAGAATTTGGGCTTCTAAATTATATAAAGGTATTAAAAAAAGTGGGAAAAGTTTTTTAGAAAAACTTCCTCAAACATATCATTTGGTTAGAAAAGTAGAAACTCAAATGAAAGGCATGGTTGCGCCGGGAACAATCTTTGAAGAACTAGGGCTTAACTACATAGGCCCTATTGATGGACATGACGTTAATGAACTCACTGAGGTAATTGGTAATTTAAAAGATTTTGATGGGCCACAATTTCTACATGTTATTACTAAAAAAGGTGCTGGTCTTACTCCAGCAGAATCTGACAGGATTGGATATCATGCAATTTCTAAAATTTCTAACAAACCGCAATCGAAAACAAATAAAAAGTATCAAGATGTCTTTGGAGATTGGATTGTTGAAATGGCATCAAAAGAAGAGGATTTAATTGGTATCACTCCTGCAATGAGAGAAGGCTCCGGTCTTGTTGAGTTTTCAAAAAAATACCCTGATAGATATTTTGATGTAGCCATTGCTGAGCAGCATGCTGTTACATTTGCCGCAGGGCTTGCTTGCGAAAATAAAAAACCAATTGTTGCTATCTACTCAACTTTTTTACAAAGAGCGTATGATCAATTAATACATGATGTTGCTGTCCAAAACTTAGATGTAACATTTGCTATAGATAGAGCTGGTTTAGTTGGTGAAGATGGTCCTACTCATTCTGGTAATTATGATATAGCTTTTATGCGATGTGTTCCCAATATTTCTATCTTAACTCCAGCAGATGAAGATGAAACTAAAAAATTATTAACAACGGCTTTTTATCATAAAGGGCCAGCCGCTGTTAGGTATCCAAGAGGCTCTGGGCCAAATAAAAAAATTGATGAGGGTATAAAAGAAGTTGAATTTGGTAAAGCAAGATCTATTCATAATGGTGATAGTAAAAAAATCTTATTAAATTTTGGATCCCTATTGCATAATGTTATTCCGATTGCCAAAAAATATAATCTCACTTTAATTGATATGAGGTTTGTGAAGCCTCTAGATGAAGAAATATTAAAATCTTTAATACCTAATGCTGAGGTTTACATAACAATAGAGGATGGAGCTGTTATGGGTGGCGCAGGAAGCGCCGTTCAAGAGTTTTGCGCTCTTAATTCAATTAATACCCCTGGTTACTTAATTGGTATTCCTGATAAATTTATCGAGCATGGGTCAAGAGAAGAAATGATAGAGATGGCTGGCCTTGATCCAGATTCATTAGAAAAGATTGTAAAGAAGTATTGTGAAGATGCTAGCAAAAATACCGGCAACTAAATCATCAAAAACTATCCCAAATCCATTTTTTAAATTTTTATCAAAATAAGATATTGGAAACGGTTTTAAGATATCAAAAAATCTAAAGGCTAAAAAGACAATAAATACATTTACATATCCATAAACATCATCTTTATTGTAATTGCTTTCAATTAGAGGTGAGCATATAAGCAAGGCAACCCACATACCTGCAAGCTCATCTATTACGATTGCTTTTTGATCTTTATTATTAAGGTCTTTTGAAGAAAAATGACAACATACAATGGCTAGTATAACTGCCAACAAAACCGCTATTGTATTCGAGCTTAATTTTTCAAAAAATACTAGCCATAAAAAAACACTAAACAAAGTTCCCCAAGTACCAGGAGCAAATCTTATTAATCCAACACCAAATAAAGTTGATACATAATCAAATGGATTTTTGTAATTTGGAAAATTAGATTCTTCGGGCATTATTTATTATTTTTTAAATGGATCCCAGCCCCTTGTCTTCATTTCAATGGGCTTGCCTTTATCAAAGATGTTAATTTCATTAGAATCTATTATAGTACCAATTTTAAAATATTCTCCCTCAGCATATTTAAAAGACTTATCTTTGCTAATGGTAAAACATAATTCATAATCATCGCCATATGTAAGATCCATAATATCTGTGGTAATAGGTATATCATCTATATAGATATTTGCACCCACCCCTGACTGTTTACATATATGTCCTAAATCATTTAAAAGACCGTCAGATATATCAATACATGCATTTGCAATTGGAGAGATTTCTCTAGATTTTTTAAATTGTGCTTTAGGTGTTAAATAAGCATCAATGAATTGGGAGTTACATATTCCATTTTCCTTTATTTCAATAAGACCTTTCTTGGCCAGACCTAACTGTCCTGTAATATAGATGTCATCATTAACTTGCGCAGTGGATCTTTTTAAATTTTTATTGAATAAGTGTCCGAATACACTAACAGAAATATTTGTTCTTTCTTTAGTAATATCTCCACCTACAAGTGGAATTTGATATTCATCAATAATTCTTTCGACACCTTTATTAAAACTTGTATACCAATTAATATCTTCATTATTAGATGTCAGACCGATGCTAAAAAAAGATGGGTAAGCTCCCATTGCCGCAATATCGCTTAATGCTATGGCTATTGATCTATATGCAATGTATTCTGCTGGTATTAATTCCTCTAAGAAATGAACTCCCTCAACAGAAATATCTAATGAGTGAACTAATTCTTCCTTAGTTTTAATTATGGCAGCATCATCTCCTGAGCCTAACAATACATTGTTAAACTCAGAAGATTTTTTAATTAATATTTTAAGAGACTCTAGTATCTCTTGTTCTGTGATCAAGCAGGATATCTTTCAAATAATCCGCTGGCACCCATGCCTCCACCGACACACATGGTTACAACTCCAAACTGCTTATCATGAGTTTTAAGCTGTCTTACTATATGACCAACTTGTCTTGAACCTGTCATCCCAAATGGATGCCCTATTGAGATAGATCCACCATCAAGATTAAGTTTATCCATTGGAATTCCTAATTTATCTCTACAATAAACTACTTGCACAGCAAACGCCTCATTTAATTCCCATATATCTATATCATCAACAGATAAGTTATGGGACTTTAGAAGTTTTGGTACTGAAAAAACAGGTCCTATGCCCATCTCATCAGGTTCACAACCCATTGTTGTAAAACCTCTAAAATATGCAAGTGGTTTTAAACCTAGCTCTAAAGCTTTTTCTTCAGCCATAACTAAAGTGACCGATGCTCCATCTGAAAGCTGAGATGAGTTACCAGCAGTTACAGAACCATTCTCTGGATCAAATACAGGTTTGAGACTTGCTAAACCCTCTAGTGTTGTTTCTGGTCTATTACAATCATCTCTATCAACTGTTGCATCAATTACTTTTGAATCACCAGTTTCTTTATTCATAAGAAGCATTTTGGTGTCCATTGAAACAATTTCGTCATCATAAATACCTGCTTGTTGTGCTTGAGCTGTCCTCATTTGGCTTTCATATGCATACTCGTCTTGCATCTCTCTAGTAATGCCATATCTTTTTGATACAACTTCTGCAGTTTGGCCCATTGGATAATAGATTCCAGGATGTTCTTGAGCTAATTTTTCATTAACAAAATTATCCATATTCATCTTTCCTTGCAGCATAGAAATTGTTTCAGCTCCCCCAGCTATAACGGCATCATAACAACCAGCCATTACTTGTGATGCAGCCATTGAAACAGTTTGAAGCCCCGAAGAGCAATACCTATTAACGGTTGTACCTCCTACAGTCATAGGAAGATTTGAAAGTACAGCAGCATTTCTACCAACATTATGCCCTTGTGCACCCTCAGGGTTCCCACAACCCATTATTACATCTTCAACAGCTTCAGGTGGTAAATTAGGGTTTCTTTCAAGCATCGCATTGATAATATGTGCGAGCATGTCATCAGGTCTAGTCATATTAAAGCCACCCCTGAATGATTTTGCTAAACCTGTCCTGACGCTATCTACAATAACAGCATTTCTCATATTTTCTCCATAGTAAAAAATTTACAAAAGCTATTCTAATATATCCTCGTCTTTACTAAAAGTTTTGTACCATTTAGGAACAATATCAATGTTGAATTCCTTTGACTTCTTAATTAAATAAGGAATTGTTATTGGGCTAAATGGTAATACAACAAGAATTCCAAGACCTAGATTTTTTAAAACTTGCTTCAACTGATTGTTTGCAAAATCTAACTCTTCATCAGAAACACTCCCCTCGATAGATTTAAAATAGACATCTAACATTCTTCTATTTTCTTCAGTCTCATCTAAAAATACATCTTTTAATTTTAAAAGAAGTCTTTCTATTTTTTTACTGTCCATCATTAATATTATTATGCTACATTTTATTATTATGAAAAGGTCAGAACGCGCACAAATAGTTTCTAAAATTTTAAATAAAGCTTATCCAAAAACTCCTGTCCCTTTAGAACACACTGATGCATATACTTTATTAATAGCAGTTCTTTTATCAGCTCAATGTACTGATGAAAGAGTAAATACTGTTACTCCAATTCTGTTTAAAAAAGCTTCAGATCCAAAAAGTATGTCTAAGTTAACTGAAAAACAAATATATAAAATTATAAAACCTTGTGGTTTAGGTCCAAAAAAATCTAAAGCAATAAAAAGGCTATCTAAAATACTTGTTACTGAATATGATTCAAAAGTTCCTGAAGATATTCAAAAGCTTGAAAAGCTTCCCGGCGTTGGTCATAAAACAGCCTCTGTTGTAATCAGTCAAGGCTTTGGAATACCAGCCTTTCCAGTAGATACTCATATTCATAGACTTGCTCAAAGGTGGGGTCTAACCAATGGAAAAAATGTTGTAAAAACTGAGGAAGATTTAAAAAAAATATTTCCAAAAGAAGATTGGAATAAGCTTCATTTACAAATTATCTTTTGGGGTAGAGAATTTTGCCAAGCTAGAGCATGTCATGGCCTTGAATGCACAATATGTATTGAATGTTTTCCCAAAAGAAAGAAACCTTTTATGCACAAACGCCCTTAGATGATTTAAAATAGTTGTTTCCAGTCTTACTTAAAAAATTATTACTTAAAATATGCTAAATAAAATTTTTAAAAATAAAAAAATACAAGTTGATTCTATTTTTTCTGATAAAAAATCAATTTCTGAATATGACCTAGAGCTATGGAATTCCTTTGATAAAGAGTCATCAAGACAAGAAAATCATATTGAATTAATTGCATCAGAAAATTATGCAAGCAATAGAATTCTCGAAGCTCAAGGCTCAATACTAACCAATAAATATGCTGAAGGTTATCCAGGCAAAAGATACTATGGTGGTTGCGAGTATGTTGATATCGCTGAAGATTTAGCAATTAAAAGAGCAAAAGAGCTTTTTGGTGCTGCTTATGCAAATGTTCAACCGCATTCGGGGTCATCTGCGAATGCTGCAGCTTTTCTGGCTCTATTAGAACCTGGTGATACTATTTTAGGAATGAGTCTTGATCATGGAGGTCATTTGACGCATGGAGCAAAAGTTAATTTTTCTGGAAGAAACTATAAAAGCTTTCAATATGGTTTACACCATGAAACACATGATATTGATTATGATCAAGTAAGAGAGTTAGCTCTTGAACATAAACCAAAATTAATAATTGCTGGATTTTCTGCATTTTCTGGAATAGTTGATTGGTCTAAATTTAGAGAAATTGCTGATGAATCAGGATCATATTTGCTTGTTGATATGGCTCATGTGTCAGGATTAGTTGCAGCAGATCTTTATCCATCACCTGTACCTTATGCAGATGTGGTTACCTCAACTACACATAAGACTTTAAGAGGACCTAGATCAGGAATAATCTTAGCTAAAAGTAATCCTGAAATTGAAAAAAAATTAAATTCTGCGGTTTTTCCTGGATCTCAGGGTGGCCCTTTAATGCATGTTGTTGCAGCTAAAGCAATTTGTTTCAAAGAGGCGCTTGATCCAGAATTTAAAATTTATACAAAACAAGTAATAGATAATGCCAAGCTAATGGCGGAAACAATAATGAGCAGAGGCATTGATGTAGTTAGTGGCGGAACTGAGAATCATATTATTTTAGTAGATTTAAGAAGTAAAAATATTACAGGAAAAGATGCTGAAAAAGCTCTTGGCTCAGTAAATATAACTGCAAACAAAAACACGGTTCCAAATGATCCTCAGTCTCCATTTGTAACATCAGGGATAAGATTGGGTACACCTGCTGTAACTACCAGAGGTTTTAAAAACAAAGAAATAGTTGATATAAGTAATTGGATCTGTGATATTGTTTTAGATATGGAAAATGAAGATCTTAAAAAGGAAATAAGAAATAAAGTAGCTGAACTTTGTTCAAGGTTTCCAGTTTATAAATAGATGTTTTGTCCCTATTGTCAGGCCGAAGATACAAAAGTTATCGATTCTAGGCTCATCGCCGATGGCTCTCAAATAAGACGCAGAAGATCTTGTGAAGTTTGTCATGCAAGATTTACTACATATGAGACTGCTGATCTAGCCATGCCAAAAGTTGTTAAAAGTGATGGAGAAAGGCAAGTCTTTGATGGATCTAAACTCAAAAAAGGTATGTTAAGAGCGCTAGAAAAGCGCCCTTTATCTACAGAACAAATTGATGCAGTTTTTGGAAAAATCCTTAGTGCAATTAGAGTTCATGGAGAAAAAGAGATTCAATCTTTAAAAGTTGGCGAAATCATGATGGATGCATTAAAAGAAATAGATAAGGTAGCTTATGTTCGATTTGCATCTGTTTATAGAGACTTTCAAGATATTGAAGATTTTTCTGCTGAGGTCCACTCATTAAATAAAGAAAAGAAATCAAAAAAATCAAAGAAGAAATGAAAAAAGAAGATTATATGCTTCGTGCAATTAATCTTGCTAAAAAAGCAAAATTTCACACCAATCCTAATCCGAGAGTAGGATGCGTTATTGTTAAAAATAACAAAGTTATTGGGGAGGGATATCATAAAAAATATGGTGGAGCACATGCAGAAGTTAATGCTATTAAAAATTGTTTGAAAAAATTTGGTTCCAAAAAAGGAAAACAACTTCTTAAAGATTCTCAAGTATATGTAACTTTAGAACCTTGCTCTATCAAGTCTAAAACTCCTCCATGTACCAATACCCTACTGGAAATAATGCCAAAAGAAGTATATTGCGCATCACTCGATCCCAACAAAAAAATAAATGGAAATGGAGTAAAAATATTAAGAAAATCAGGGATTAAGGTTGAAGTAGGTATTTTAAAAAAGAAGGCAATAGAAATGAATAAGGATTTCTTTTTTAAGCACAAAAATGACAAACCTTACGTTAGGGTTAAAATTGCTCAAACCATTGATGGGAAAATTGCTCTTAAAAATGGAAAAAGTAAATGGATCACTTCTAAGGAAGCTCGCAAGAATGTTCAGCTTTTAAGAATTCAAAGTGATGCAGTGTTAATTGGATCAAATACCCTCATAAAAGATAATCCAAGATTAAATATTAGAGACGTAAAAGTTTTTAAGCAGCCTATAAGTATAGTCTTAGGCAATACTCATTCTGCAAAAAAAAATATGAATATATTTAAAGATAACAAAAAGGTTATTTTTGCCAACAACTATGAAAAAACGGAGCTGAATCAAAATTTTACAAATAATTTAAGCTTTATAAAGCTTACTAAAAAAAATTCACTAAATGATCTACTAAAGAAATTATCAAAATATGATCTAAATTCAATTTTAGTAGAAGGTGGATCCAAGATATTCACCTCGTTTATAAGTAAAAATTTAGCTGACGAAATTATTTTTTTTATATCACCAAAATTTCTTGGAAAAGATTCAATAGATGCACTTTCATTAGAATCGCCTCTATCTATAGCAAATACAAATAATTACATAATTGATTCAACAGAGATGGTTGGTGAAGATATAAAATTAGTTCTAAAGAAAAACTAAAGCTTAATATACTTATCAATTATTGCATTTAAAAACTTGAAAGAATCAGGGTTTGAAAATTTTTTTGAAAGCCTTATTGCCTCATCAATTACCACAGGATGATCAAGTTCTCCAAAAATAATTTCTTCAAAAGCCACATATAAAATCGCTTTATCTATAAGATCTATTTTTGAAATATCAAAATCTGTCTTATCTATAGCTTGATTAATTTTCTGGGAATTTAATTCAATTGATTTAAGTTTAGAGTTTAGAATCTCAAGATTAATTTTTTTATTTTGATGTTCTTTGGCAAATTGATCATAAATTTCAGAGGTATTTTGATTATTAAATAAGAACTGATACACGGCTTGCACGAGTATTTCTCTTAATTTTTTTGCTTCTTTAAAATTAACTTTCAAAACTATAAATCTAAAATCTCAATTAAAGACTGAGTTATTTCCTTGCCTTTATTGAGTCTATTCGAAGATGCTCTTGTCTGTGCTTGATCATATGTGTTAGCTGCAATAATTCCATTAACTAGTGGAATATTTTTTTGTAAAGAAAGATCCATAATAGCTTGAGCTGATGTATTAGAAATTATTTCAAAATGAGGGGTTTCACCTTTAATTATTACGCCGAAAGTAATAATTCCTTTTGCGCCTTGTTCTATTGCTTTCAAGCAACCAAAAGGAATCTCCCATGCACCAGGGACTTCAAGAAAGCTAATATTTGAGAACCCATAATGATTTAAAGTATTTTTTGATTCCTCAACCATTTCATTTACTAAAACTGAGTTCCATTTACTATAAACAATAAAAATTAATTTACTTTTATCTAATTGATCAAGTTTCTTGGTGTCAAAAAAATATTCTTTGCTCATCTTTCATAGCCCACTACATCAATATCAAATCCTGATAATGATGGATACTTTAAAGGTGCTGCAAGTAATCTAATTTGTTTTAATCCAAGCTCATTAAGGATTTGAGATCCAATACCTGCAGTTCTTGTATCCGGTATCCATTTATCTTTAGTGCCCCTTAAATGATTAACGATTGTATCCGGGCTGTCATTAGAACCTATTAATAGCAAAACACCCTCTTCTTCTTTGCCTATTTTATTTATGGCATCTTTGAAACTTAATCTTGATCCAAATTCATCTAGCTCAAGTAAATCATGGATTAAATTAACAGCTTGAACCCTTACTAACGGGACACTTTTTTTAGAAAGATTTCCTTTAACAAAAGCCAAATGTATGTCATTAAAAATACTGTCCCTCCAAGCTGATAATGTAAAAGAAGCATCGTATATATTTACTTCTCTTTCATATTCTTTGCTAACAGATTTTTCTTTAATTGCTCTATACTGTATTAAATCTGCAATTGTCCCTATTTTTAAAGAATGTTTTTCAGCAAATTTAAATAAATCATCTCTTCTTGCCATAGTTCCATCATCATTCATAATTTCACATATAACCCCAGAAGGTTGAAGGCCTGCTAGTAAAGATAAATCTGTTGCGGCTTCTGTATGACCAGCTCTACTTAAAACCCCACCATCCATTGCTCTTAAAGGAAACACATGTCCAGGCTGAACTATATCTGAAGATTTAGCACTATTTGATGCTGCAGTAAGTATAGTGTGAGACCTATCGGCAGCTGAAATTCCTGTAGAAATACCAGATGCGGCTTCTATTGAGACAGTAAAACCAGTCCCATGACTTGCTCTATTAAAATTAGTCATCATAGGTAAATTAAGTTGATCGCATTTCTCGCCTGATAAAGGCATGCAAATTAAACCCTTTCCATAAGATGCCATAAAATTGATAATTTCAGGAGTTACAAGTTCAGCAGCGCAAACTAAATCACCCTCATTCTCTCTATCCTCATCATCCAAAAGGATTACAATTTTACCTTTTGAAATATCATCTATGATTTCTTCTATAGTATTAAACATAATTACCCTAGCTATGGTAACGCATTATATACAATTTTTAGATAAATATAGTTTCGTCTCTAGACGGGCCAACAGAAAGAATTGAAATAGAAGTTTTTACATTTTCTTCTATAAAATTTATATAATCTTGGGCAAGCTTTGGTAACTCTGTAATATTTTTAGCTTGAGAGGTAGGTTCTCCCCAACCTTTAAAGGTTTTATATATTGGCTGATTATCAGAATATTCAACGCATACTTTAATTTCATCAAATTCATCAAGAACATCAAGTTTTGTAAGACATAGATCAGTAACAGAATTCAAAAATATTGTCTTCTTAAGCGCAACTAAATCTAACCAACCACATCTTCTTGGCCTGCCAGTTGTTGCACCAAATTCATGGCCTCGTTTTGCAAGCATTTCTCCATCTTTATCAAATAACTCTGTTAAGAACGGTCCCTCACCAACTCGAGTTGTATAAGCTTTTGTTATACCAACTATCTTATGAATATTTTTCGGGCCAATACCAAGACCAGTACTAACTCCGCCAGCTGTTGTATTAGATGAAGTTACATAAGGGTATGTACCATGGTCGATATCAAGAAGAGTTCCTTGTGCGCCCTCAAAAAGCATTGATAGGCCATCTGATGACCATCTTTCTATAATCTCATATGAATCACAAGAATATTTTTCATATAAATGTTTGTATTTCTCTATATAGTCAAATATATCCTGAACTTCAAATTTATTTTCTTTATGAATATCTACTAGAATTTTATTATGATATTCAATTAAGCTCTTAACCTTTTCCTCAAGAATATTTTGATCCCCTATGTCACCAAATCTTATAGCCCTTCTTCCAACCTTGTCTTCATATGCTGGGCCAATACCTCTGCCGGTAGTACCAATAGATTCTGTTTTATCTCTTACTTGATCAATCTTTATATGACTTGGAAGAATTAATGCGCAATTATTACTAACAAAAAACCTTTCATTAAAATCAATGCCTTCATTTTCTAATTCTACAATCTCTTCATTTAATGCATCTAAAGCTAAAACAACTCCATTTCCTATTAAGCAATTAACATTTTTATGAAGTATTCCCGAGGGAGTAAGATGTAAGACTGTTTTTTTGCCATTAACTTTTATAGTATGGCCAGCATTGTGTCCGCCCTGAAACCTGCATACAGCATGAACATTTTCACTTAATGCATCGACAATTTTACCTTTTCCTTCATCACCCCATTGGAGTCCGAGGATCAATGTATTTTCAGACAATAGATTACTCTGCGATCTTACTGTTTAAATATTTAAAAAACTCTGAATTTGAGTCTATTAATAAAACATCTGATTTATTTTCAAATGTTTCAACATAAGCTTTCAAGCTTCTTGTAAATTCATAAAATTCTGGATCTTGCCCAAATGCTTCAGCATAAATTCTAGTTGATTCTGCGTCACCTTCACCTCTTAGCTGTTCTGCTTTTTTATAAGCTTCTGCAAGGATAACAACCCTATCTTTATCTGCTACAGCTCTTATTTCTCTGGCAATCTCTTTTCCTTCAGATCTTAATTGCTCAGCCAGTCTATTTCTTTCTGTTCTCATTCTTTGATACACAGAGCTACTAACTTCTGGTGGAAGATCTATTCTTTTAACTCTAAAATCTATAATCTCAACACCTAAATCATTAACTGAATTATTAAGATTGCTTAACAAAATAGACATTAGTAAATCTCTTTCACCTGCTACAACTTCTACAATTGTCCTTGAGCTAAATTGATTTTTTAAAACAGATTCTACCCTTTGGCTCAATACAGAATTTAACTGATTAAAGCTTCCTGCAGTGGCCTTATAGAATGTAAGGACATCAGATATTTTATATTTAACAAATGAATCAACTAAAAGGTATTTTCCGTTTACTGTTATAACTCTGTCTGGTCTTTCATCTAAGGTTTGTAATCTAGCGTCATACTTATTTACGCTTTGAATAAATGGAACTTTAAAATGGATTCCAACAGGAACATCTACTTTAACTGGATCACCAAATTGGAGAACAATACCTTTTTCTCTTTCATCAATGATATATACACTACTTGCTAATAAGGCAAATACTAATAAACCAAGGACTGTTGCTAGTGTACTTTTATTCATCATCATTCCTTAAATTAATTCTATTAAGTGAGATTGACTCTCTTTTTTTATTTTCTTCCATAATCTTGTCTAGAGGCAAATATAGAAGATTATTGCCTCCTTCAACATCTATCATTACTTTAGTTGAACTTGATAGCACTGATTGAAGTGCATCTAGGTATAGTCTGTCACGAGTTACTTCAGGTGCTTTTTGGTATTCAAATAGAAGCTGATTAAATCTATCAACCTCACCTTGAGCATTAGCAACAACTTCTAGCTTGTATCCTTCTGCCTCTTGAATTCTTGCTTGAGCTTGACCTCTTGCCTCTGGAACAATTGTAAATGCATATCTTTGTGCTTCATTTTGATATCTTTCTTTATCTTCTCGAGCAGCAATAAAATCGTCGAATGCATCTTTAACAGCAGATGGAGGATTTGTGCCTTGTACGTTTACAATTTCAACAACAATTCCAGCTTCATATAGATCTAGATACGATTGGATTCTTTCTTTTACTTGATCTCCAATACTTTCTCTTCCTACAGTTAATGCTTGATCTAGTGAATTGTCACCAACCACGTGACGTAGCGCGCTTTCTGCAGCTTGTCTTAAACTTTCCTCAGGAGATTTAACGTTAAGAACAAAATCTTTGAGATTAGAAATTCTGTATTGAACTGAGATAGAAACATCTACAATATTCTCATCTTGCGTGAGCATGTCAGCATTAATTGTTTCTTTTCTTGTAACAGAAACATCTTCAGTAAACTTTTCATCAACTAATGGTATTTTGAAGTTAAGGCCAGGACCAGTTTCTTTTAAATATTTTCCAAGCCTCAGAACTACATCTCTTTCAGCAGCTTCAGTCTGATAAAAAGATTGCGATGCAATTACAATCAAAAAGAAAAAGAAGGCATAAGATAGAATCCTTCCAGCCGAAAATTGTGGACCAGATGAGCCATTGCTACCGCCAGCACCTCCACCATTTGAATTCTTTTGTTTTTTATTTGATGCTCCTAATATAGATGAAAATTTTTTAACTAAATCATCAAAGTCTGTTGCATCATTATTGTTGCCCCATGGGTCTTTGTTCTGGTTATCCCAATTCAATTTGATACCTCTTATAAAACATTAAGTATACAGTTTATTTAAGGACATTATTCCCTATTTAAAGTCATGAATGACTTTTTTTAGTGTTTTTTCTAATTTATTTATTTCTTCAAGCTCAAATAGCTCAAGACTCTTCCATGAATTTATCCAGGTTGCCTGTTTCTTTGCTAATTGTCTGGTTGCATAAAGGGATTTTAAATAAAAATTTTCTTTATTAATTTCACCGTTTAAATACTCAATACATTGTTTGTAGTTTACGGATTTAAGAATTGGATGATTTTTTGGAATGTCGTAATTACCCAAGAGATTTTTAACCTCATCTATAAATTCATCCGTGATTATATTTTCTAGACGCTCTTCAATTCTTTGGTGGATTATTTTTCTTGAAGTATCAACCAAAGAATATTGAAATAGATTATATCGATCATTTAATTTTTCTCTTTTCTGATCATCTTTATCATCTTTGCTAAATTCAATAATCTCTAGCGCTCTAATAATTCTTTTTTTATCTTTTTGATTAATGCTTGATACATATCTACTATCTTTATTTATAAGATCTTTATATAAAGATTCCAGGCCTTTTGATTTAGCCCTTTCCTCTAAAAATTCTCTAAACTCTTCATTTCTTGGCGGCAAATTATCCATACCGTCTAATAAAGATTTAAAATACATCATAGTTCCACCAACAAATACAGGTGTCCTATCTCTGTTATGAGCTGCTTTTATAATTTCATGAGCTTCATGATAAAAATCTGAAGCCGTATAGATTTCTTCTACGGTTATTTTGTTTATAAGATGATGGGGAGCCTTAATTAATTCATCTTTTGAAGGTTTGGCCGATCCTATATCACAATCCTTATATATCATCACGGAGTCAACGCTTATTAACTCTATTGAATTAGCTTGATAAAGATTTATAGCTAAAGAGGTTTTCCCTGAGGCTGTAGGCCCCATAATAAAAATGACTGGTTTTTTTATGCTATTACTAATATCAGTTTACTTATATGGCTTCTTCATTTGTTTCGCCAGTTCTGATTCTTACAACCTCATCAATAGTAGAAACAAATATTTTACCGTCACCTATTTTCCCGGATCCAGCAGCATCAATGATTGCGCTTTTCACTTGATCTACCATCTCATCACCTATAGCAATTTCAATTTTTATCTTTGGTAAAAAATCTATAGTATATTCAGCCCCTCTGTATAATTCTGTATGCCCCTTTTGTCGCCCATATCCTTTAACCTCTGTCATGGTCATACCAGTGACACCTATAGCATCCAAAGAGCTTCTAACATCTTCAACTTTATAAGGCTTAATGATTGCAGTTATTAATTTCATTTCAATTCCTTGAATTTAAAATTTGAATTATAGCAGATGACTGTTTATCTACAGAACCCTTATTAGATTTAACTACTGATATTGCATTGCTAACAAGCTGTGATGAGAATTCTGATGATGATAATATTTTTTTTGCAGCAGTATATAACTCATCCTCGTTAGAAATTTGTATACAAGCATTCTCAGATAGAAATATTTGAGAAATATCTTCAAAATTATAAATATAAGGACCAAAAATAAATGGACACATATTTGCTGCGGGCTCAATAATATTATGCCCGCCCGTTTCTTTGAACATACTGCCGCCTACAAAAGCCAAGCTAGCAATTGAATATAATTTATTTAAATGACCTATTGCATTAAAGATCACTATGTCATCTTCACCATTTATTTGATCTGTATCTGATAGGATTTTGGCTTTTACGTTTTGATTGCTATATAAGGATTTGATTGAATTTGCTCTTTCAGGATGTCTTGGAACAATTATTAACTTCAAATCACCAAAACTTTCTTTTAATTTAGTAAAAGCATTTAAAATGATTTCATCTTCACCCGGGTGTGTACTTGATGCCAAGAAAAATGAAAAATTAGAGACACGATTTTGTAGCTCTTCTTTAGTATCTGTATCAAATTTAACAGATCCACAAATTTCTATAATTTCATCAGACCCAATTAGGCTCTTAAAATTTTCTTGATGGTTCTTGGTTTGGACAAATATTAATTCAAATTTATTAAGAATTTTTTTAAAAAAATTCTTAAATATCATATAGTTTTTGAGTGAATTATCCGAAAGCCTTCCATTGCATAAAATCACAGGTATATTTTTATTCCTAGAATAGCTAATCATTGATGGCCAAATTTCAGTTTCAAATATTATTAATGCCTTTGGCTTATATGATCTAAAAACCCCACTTATAAAAAACCAAAAATCCCATGGAGCATAAATAATACTAATTTTATCTTTGTATATTTTTTTTGCCTGCCTGAGGCCTGTTGGAGTTGTTACGCTTAACACAATGTCATTTGACTCTAAAAGTTTTTTTATAATTTTTTCAGATGCTATTACCTCTCCCAAGCTTACTGCGTGAAACCAGATAGGGTTTTGTGTTTTATTTTGCTTATAAAAGCCTAATCTATGGTGAAGGCTAGAGACATAATCTTTGTCTTGAATAGATTTGAACAATATTCTTACAAGAAAAAAAGGTAAGAGTAATAAAACAATTGAGTTGTAAATAAAAAGTTTCATCTTATTTTTAATATTTTAATGTAATAATACAACCAATAATCATATGCAAAAAAATATTATTTCATTATTTATCTTAATATGGAGACTCTTTTGTAATCTCCCTTTATTTTTTCAATCAATCTGCGCATATCTTCTTTCATTAATTTTTTTATTATTTCCAAATAAAAGAAGCAAGATTAGTAAAAAAAATATAGAGCTTTGTTTTGAAAAAGAGTTTGCGAAAAGCATTTATAAAAAAAATATTTATCAATCTACAAAATCAATTTTTTATACAGGAATTGCATGGTTTTGGACGAATGAAAAAATAAGTAAAAAAATTAAATATCAGATAAATGGTTTAGATAAATTAAAAGATCTTCAAAGAAAAAATATCGGAGTTTTATTGTTTTTTAAACACTCACTTCATCTAGAACTTGATGCTAGAGTTATAGGCATGAATATGGAAGTATATGGAGTGCAAAGAAATCACAACTCTGAATTATTTAATAACTTCCAGGACATGGGTAGGAAAAAAAGCATAAAAGATACAGCGGACAAAAATAATCCTAGAAAATTTATTAAGTGGTTAAAAGATGGTAAATGCGTTCTATATGCTAATGATCAAGACTATGGTCAAAAAAAATCAGATATTATAAATTTTTTCAATCACCCAGCTGCTACCATTAGTGCTCCCTATAAAATATTACAAACAACAAATTCTTCTCCTTTTTTTATGAATACATATTTTGAAAACAATAAGCTATATATTCAAATCGAAGAAATAACTATGGATGGTATAACCTCTGCGGTCCATTTTTCATCTAGACTCAATAATATTATTGAAAATTCTATTAAGAAACATCCACATGAATATCTATGGCAGCATAGAAGATTTAAATCAACATTAGGTAAGGAATTTTATAAGTGATAGATGATATAAAAAAACTGAAAGGTTTTATGCCTCATCATGAGGGGTTGGCATTATTAAAATGGTCAGAGACTTTTTCTAAATATGGTCCCATCATAGAAATTGGAACTTATTGTGGAAAATCAAGTGCTTATTTAGCATATGGCGCAATAAAGAATAATCAAGTTGTATACACCATTGATCATCACTCTGGTTCTGAAGAGCATCAGATAAATGAAGAATATTTTGATGAAGAGGTTTACGATGAGAGCAATAAAAGGATAGATACTTTTCCAATTTTTAAAATGAATATGGAAAAATTAGGTATAGAAAATGTTATCCCGGTAGTTGCAAAATCTGAACTTGTATCCAGATCATGGCAGGCAGATGCAGGCCTAATTTTTATTGATGGCGGTCACTCAATGGAATCTGCATTAAATGATTATCATGGTTGGAAAAATAAGATTTGCTCAGATGGGGCTTTAGTAATTCATGATATTTTTGATGACCCAAAAGATGGTGGACAGGCTCCAAATACTATTTATAAAAAAGCACTGGCAGAGGGATTCGAATTATATGAAAGAATTGATACTACTGTGTGCCTAACAAAAGTCTAAAAAATTATTTTTAAATAGACTCGATCCTTTTGATAAATCATATATCCCATCTGCAGCCAATATCACTGCAGCAGCTGTCCAAGATGGTTTTTCATCTGGCCAAAAAATATTTTCTTTGTACTGCCAGCCCATATATGGAACATTATCAAGATCTGAGATATTTAAAATCTCAGTAAACAATTTTTTTGCAAGTTCTTCTTTATCATTTTTCACTAGAGCAATTATAAATTCTGATGTTTCTGCAACAGTAACCCATGGCTCATTTTTTACACACTTAATACCTATTCCATCTACATAAAAGTCTTTTAAAGTTTTGCTAATTGCACTATCAATAAGATCCTTGTCATCTAGTGCTCCACATAATATTGGATAATACGAATCCATAGAGAAATTTGATCTATCTTTTTTCTTATCAAATGATGAAGGTGAGTTTCTAATACACTCTTTAAGCTTGAAGTATGCATCATTCCAGTTATTCTTTTTATTTAAAATTTTGCTTATAGCGATTCCGCATTCAAGACTTTTAAGGATTGATGATGAGCCAGTTATTAAGGAATCTTTATCAATGTTATTTTTATCATCAACTGCCCAATATATTGAACCATCATCTATTTGATGATTTAGAGTAAAATCTGTAGCCTTTTCTATAACCCTCCATAAAGATCTTAAAAAATCTTTATCATCGGTAATCAAAAAGTAATGAAATGCAGCAACTGTAATATATGAAGAAAAATGTGTTGGTTTGTGAAATTCAATTGCACTTTGATCATCATATTTTGCATACCAGCTACCATCTTCATTTTGAGTTTCTTTTAGCCAATCAAATCCTTTAAGAACAGAATCAAATTGATTCATAGTTGAAAGGCCCATTATTGCTTCGCAATGATCCCATGGATCTAGAGAACCATCAGCATTAGAAACAATTGCACCTGATTCAAGCTGACAGTCTTTGATGAAACTGGCTAAGATCTTGAGATAATCGCTTAAAATTATATTTTTCTCTTTTGGATAATACATTAAATTTCTTTTTTAAAATAAAGTGAGAGACTTTTACCAAGCATTGGGTTCAGAAGCTTATCAATAATTTCTAAGTAATTTGGTTTTTCTATAATCTGTTTTTCTAAGATTTTTTTGTATAGTGCTACTATTTTATTACTATCTTGAGTTTTCCAAAAAATACACCTCAGCCACCAATATGGACTATGCAAAGCATGAAATCTTTCTGAAGAAAGAAGTTTATAGTTAAATTTTTTTATCAGCCTTGCTAACGAATTCTTCTTAAAAATTCTTATATGTCCACCTGGCATATTTTGGTAATCATTAGATAAAAGCCAACATATTTTTTCCGGTAAATACGATGGAACACTTATTAATAAAATGCCCCCAGGTTTTAAAACTCTATCAATTTCTTTAATTGCTTCTTCGTATTCTCTTAAATGCTCTAGCACCTCTGAACAAACTATTAAATCAGCAGAATCATCATTAAATGGAAGGCTGTAAGCTGAGCCTTTAATAAAATCAACATATGCATTACTGATAGATTTAAAGTATTCAAGACCTTCTTCTGCTTTTGCTATTGATGATTCATCCATATCTATTCCAATACAGTTAATATCTGGAAAATTTTCCATGGCACCAAAAACATGCCTGCCTTCTCCACATCCAATATCAAGCATTAAGGATGCATTTTTATTTAAAACAATTTTTTGAAAATCAAAGGTGAGCATTATTTTTTAAAGTTAGTAATTGTTTCGCTAATAATTTTATTATATTCCAATGCTATTACATCCCAATTAAATCTCTCTTTTATATATGTAATATTTGAAATTGCTTTCTTTTTATATCCTTCATAATCATTAAATATTTTGTTAATACCTGCGGCAATTTCATCATGATTTTTTGGTTGCACTAAAAGAGCCTTATCAGAAACAAGCTCTGGAATTGAGGCGGTTTTTGTTGCAATTAGAGGTACTCCACATGCCATTGCCTCAATAACTGGATAACCAAATCCCTCATAAAGAGAAGAAACAATTGCTATAGAGCTTTTTGAATATAACTGTACTATCTCTTCTTTAGATATACCTGAATGAAATCTAATATTATTTTTTATATCGAGTTTCTCAATAAGTCTTTCTGTATGTCCATTCTTTTTTAATTTTCCAATAATATTTAATAATATTTCTGGATAAGTTTTTTTGAGACTTGATAATGCATAAAGAGTATAGTCAAGCCCCTTCAGGGGAACATCTGCACTTGCTGTGGTAATTAATTGATAGTTATTCTTAAAATTATCTTTTTCAATAAGTCTAAATATATTGATATCAAGTCCGTTATTTATTACAGAAATATTTTTATCTGCAACCTTAAAGTCATTAACTATATCTTTTTTTGAATTGTAAGATGGTGTAATTATTTTATTAAGTTTAGGGGCAACTTTTTTTTGCATTTTTAAAAATGAATGCCATCTCTTTCTTGAAAGCTGATATAAAAATTTATTATTTTGAGAAAGTTCAAATTTTAAATCTTTGGTTATGGGATGATGGATAATTTCTATTAATGGGAACTGCTTTTGTAATTTAAGCATTCCATAACTAATTGATTGATTATCAATAATAATGTCATAGTCACCATTTTTTAAAAATTTATTAGCTCTATATCCAAAAGTTTGTAGTTCTGGAAATCCTCCAAAAAGAGCAGAAAAGAACTCAAAAATATTAATGAAGTTTTTTTTTGAAGCAATAAATTTTTTTAATCTATCTTTGAAATTAAAGGTTTCAAAAAGATTCATTCCAGGTAATTTTATTAATTTTGTATCTTTAGGAAGATGCGGATATGGAGGTCCTGAGATAATTGTTACCTTGTGGCCAATTTTTTTTAAAGCATCAGATAAGTCTCTAACATAGACGCCCTGACCCCCTCCAAATGGTGCAGAACGATAACTTAATATTGCAATTTTTAAAGATTTCAATTTAAAAATTTAATCTAAATAAGTTAGCCATGATGAATATGCTACATCTTTTCCAGCAACTATTTCTGAGTATTTTTGCTGAAGAATATGAGAAATTTCACCTCTTTTACCGCTCCCAATTTTATTAGAGTCAATTGATGTAATTGGGGTTACCTCTACAGCTGTACCAGTAAAAAATGCTTCATCAGCCATTACTAAGTCTTCATATTTTAAATTGGTCTCAATAACTTTTATATTTTGATCTTTGGCGATTTGTATTATTGATTGTCTTGTTAATCCATTTAAGCAATAGTCTGTTTTAGGGGTATATATTTCACCATTTTTAACTATAAATATATTTTCTCCGCTCCCCTCTGAAATGTTTCCATTTTTATCAAGCAATAAAGCTTCATCTGCTCCTTTTGAAAGAGCTTCGTGTAAAGCCATTGTAGAATTTATGTATGTTCCAATTATTTTGTAACATGCATGCAAAGAGTTCGAATATTGCTCATGTGAGGATTTGATAATTGATAAACCAAGTTCTTTTTTTTCAGGTGACATATAAGATGGCCATTCCCAAGCGGCAACAGCGACATTGACTGATAAGTCGGTAGCTCTAATTCCAAGACTTTCATTTCCTAAATAAACTATTGGTCTTATATATGCTTCATTTAGATTATTAGCCTTTAAAACATCGATTTGAGCTTTATTGAGCTCATCGGCGGTTAAAGGTATTTGAATATTTAATTTAGATGCAGCATCAAATAATCTAGCAGTATGATCTTGAAGCCTAAAAATCGCTCCTCCATTATCTGTATTGTATGCTCTAACTCCTTCAAAAACTCCAGTACCATAATGAAGAGTATGGGAAAGGATATGTACATTTGAATCATCCCATTTGATGAGGCTGCCATTTTTCCAAATTAATTGATCTTTTGCCTGATTAAACATGTTAAATAAAAGCTATAATGTCGCGATATTATGACAAACAACTTCTAATAACAAAAGCAAATGAATATAAAAAGAAATATTTTTAGGGAATATGATATCAGAGGCATCTATCCTGAAGAATTAAATGAAGCAACAATAAGACTTATAGCTGGATCTGTAGCATCAAAATGTCATAAAGAGGGAATAGATGTAATTGCTGTTGGAAGAGATGGAAGGCTGTCTGGTGAATCATTGCTCAGTGAGTTTTGTAATGAAATTATTAAATATGGTATTAAAGTAATTAATATTGGTTTAGTCACAAGCCCGCTTCTTTATTATGCAGCAAAAAAAACAGTTGGAAAAAGTGGAGTTATGATAACAGGTAGTCATAATCCAAAAGATTATAATGGCCTTAAATTAGTAATTAATGACAAGCCTGTAGCTGGAACAGAAATGCTAGATTTGATTGATTCAATAAATAAGGATGATTATATTAATGCTGAGATTGAGTACATTGATTTCCTTAATCAATATGTTTCGGAAGTTACAGGTTCATTAGAAATAGATAAAAATCTTAAGGTAGTAATTGACTGTGGTAATGGAGCAGCAGGAGCAGTAGCCCCATTATTGTTTAAAAAAATTGGAGTAAAGCTATCAGAGTTATTTTCAGAAGTAGATGGGAATTTTCCTAACCATCATCCAGATCCTAGCAAACCCGAAAATCTAAGAGATTTAATCAATAAAGTATTAGAGGAAAATGCTGATATTGGATTTGCATTCGATGGCGATGGAGATAGAGTTGGAGTGGTTACGAAATTAGGTAAAGATATTTTTGCAGATAAGCTTTTAATGTTACTTGCTGAAAATGTTCTTGCAAATAAACAAGGTGCTGTCGTTTATGATGTTAAATGTTCCAATCATCTTCATAAAACTATTGAAGTCAATAAAGGCAATGCAATTATGGCTCCCACAGGCCATTTTCATATTAAAAATGCTATTAAAAAGCACTCAGCAGTCTTGGCTGGTGAAATGAGTGGTCATATTTTCTTTAATGATAAATGGTATGGATTTGATGATGGTCACTATACCGCA
>CACEJU010000005.1 GCA_902559885.1 uncultured SAR86 cluster bacterium | reverse complement strand
TGATTAAGTTTTTTACAAGGCTTAGCCTAAAGACATTTTTTTTAAAGATGAAAGATGTTGCAGTTTTTGCTTTCTCAACCTCTTCAAGTGCAGCCACAATACCAGTAACACTAAAAACTGTTGAAAACGAACTTGGTGTAAATAAAAACGTTGCAGCTTTTGTAGTTCCTGTTGGAGCAACAATTAATATGGATGGAACTGCAATTATGCAAGGCATGGCTACGATATTCATTGCTCAAATGTCAGGAATTGATTTAAGTTTAATTCAATATGTTCAAGTTGTTTTGTTGGCTGTAGCAACGTCAATTGGAACAGCGGCAGTCCCATCTGCTGGAACTATTACGTTGGTTATTATTCTTCAACAATTCGGCCTTCCTCTTGAGGCAATAGGTATTATCTTGGCTGTTGATAGGATTTTAGATATGACAAGAACAGCCATCAATGTAACTGGAGATGCGGCAGTTGCGTGTGTTGTTGCTGAGTCAGAAGGTATGCTTGAAAAGAACAAAGTTTAGTTATCAAAAGGTATATTTCTACTAGCTTTTTTTGGTAGAATGCACCATTCGTTTTTAAGAGGAAACATATGAATATTTCAATATTACCACCATTACTTGGACTATTAGGGCTTGTAGCTGCATTTGTAGTTTATTTGCTAGTTATGAAGTATCCAGATGGTGAAGATAAAGTTAAGAAAATTGGCGATCAGATTCACACAGGCGCGTTAGCTTTTATGAAGACAGAGTATAAATATTTACTAATTTTTATAAGTGTTTTAGTGGTTCTTGTATGGTTTGCACTAGGTATCTACTCTGCAGTTGCTGTTGTTGTTGGTGCTGCATGCTCTTCTTTAGCTGGTTTTATAGGAATGTATGCTGCAACTAAAGCAAATGTAAGAACTGCAACAGCTGCTCAAAAAGATGGCCCAGCTGCAGCATTATCTGTTTCATTCTATGGTGGATCAGTAATGGGTTTATGTGTTGCTGCTTTAGGTTTAATTGGCCTAGGCGCTCTTTATTACTTTTTTGTACCAGCAAGCCATGTTCATGCTTTAGAAGGCTTTGGTATGGGGGCTTCTGTTGTTGCACTTTTCTCAAGAGTTGGCGGCGGCATATTTACCAAAAGTGCTGATGTGGGAGCAGACTTAGTTGGTAAGATTGAGGCCGGTATACCTGAAGATGATCCAAGAAATCCCGGTGTTATCGCAGATAATGTTGGTGACAATGTTGGCGATGTAGCGGGTATGGGATCTGATATATTTGAGTCTTATTGCGGTTCTATGATCGCATCAATTGCAATAGCTTATACATTAGGATCTCAGGATATGATGATGCTTCCTTTAGTTTTAGCATCAACTGGTTTAATCGCTTCTATTATTGGAATTTTTATCGTAAAACTTCAATCTGCTAAAGCACCAGCAAGTGCACTTAGATCCGGAACATTATTAGCACCAGTTATATTTGTAGTAATGGCATATTTTGTTATTGACTCTTTTGAAGGTGTTAGTACAAATGTTTGGTGGTGTGTTATTGCTGGAGCAGTTGGAGGAGTTTTAATAGGACTTATAACTGAATATTACACTGGTGGCAAACCAGTTCAAAAAATTGCTGCATCAGGTGAAACAGGATCAGCAACAGTAATGATTTCTGGTTTATCAGTAGGAATGCAATCCGTTGTTATTCCAATTGTTATACTTGCCGCCATTATATTTGTCTCAACTCAGTTAGCTGATGTTTATGGTGTTGGTATTGCTGCAGTTGGTATGTTAGCAACTGTCGGTATAACTATGGCAATTGATGCATATGGACCTGTTGCCGATAATGCTGGAGGCATAGCTGAAATGTCTGGCATGGGTGAAGAGGTTAGAGAGATAACTGATTCTTTAGATGAGCTTGGAAATACAACCGCAGCCATTGGAAAGGGTTTTGCAATTGGAGCTGCTGCATTGGCTGCATTGGCAATAATTTCAGCTTTTTCTGCAGTTGTTACAGCAAATAATCCTGATTTTTCATTGGCTCTAACTAATCCAATTGTGCTAGTAGGAATGTTTATAGGAGCCTGTATACCATTCTTAGTCTCATCAATAACTATGACTGCTGTTGGTGACGCAGCTTTTGAGATGATAAATGAAATAAGAAGACAGTTTAGAGAAATTCAAGGTTTAATGGAGGGTCAAGCTGACCCTGATTCAGAAAAATGCGTCGAAATTGCAACAACCGCAGCATTGAAAAAAATGATGCTACCAGGTGTAATTGCAGTTTCAATGCCAGCAATAGTTGGGTTTGGACTTGGAGCTCAAGCTTTAGGTGGAATGTTAGCTGGCGGACTATTAGGCTGTGTATCTCTTGCATTAATGATGGCGAATGCTGGAGGAGCTTGGGACAATGCTAAAAAATTCGTTGAAAAGGGTAACTTTGGCGGTAAGGGTTCTGAAACGCATGCCGCAGCAGTAGTAGGTGATACAGTTGGGGATCCTTTTAAAGATACTTCAGGACCATCAATGAACATTTTAATAAATGTTATGGCTATTGTAAGTTTAGTTATTGCACCACTTCTTAGTATTTAAGCATCAGCATAATCAATTGATCCAGAGAGCCATCTCTGGATCAATTTATCCGTCAATTTTTTATCATCAGAAATAATCTGCTTAGCTAAATCTGTCGATTCCTCAATAAATTTACTATCCCTCACTAAGTCAACATATTTAAAAGGAACAACACCGGTTTGTTCTTGTCCCATAATTTCACCTGGACCTCTTATTTCAAGGTCTTGTTCAGCAATTTCAAAACCATCATTTGTACCTTTTAAAACCTCAATTCTTTTTGCAGCATTTTCTCCAATATTTTCATTATGCAATAAAACGCAATTGCTTTGTTTATCACCTCTTCCCACCCTTCCTCTAAGTTGATGAAGTTGTGCAAGACCAAACCTCTCACAGTTTTCAATTACAATAATATCCGCATTAGGCACATCAACTCCAACCTCAATAACTGTGGTTGCAATTAGGAGCTTGGTAACACCATTTTTGAAATTATTAATTATTTTATTTTTTTGATCTGCTTTCATGCTGCCATGGATATATTCACAGGCTAAATTAGGATAATTTTTGTTAATTTCTTGAAATGTTTCTTCGATAGGATTGGCATTAATAACATCAGATTCTTCAACTAATGCACATACCCAATATGCTTGTGAGCCTTGAGCACATGCTTCATTTAATCTTTTAATTAACTCATTTTTTTTGTTCATACCCATCGAGGTTGTTGCAATCTCTTTTCTTCCAGGTGGCAATTCATCAATTATAGATATACTCATATTTGCATAAATACTCATGGATAGCGTTCTTGGGATTGGTGTTGCTGTTAAGGTTAAATGATGAGGAATATATTTTTTATTAGAATTTTGAGACTTTAGTGCAAGTCTTTGATTGACTCCAAACCTATGCTGCTCGTCTATAATAATTAAACCTAAATCAGCATACTCAACATCTTTTTGAAATAATGCATGGGTTCCAATAATAATTTTAATTTCGTTTAAAAAAAGTTTATTTAGAATCTTATCTCTTTCTTTGCTTGGTGTTGAGCTCGTTAATAGTGCTATTTGAGATTCTTTTCCTTTAAAAAAATTTAAAGTGCTTAAATAATGCTGCTCGGCGAGAATTGTTGTTGGCGCCATCAAAGCTACTTGATCTGATTTGTCAGCTACAAGACTTGCAGCCATAAGAGCAACAGCAGTTTTACCAGAACCAACATCACCCTGAACTAATCTCATCATTGGAGAAGTCTCTGTTAGATCTTTTTTAATTTCATTAATAACCTTATGCTGCGATCCTGTTAGGTTAAAAGGCATATTGGTTTCAATATTTTTAGTCCATTCACCAATAGACTTATATGACCTAGCTTTTGATTTTTTTCTTCTTTCTTTTAAAGAAAGCATACCTAATTGAAATGCTAAAAGTTCCTCTTTAATCAATCTTCTCCTTGCTGGATGATTGCCTCCTGGCAATATATCTTCCTTTTTTATTGATTTATCTGGAAAATGAATTTGTTTAAGGGATTCCAATAAATTTATTTCATCAAAACCATATTTCTTAAGGTTTATATCATTGTCCTCGTCCCCAATATTCTGTACTGAAAACTTAATAAAGCTCCTTAACTTATTTTGACTAACACCTTTAACAGTTCTGTATATTGAAGTTAATGTGTTGCTGATCTTAGTATCTTTGTTAACGACTTCACATTCAGGGTGAATCATTTCTCTGCCATATAACCCATTTTTAATTTGTCCATATAGCCTAACAAAGTTTTTTTCTTTAAAGATTTTAATCATGCCAGGATTAAAATAGAAAAACTTTATAGATACTTTTTCTCCGTTGGATATAGCATTTATGATCATGATTTTTCTAGGTTTATAGAGTATTTTCTTGTTTAATATTTCACATTCAATATACCCAAAATCATCATGATTAAGTTGAGAAATATTTTGTAATTTTGTTTTATCCTGATATGAGACAGGTAGGTGAAAACATAAATCTCTTGAATTAGAGATACCAAGTTTTAAAAGTTTATTCTTTGTATTTAAACCAATACCAGGAATATTTTCTAAATCAAATGTAGCCACCCTTTGATATTAGTTTAATATTATTGTTTATTAAATAAATTATGAACAAAAAGGTATTAATTTTAGGATACGGAGATATAGCCAATAGGCTATCTAAATTATTATCTAAAAAAGATTTTGATTTATACGCAGTTTCGAAATCAATCAAAAAAATTAAAAATTTTTATATGCATGATTGGCTTAGCGATGATCAATTCAAGCTTGATCAAAAAGATTTTGACTCAGTAATATTTTTTCCTAAACCATTTGATATGAGTGAGGCAGGCTACAAAAAGGGCTTTATTGATGGTTCTAGAAGTATCTTAAATATTCTAGAAAAAATTAATTTTAAGAAACTAATTTTAATATCGTCTACAAGGGTATATGGGAGAGAACAAATTGGACTTCTAGATGAATCAACTGAACCACAACCATCAGATTTTAGAGGAAAGTTAGTTTATGATTATGAGAATTTATTTATTAAAAAATATAACAAGGAAACCTTTGTATTAAGATTTGCAGGGCTTTATACAAACAAATCAGAAGTTACTTTTCTTAATAACCTACATAGAGATTCAGCAGCTGAAATCATATATTTTATTTTAAGCAATCAAAACTTTAAAACTAAAAGTTATATAATTAATTGTGTTAATAGTGTTAATGCAGTTCCAGGTGAAAGGTTAATATCAAATAGGAAATTAATTGATCTAGGATTTAAATTCAGAGATATATAAATATGATTAATAGCATGACAGGTTTTGGATCCGCAGAATTAAATGATGGTGACATCAATATTTCATGTGAAATTAAATCAGTTAATCATAAGTTTCTTGATCTCAATCTTAAAGGATATGAATTAAGCCCAAAATTAGATAAAAAAGTTAGAAATACTTTTAATAAAAGTATAAAAAGGGGGTCAGTAGATATTAAATTTAAGCTAACCAATGCATTTACTTATGACTATCAAATTAATATCCAATCTTTAAATAAATTTAAAAAAAAATTAAACGAGAATGGTTTTCACAATGATATTTCGATTTCAGAATTAAAGGATATTCCAGGAGTACTTTCTAGCAAGACAAAAAGCATTATAAAAGAAAAGATGGTTTTTGATGTTTTTAAAGCCGCATTAGATAATTTTTTGCATGATAAGCAAAAAGAAGGGATGAAAATTAACAAGATTTTCACAGCTAAAATTAAAAAACTTCAAAATTTACATTCCTCAATCATAAAGCTTGTAAAAATATCAAGTAATACAAGAAAAGAAAAAATTAAGGACAAAATTTTGAATCTAGTGAAAGATATTGAACTAAAGAGGGTTGATGAAGAGATTGCTATTATGGCAATGAAGTATGACGTTGCCGAAGAGTTAGAAAGAATTAAGTTTCATACGGACAGTATCTTGCAAACAATTAATAAAAGTGGTCCTAATGGAAAAAAAATAGACTTTATACTCCAAGAGCTCTTCAGGGAGTCTAATACCCTTTTAGTAAAAATAGATGATTCTGAAATAAAATCAAAAGCACTAAGCATGAAAGTTTTAATTGAAGAAATGAGAGAACAAACACAAAACATAGAATGAGTATAAAACCTGGGAATCTTTTTATTATTACTGCACCTTCAGGAGCTGGTAAGTCTTCACTAATTAAATCAATTATTGAGGAAGGAAAAATCGAACTTTCTGTCTCTGCAACAACAAGAGAACCAAGAATTAATGAGGTTCATGGTCAGGATTATTCTTTTTTAAGTATTAATGAATTTCAAAAACTAATAGATCAGAATTCTTTCTTGGAATATGCAAAGGTTCATGAACATTTTTATGGGACTTTGATTTCTCATGTATCTAAAAAATTAGATACAGGTATAGATATTATTTTAGATATAGATGTTCAGGGGTTTTATCAGCTTCAAGAAAAAAATATTGAATATACATCGATATTTATATTACCGCCTTCATTAGATATTTTGAGAGAAAGGCTAAAAGATAGAGCGACAGAATCAACTAGCTCTATAGACATAAGACTGCTTAATGCAAAGAAGGAAATTAAGGCAGCACCATATTTTGATTATTTAGTTCTGAATGATAATTTTGAAGACGCACTATCAAAACTTAGAGGTATTTTCGAGACTAACAATCAAATTGATCAACAAATAGAGCAAAACATCTTAAATGAATTGTTGAATTCATAGGCCAATAAGACTTAAAATACGCCCCTAGGAGATAAATATGGCAAGAATAACTGTAGAAGACTGTTTAGAAAAGATTCCAAGTAGATTTGATTTAATTTTAATGGCATCAAAAAGAGCTAGACAGCTTGCAACAACAAGTAGAGAGCCGCTTGTTGAATGGGATAATGATAAGCCAACATTAGTGGCGCTAAGAGAAATAGAAGAAGGTCTTATCGATAAGGAAACCCTTGATAGAACATTAGAAGAAGATCTATTACTCGATGAATTTTCGGCTCCAAAAGAACAGGAGTCTGATCTAATTGGCTAAACTTTTTATGGGAGTCTATTTTGAGTGAAAGTATTCTCCCAAACCAAGTTCTTAATAATTTTTCTAATTCTAAACCTTTAAGATTACCAACCCATTTATATAAGGTTACAAAAGACTACCTTAAGCCGAAAGACATCAATAAAATTCAAAAAGCATATACATTTGCTTATTATGCTCATGATGGCCAAACAAGAAAGGATGGCTCTGCGTATGTTTCACACCCAATTGAGGTTGCTAAAATATTAGCAGATTTAAAAATGGATCCAGATACCATCTGCTCCGCGCTTCTTCATGATGTTCTTGAAGATTGCGGGGTCCAAAAAAATAGCCTGCTTCAAATATTTGGTAAAGACGTTGCAAATATCGTTGATGGTGTTAGTAAGCTTGGAAAGATAGAGATGCAAGATAAAGCCGAAAGAGATGCAAATAACTTTCAAAAAATGGCTTTAGCAATGGCAAAAGATGTCAGAGTCATCTTGGTTAAATTATGCGATAGACTCCACAATATGAGAACGATTGAGTGGATGCCTAGACATAAGCAAATCATTAAATCAAAAGAGACTCTGGATATGTATGGGCCTCTGGCATTAAGAGTTGGAATGGAGTCTATTCGATCAGAACTAGAGGAGCTAGCTTTCAAATGCATTCATCCTCTACGTGCAAAAATGATAGAAAGTGCAGTACTTAAATCATCTGGTGGAAGAAAAAAAATTGTTACCAAGATAAGAAAAGAACTCAAAAGTCATCTTAAACAAAACAATGTAGAGGGAGCAGCAGTAAAAGGCAGAGAAAAGGGTGTTTATAGTATCTATAAAAAGATCAAAACAAAAAGAAAGCCTTTTTCAGAGATTCTTGATGTATATGGTTTTAGAATTCTTGTTGATTCTGTGGATGATTGTTATAGGGCGTTAGGCATCATTCATAATTATTTCAAGCCCATTGAAAACCGCTTTAAAGATTATATCGCCATTCCTAAATCAAATGGATATCAGGCGCTTCACACTAGTTTACTGGCTCTTGATGCATTTCCAATCGAGGTCCAGGTTCAGACACGGTCCATGTTTAATTCAGCAAATATAGGAATTGCAGCTCATTGGGGCTACAAAACTTCAGAATCCTCAACAGGGCTAGATATTAAAGCTACTAAATGGCTTTCAAGTATTGTTGATATGCATAAAAGATCAGATTCAAGCAGCGAGTTTGTTGAATCAATTAAAACAGACCTTGATCCCAATGAAGTATATTTATTTTCTCCAAAAGGAAATATTTTTCCATTAAAGGTAGGAGCAACTCCAATTGATTTTGCTTATGAGGTTCATACAGATTTAGGAGAAAAAATTGTTGGATGTCGCGTTAACAGAAAAGAAGTACCGCTCAATATAGAGCTGGAGACAGGCCAGACAGTTGAAATTATTACTTCAGATACACCTCCACCCGCAGACCCTAGTTGGTTAAACTTTGTTGTAACTAGTAAAGCAAGAAAAGGGATAACCGCTCTTCTTAGAAATCAAAAAATATCGGCTGCAAGGAAAGCTGGCAAATTATTGCTTGAATCTGAACTTAAAAGAACCGGCCATGATTTAAATGAGTTTCGAGGCTCATCACTGAAAAGAATTTTAAAATCCATTGGAACACCATCTTTAGATAAATTACTTGTAGATTTAGGGCTTGGCAAAAAAACAGGAAATATTATCGCTGAAAGATTTTATTCAGGACTAAAGATTAGAAAAATTGAAGAAGACAATAATGTTGACCCTCTGAAGATAGATGATAATCATATTGAAGGAGTTCCGATTGTATTTGCAAGATGCTGTCATCCAATTTTTGGAGATCAAGTAATTACTCATTCCGATACAGAAAGAGGACTGGTTATTCATAACAAGCAATGCAAACAAATTGAAAAAAGAATAGGTAGAGATCCTAGGCTATTAGAGACAATATGGTTAGATACTAATAGAAAACATGAGTATATAGCATGCATCAATGTAATTACTGAAAATAGGGTTGGTGTTTTGGCTGATATGCTATCAATTTTTACAAAAGAAGGAATAAATGTAGTCAATTTAAATACTAAAGAAATAGACAAAAGGTTTACCGGGTTCTTAATTGAACTTGAAGTAAGTGACAAAGATTATCTTTCCAGCATAATGGCAAAAATTAGAGCAAAAAAATTTACATCGAGTTGCAAAAGAGTTATCAATAAACAGTAAGAGGATCAAGTACAAATGAAAAATGAAATCAATACTGATAAGGCACCTAAAGCAATTGGACCATATTCTCAAGCAATAAAAACTGGAGATTTATTATTTATTTCTGGTCAAATCCCCATTGATCCAACAACAGCCTCTCTTGTTGAGGGCTCATTTAAAGACAAGGTTAAACAGGTTTTTAAAAATCTAGAGAATATTTGTATTGCCGGCGGTACAAAACTTAATAATGCAGTAAAGTTAAATATATTTCTCACAGATCTTTCTAAATTTTCTCAGGTAAATGAGGTAATGGAATCGATATTTACTAAGCCTTATCCGGCAAGAGCAACTATAGAAATATCAGCATTACCATTAGATGTTGAAGTTGAAATTGATGCGGTGGTGGTAAGTGAATAAAAATTTAATAAACATTTCTGAATTATCAAAAAATGATATTGATGAATTAATCGCATTTGCTGAGCAATTCTTTGATGGTGATGGCGGTTGCAAAAGAGAAAATATTTTTCCAGACAAAACAATTGCAAATGTCTTTTTTGAACCAAGCACAAGAACCAAACTTTCATTTGAGATAGCGGCAAAAAACTTGGGTTGCCAGACAATAAATTTTGATATTAAAAACTCATCAATGAAAAAGGGCGAGTCTGTCTTTGAGACTATAGATACAGTGAGTCTGATGGGTGTTGATATGTTCATTATTAGATCATCTGAACCAATATTAGCTGAACTTGCAAATATGATGCCTGGTGTTAAATTTATAAATGCAGGAGAGGGCACTGAATCTCATCCAACTCAAACATTAACTGACTTTTTAACTATTAAGCAAACTAAAGATACTCTTAATAATCTTAAAATCGTAATAGTCGGTGATCTCGATCATTCTAGGGTTGCAAGATCTTTTTTAAATGGAATATCAAATTATGAAGAAAATGAGATAGTGTTAACTGGTCATCCCGATTTATGCTCCAATTTTATCAATAATGATAAATATCATTATGTAGAAAATTTAGATGATGCATTAAAAGATGCTGATATTGTAATGGCATTAAGAATTCAGCATGAAAGAATACAATCAAGCACTGAAATAGATATTGATGAATATAAGGCTTTATATCAAGTAAATTCAGAAAGAATGGAGCTTGCAAAAGGAGATGCTATCTTGATGCATCCAGGACCAGTAAATATGGATATCGAGGTATCTGAATCTCTCTATCACTCAGATAAATCTGTTATCCGCGATCAGGTATCAAATGGAGTTGCCATAAGAATGGCTGTGCTATCAAGATTTCTTAGCTAGTATATTTTTAACTGTATCTACTATAGTTACTGTATTTTGATCTAATTCAAGATTAACCAAAGAGCCAACTCTAAGCTTACTTAAATTTGTCATTTTCAGTGTTTCAGGAATCAAATTGACATAGAAATTAGCTTTATTTTTTTTCGAAATTGTGAGGCTGCAACCATTTATTCCAACATAGCCTTTTTCGGTTATATAATCTTTATGCTTAGAACCAATTGAGAACTTAATCATTGCAGTATCATGCGATCTCTTAATCTGAATAACTTTTGATGTAGTCTGTATGTGTCCTGACATAAGATGACCACCGATCTCAGATGAAAATTTTAATGATCTCTCCAAGTTCACAACGCTACCTTTTCTAAGTTTAGAAAGATTAGTTATTTTTAATGTTTCATTAATAACATCAAATGTTAGATATTTTTTTGATTCCCCAGTGTATGTTAGACAAACCCCATTAACACTTACACTTGCTCCCTTAACTAATTTTGTATTAAATTTATTAGGTGATTTAATGCATAGATTCCAATAGTCTTTATTCTTCTTAATATCTTGAATTTCTGAAGTATGACTTACAATTCCTGAAAACAAACTAAGCCCCCCATTTACTTCTATAATCCTCTAGATCTTTAATATATTTCTCAAAGTTAGGATCACTTTTTGAAAATTGAATTAATAAATTTAAATCAATTATTGATTTAATTTTTATACCATAATTTAATTCTAGTTCATTGCTTGCAGAAATATCACCTGAACCTTTTTCTTTTCTATCTAATCCAATCAATAACATAACTGGCTCTGCACCAACATCTTTTATTAGATCTATAGACTCTTTTGCAGCAGTTCCTGCAGATAAGACATCATCAATAATTAATGTTTTACCCTTAGGATTATCTCCAATTATATTACCGCCCTCGCCATGATCTTTAATTTCTTTTCTATTAAAAGACAAGGGAATAGCTTTATTATTTTTTGAGAGTAGCAAAGACAATATTGATCCTAAAAATATGCCTTTATATGCTGGCCCAAAAATTGAATGTATATCAATATCTTCTTCAGAAAAAGCCTCGAAATAACATTTACCTAGAAGATCTAATTTACCGGAGTTTAAAAGATTTGCAGCGTTAAAAAAGTAAGGACTTAAACGACCAGATTTAAGAGTGAATGATCCAAACTGCAGTGCCTTGGATTCAATCGCTAATTCTATAAAAGTTTTTTGATATTCTTTCACTTATTTGAGACATGCTTTTTGTATTTCAATGATATCAGAAATAGCGTCACTTCCAATTGTGATAATTTCATTTAATTGATCTATAGAAAATGGCGCTTCTTCACCAGTTCCTTGAATTTCAATTATTCCACCATCTTCAGTCATAACTAAATTAAGGTCAGTCTCTGCTTTACTATCTTCTTTATAATCTAGATCTAAAATCACTTGATTATTTAGCACCCCTAATGAAACTGCTGCAACATAACTTCTGATAGCTCTTTGATCATCATGGTGATTTTTTATTGCTTGAAATAATGCAACGCAACCACCCGTAATTGATGCTGTTCTAGTGCCACCATCAGCTTGGATAACATCACAGTCAACATGAATAGTTTTGCCTTTTAAGTATTTTAAGTTTACAGACTGCCTAAGTGATCTGCCTATTAGTCTTTGAATCTCTTGTGTTCTTCCAGATTGTTTTCCTCTAGCTGCTTCTCTTCCCATTCTTTCATTGGTTGACCTGGGAAGCATCCCGTATTCTGCGGTTACCCATCCGTTATCATGATTTTTCATCCATCTTGGTACGTTATTTTCTATAGATGCATTACAAATAACTTTTGTATTACCAAAGGATACTTCCACAGAGCCTTCTGCATGAATATTGATATCTTTTTTAATTGAAATAGATCTTAACTCAGAATTACCCCTATGATCTTTTCTTGACATTATGAACTTAGACTTTCTTTAACAATTTTACTAACCAAACCCATATCTGCCTTACCTGCTAATTTTGGTTTAAGTAATCCCATTACTTTACCCATATCTTGCATAGAATTTGCATTGAGATCATTAATTGCATCATCAACATAAGATTTAACTTTATCTTCACTTAATTGCTCAGGCTTATAGGCTGATAGTATCTTTAACTCTAACTCCTCTTGCTTTGCAAGATCTTCTCTACCACCATCCATAAATTGTGTTATAGAGTCGTTACGCTGTTTAATCATTTTATTGATAATATTGATTGCCAAAGCATCATCAGCTTCAACCTTATTATCAATTTCATATCTTTGGAGTTCAGCAAGAAACATTCTAATTGTATCTCTGACATCATGATTTTTATCAAGCATAGCTTGCTTTAAATCATTTTTAATATCAGCTAATAAACTCAATGTTATCTTCGGGATCTTTGTCTAGAGAAAGAGAATTTCTTGTTTGTTTTTTTTGCTCTTTTTACAGCAGCTGCCATTAATCTTTTTCTTTTTTCAGTTGGCTTCTCGTAGAATTCTCTAGCCCTAATTTCAGGAACAATAGCAGCTTTTTCGCAAGCGCGCTTAAACTTCCTGAGTCCAATATCAAAATGTTCTGTATCTTTTATTATAATAGAAGGCATAATTAGTCGCGTAGTTTAAAATTAATTTAAGATATTTGCAAAACTTTTTTATGAAAACTTTAGGAATTGAAACCTCATGTGATGAAACAGCAATAGCTGTATATGATTCAAAAAATGGTTTAGAGGGGGAATCTGTTTTTAGTCAAATAGATTTACATGCTTCATATGGTGGAGTAGTACCAGAGCTTGCCTCACGTGATCATTGTCAGAAGATTATTACGGTGCTCGAAGAAGCTACATCAAAGATAGATTTGGAATCTATTGATCAGATAGCATATACCGCTGGCCCTGGACTAACTGGAGCATTATTAATAGGAGAAAATTTTGCACAAGGACTTTCTTTTTCACTAGGAGTTCCTCTAATACCAGTCAATCATCTTGAGGGTCACTTAATGGCAACAAAAATTGAGTTTCCAAATATAGGATATCCTTTTTTGTGCCTTCTAGTGTCCGGAGGGCACAGCATGATTATAGATGTAAAAGATTTTGAATCTTATTCATTATTGGGTCAATCCGTTGATGATGCTATAGGTGAAGCATTTGATAAGGTTGGAAAATTATTAGGATTACCATATCCAGGAGGGCCTCATATTGAGAAGCTTGCATTAAAAGGTTCAAAAAATAAATATAATTTTCCGAGGCCCATGTTGAATAGTGGCGATCTTAATTTAAGTTTTAGCGGTCTAAAGACAGCTGTTTTATATCAGGTTCAAAAAATTCAAGATCTTAATGATGAGGTTAAGGCAGATATTGCGGCCTCATTTCAGAATGCAGCAATAGAAATCCTCGTTGCTAAAATAAAAAAAGCAATAATTCAAACAGGTCATAAATCAATAGTTATTTCTGGTGGCGTAGCCGCAAATCATGCATTAAGAAATAAAATAAAAAGTCTTGAAGACGAGTTTAACTGCAAAGTATTCTATCCAAGCATGAAGCATTGTACAGATAATGCCGCAATGATAGCTTATCTAGGCTCATTAAAATCAGTTGATAAAAATCAAACAAAAAAATCATGTGTTCGAGCTAGATGGCCACTAACAGAGGTATAAATGAAAGATAAAATTTACATTAAGAACTTGGTAATCGAAACAATTATTGGAATATTTGATTGGGAAAGAGAAGTAAAGCAAAAAGTTTCAATAGACATGGAGTTCGAATTTGACTGCGCAAAAGCTGCAAAAAATGATTCTATTGAGGATACTTTAAATTATAAGGATATTACGAAACGAGTTATTAAGTTTGTTGAAGAATCTCAATTTCAACTGATTGAAACACTCGCCGAGAACATAGCAAATATAATCAAATCTGAATTTGGTGTTGAGAGAGTTAAGTTAAGAGTATCTAAACCAGGCGCATTAAGATTTAGTGATGATGTTGGCATAATCATTGAAAGATGAAATATTACCTTTCAATAGGCAGCAACATTGAGCCCGTTAAAAATATCATTTTTAGCATTAAAGAACTTAAAGAAATTCTTGCTGATATTAATATATCTAATACCTACGTCACACCATCTATAGGATTTGAAGGGCCTGAGTTTCTTAACCTAATTATTTCAGGTAATACTGAGCTATCTCTAGAACAACTGAATGCCTTATTAAAGGTTATAGAAGATAATGCAGGGCGTGATAGAACTGTTAAAAAATTCGATTCAAGAACTCTTGATATAGATATTGTGCTAGCTGTTGAAGAGGGGGCTATTATTTATAAAAGTGATGAGATTAAAAAATATAGTTTTGTTAATGTACCTTTGCATGATATCTACGAAGAGGAGGCCTCAATATTAATGATAGAAAAGGATTCACTAGTAATCTCCGAGGATAATCAAGAGATTCTTAAATGTATTTAAAGAAGGTTATTTTTTACTATATCCCATGCAGCTTCTGAAAGCGGATAAACTGCCATACCTCTTTCTTTAGCATGTTCATTTGAAGCGGTACCGTCTCTAACTCTTCCCAAGATTCCTTGACATATTGCAGCAATTTTAAAAGTGTTAAATGCCATATAAAATTCCCATCTTGATGAAAGGTCTTTACCGGTTACCTCAGAATACATTTGCTTGTATTCCTCTTCATTAGGTATACCAAGATCATTTAATTTATTCACATCTAATAAATCAGGGTTAGTTCGCCATGTTAAACAGTGGTAGCTAAAATCTGCTATAGGATGCCCAAGTGTTGATAGTTCCCAATCTAAAATTCCAATAACTTCATCATTTTTGTAAATCATGTTATCGAGCCTAAAATCACCATGAACAATACATGTCTCATCATCATTAGGTATGTTATTTGGTAACCACTCAATTAAGTTCTGCATTTCTTTGATATCATCAGTTTGAGATGCGAGGTATTGCTTTGTCCAAATTGATATTTGTCTAGCAACGTAGTTGCCCTGTTTTCCATAGTCACTTAAACCGATTTTTTCATAATCGACATTATGCAAGAGAGCTAAAGTTTTATTTTTATTTTTATATATAAGCTCTCTTTGCTCTTTAGTCTTATCTGGCAAGAGATGGTCCCATAAAACCGTACCATCTAGGAATTCCATTACAAAAAAAGTCGTTCCTATAACACTAGGGTCTTCACATAATCCATAGGTTTTTGGAACAGGCACATCTGTATTATTTAAGGCAGTTATAACCTTATACTCTCTTTCAACAGCATGAGCTGAAGGCAGAAGCTTTCCAGGAGGTTTTCTTCTCAGAACAAAAGCATTTTTTGAAGTATGGATTTTGTATGTCGGGTTTGATTGACCGCCTTTGAATTGTTCAATTAGTTCAATATTTCCAGCATTTTCAATATTTTTGTTGAACCAATTTTGAAGATTATTTTTATCAATTAATAAGGCCTCATCAACTTCTTTGGTTCCAGAAAAAACATCTGCTTTAAAAAATTCTTTTAACTCATCATCATTCATTGTAATGATTTACCCCCGTCTACTCTGATTGTTTGACCTGTAATATATTTTGCACAAACCAAAAACCTGACTGCATTTGCAATATCTTTTTCATTCCCCATCCTATTAAGAGGAATATTCTTTATTACTTCTTTAATTTTATCATCATCCCAGGTTACACCAGGTGGTTCCAATATAGCTCCAGGAGCAACGGCATTAACAGTTATGTTTGGTGCTAACTCTTTAGCAAGAGACTTGGTTATTGCTGCTAAACCGCCTTTTGCAGCAGTATAAATTGAATAATTAGGCGAGCCCATATCAATATTTACATCAGTAATATTAATAACTGAACCAGAGGCACTCATTAATATATCTTTTAAACCATTGATTAGAAAAAGAGGTGCCTTTAGATTATTTCCAACTAGATCATCCCAATTAGCATTGGTTAAATTCCCTATTTCTGTATTGTAAAAAGAAGAAGCATTATTTACCAAAGCATCAAGATTTTTATAATTCTTATTAACAATATTTATTAAATTTTGAACATCTTCATCTACATTAAGATCGCCTTGGACCAAGAAAATTTCAGTTTCATACAAACCTTCAAGGTTTTTTTTAATTTTTTTGGCTTCTTCAGATGAATTTCTATAGTGCAATATTATGTCCCAACCCATTTTTGCAAAAGAGGTTACTATTTCACTTCCTATTCTTAAAGCTCCGCCAGTAACTAAAATTGTTTTATTCATCTTTCTTGCAAAATATTTTTTAGATAATTAATCTTTTCTTTATCTATTTTATCTTTTGGAACAGAATTTAAAAATGAAAAATCCGCAGAAGATACTTTGCGAATTATCTCATTAAGGTATTTTTTGTCTTTATTAAAGAAATCTAAAGTTAATATTTTCTCAATTTTATCTAGATTTCTATGAACATTTACACTTATTAGATTTATAACCATTTCTTTAGGCTCACTAATTATCAACATTAATTTTTTTAGAATAACCTCATATTCAATATAAACAGATGGCACATTTATTTTTTCTGAAATATTAAAATTATTTTGAAATGATAATTCTAACCAGTTAAGAATAGGATCGTTGTAATTTTTTATATCTGTTTTTACTAGATTCTCAAAAAAAGGTTTCATTATTTTGTATTCAATTATCTTTTTAAAAAAATTTGAAGGTAAATCTGAGTTTAGGGCCTTATATGTTTCCATCCAAATTCGCTCCTTGGATAAAGCATGTATTTCCTTGTTTGCTACAATTTTTTCTATAAGCATCCGTGTTTTACTATCAAGTTCAAAGTCAGAAAGATGCTTATAGGAGTAAAATCTAGCGAGTCTGAACGCTCTTAATGGATCTTCTTCAAATGCATCTGAAGTATGACGAAATCTTTTTAATTTTAAATCCTCAAGCCCGTTAAATGGATCTATATATTCTCCATTTTCAGTTTTGGCTATTGAATTTATTGTTAAATCTCTCCTCTTAAGATCATCTTCAAGAGTAACATTTTTATCAGCATAAACTTTAAAACCCTTATAGCCCTTACCATGTTTTCTTTCAGTTCTTGCAAGAGCATATTCTTCTTTGGTATCTGGATGTAAAAAAACAGGAAAATCTTTACCTACAGGCTGAAATCCTTTTTCAATCATTTCCTCTGGTGATGAGCCTACAACAACCCAGTCTTTGTCAGATGGCTTGCAACCAAGCAATTCATCCCTGATAGATCCGCCAACTTGATATATTTTCATTTTTTTTGAACAGAAAAAATTTTCATATCCTCTAATCTTAAAGCAGTAAGGCTTCCGCCCCAAACGCAACCCGTATCCAATCCAATAATATTTTTTATATTAGTTTGGCCATTAAGTGATGCCCAATGTCCAAATACAATATACTCATTTGGAGCCAAAGAATCTTCTTCTAGTAAGTTAAA
This sequence comes from uncultured SAR86 cluster bacterium, assembly GCA_902559885.1. GTDB lineage: Bacteria > Pseudomonadota > Gammaproteobacteria > Magnimaribacterales > D2472 > CACEJU01. The sequence goes on along the minus strand of CACEJU010000005.1, from coordinate 63,056 downwards.
CCATGGTGATAATTCCTTGCTTGGCAAAAGATCCTTTTTTTTAAGATTAAGAGAGTTATCATTATTGAGATATCTCATTCTTGTTAAGTGATTGATAATACATCTATAACGCTCAAGTCCCTGGTAAGAGTCCTGCCATGAGCTTGGATGATCCCCCCAAATATTTTCAAGCAATTCTTTTGAATTATTTTTTAATTGGTCTTCTATTTCTTGAGAATATTGATATGCAATACTTGGCTTCCAAAATGGAGGAATGCCTGCATGCACAATCCAAAAGATATTATTTTTAATTTCAATGTTTTTTACTAATGGAAGGGCACTTAACCAATTAAAATATTCTTCCGTATTTGATGAATTTATTATTTTATTTAACGAGCTATCCTCACCCCCGTGTTGAAGAAGATACAATAAATAAAAGTCGTGATTTCCAAGCACACCCGAAACAGCATTTTTATTTTTTAGGCAAAAATCCAATACTTCCAATGATTGAGGCCCTCTATTAACTAAATCTCCTGCAAAAATTAGCCTGTCATTTATAGAAGAAAATTCTATTAATTTTGTTAGATCTAATAGTTCTTCAAAACATCCTTGAACATCACCTATTACATAATGCGCCATATCAGCTAACTGATCTAAATAGAGATATTAAAGTCTCTAAATTTAATTGTTCTGTTCTAGACGTGGGATCAATAGATGCTTTTCTCCAATCTATGTCATATTTTTTTAAATTATTTTTTATGTTTTTTCTTTTTGAGGTTAACGCATCATCTATAAAGCTGAAGAATCCCTCAATCTCATTTGTATTTATAATTTTGTCAGGTCTTGGTTTAAGTTTAATAAATGTTGAATCAACCTTTGGTTTGATATCAAAAGATTCTGGATAAACATCAAAAAGCATTTCAGATTCAAAAAAACATGCAATTTTTATAGCAAGCTTGCCCCAGTTTTTGGTTTGTATTTTTCCATTAATTTTTTCAGCCACTTCTTTTTGAACTAAGAAGTGCATGTCATAAATTTTTTGATGATGGTTAATAAAGCTCAAAATAATTTGAGTTGAAACATTATAGGGAAGGTTGCCCACAATTCTTAGAGGTAAATCAGTAATTTTATTTAAATCATAGTCTAGGAAATCAGCATGAATAAAATTGGCATTGCTATAAGAGGAAAATTTTTCTTTTAACAAATCAACATTCTGTTTATCAATATCAATTGCTTTAAGTTTAATATCTTTATTTAAGAGTAAGGACTTTGTTAATGCGCCTTCACCAGGACCAATTTCAATAATGTGATCAGTTTTTTTTGGATTAATGTAATCACTCATTTTAGCAAGCACTAGTTTATCTTTTAGATAATTTTGTCCAAATTTTCTTCTTTTTGCTCTGTTAATCATTAAATTATTTTTTGAGCAAGATTTATAGCTGATTGCAATGAGCCATAATCCAAACCATCTTTGCCTGCTATATCTAGAGCCACCCCATGATCAACTGATGTTCTGATTATTGATACTCCAAGAGTAATGTTATATCCAGAACCAAAGCTTATAGCTTTTAATACAGGTAATGCTTGATCATGATACATTGCAACAAATGCATCATATTTTTTTCTATTAGATACAGTGAAGGCAGTATCAGCTGAAATTGGACCAGTTATATTAATTTTTTGAGACTTTAATTTTTTAATTGCTGGAGCAATTTTATTAATTTCCTCACTACCAATTTTTCCATTTTCACCAGCATGCGGATTTAAACCTAAAATACCAATACGAGGATTCTTAATTTTAAACTTTTTCTTTAGTTCAATATCTAAGATTTTTGTTTTTGAAAATACAGCATCTTCATTTATTGCATTTGAAACTTTTTGCAACGGAATGTGAGTTGTAATAAAAGCAAGTTTCAGTTTTTCAGATCCTAAAAGCATTAATACATTTTTACTTTTTGTAAGTCTTTGAATATGCTCAGTATGGCCTGTGAATTGTGAATCTATTTTAATAATATTTTCTTTGCTTAAAGGCCCAGTTACTAATGCACAATCCTTATTTTTGATGCATATGTTAATAGAGGTATTTAAAACATCTAAAATATATTTAACATTGCTTTTGTAAAGTCTTCCGGGATTAGTATTTTTACATTTGCCGTTAAAAAGAATTTGCAAAGTATTTTTTTTATTAGGTTGTGCTTCATTAATAGACTGAATTGAAATAATGCTTATATTTTTTTTAAGAAGATTAGCTCTATCTATAAATAATTTTGGATCACCAACAATGATTAAAGGATATTTTAATTTAGCCCAATAATTAGTCTTACATAATTTAATAACTAAATCTGGCCCTATCCCAGATGACTCGCCATGTGAATATATTAATTTTTTCAATCTAATTCTTTTATTTCAACAAAAGCTTCTGCTCTCATTGAACGAAGCGTATTTTCAAGCGCCTCATCATATTTTCGAGAAAAAAGCATATTGTATGCTCTGTTTTCAATTAGATCATTGGTGATATCCTTATTCCTTTTATCTAACACTTGTAAAAAATGATAACCAAATTGTGTTTCAAAAACTTCAGATGTCTCTCCTACAGCTGTAAGAAGCATTGTTGCCTCAAATTCCGGTGCATACCTTCCTTTACCGCTCCAGCCTAAGTCACCACCATTACTTGAAGTGCCCGGATCTTCAGAAAACTCTTTTGCTAGATCCTCAAAACTTTCTCCATCAATAAACCTTTCTCTTATTGAAGTGATCTCTTCAAATGTTTCTTCGTCTGTTCTTATTGCTGAAGGAATCATTAGAATATGTCTTACTTGCCACTGGTCTTCAAACTCAACTAACTCACCTCTTTTATCTATGAGCTTAATAATATGGAAACCAGCTCCGCTTTCTAAAGGTTTTGAAATCCAATTTTTATCTTTACCGTCAACAGCATTAGCAAATAGTTCGGCCATCTCAGAGGGTCGCTTCCAATCTAATAAACCGCCATTTCTTGCTGAGGAGCTTTTTGAAAAATTTATAGCTAATTGTTGAAAGTCTTCCCCAGAATCCAGTTTTAATAAAATTTCATTTGCCTCTTCTTTTGTCTTGACGAGAATCTGTCCAAGTTGAATTTCAGGTTCTAAGGATTTAATTGAATCATCTGTCTGTAAAAAGCCCTCAAACTCTTTATCAGTTATTGAAACCTCTGATGACACTCTTCCCTGTTGCACTCTTTGGATAAGCATTTGTCTTTTAATATTTTCTCTAAGATTCTCATATGAAGTCCCTTGACTCCTCAGGTAATCGATAAATTCTTCTAATTCCATATTATTGCCACTAGCAATTCTTATAAAAGTTTGATTTAGCTCAGCATCACTTATTCTTATTCCAACTCTAGTTGCCATTTGTAACTGAAGCTCATCTAAAACTAGTTTCTCGATGATTTCTTCTCTTAAAATTTCTTTACTAGGAGGATTAATATTTTGATTTTTATATTGCTCAAGAATCTCTGCGGTTTGACTCTTTATTTGAGACTCCATAATTACACCATCATCAACGATGACAGCTATTCTATCTAGTAGCTTAATCTCTGCATTAACAACAAGAGGAAGTAGCAAAAAGTAATATTTAATTTTTTTCATGTTAATTAATATTTTGAAAGTGAATTATTAAACAATCTACCAACTTTATCAAAGGAAGAATTGAATCCCTTCAATTCAAATTCAAAAGATATGCTGCCTTTGCTTTGGATCTCAATAAGATCTTTCCATGCATCTTGCAGATATTGATAATTATTTTGATTATTATATACATTAAAATTTGAGTAATCTCTGTCTCTGCCAACTAGCCTAAATTTATAACAACAGTCTTCGTACTCAATCCCAATAATATTTTCAATTATTCTATTTTTTTCATCATCTTGTTTTATTTTTGCATAGATCTTAATCCTTGAACTAATATTGATTTGACTACCTAATTCAGAATAATCAAGAGTTTCGCCAAAGCTACCGGCCATTCTTCTATATCTCTTAGAGTAATTTATAGATAAATTTTTATATTCTTTTGAAATATCAGCCCCACCTAATAAAACCCTGTCGTCTTTTTCCCTTAGTCCTGTATATAACCTGAAATTAAAATTATTATGAGTTTTGTAATTAGTCATTAAGGCAATTGGAGAATTATCTTTTGAATTTGGTGAGATTCCGCCTATTTTATTTACAGGGTTTTCCAGATATATCTTTTTACCAACAAAAAACATGAGATTATCTTTATTGGAATTCATTGACATAATATTTAAGCCAACAGAAACAAATTTTTGGTCTCCAATTCTATCCATACCAGTGAATCTGTTATTTGAAAAAATTATGTTATTAGGAGTAAGCTCATATGTATCAAAGATTGGATTTTGTGATTGGTCTTCATAACCAGTGTAGCCCAGCATTATTTTAGGAGTTATTGCTCTCATTCCATTTTGGGTTTTTTTTGAAGAGGTATATTGCATGCTGATATCTGCTTTTGGAACAAGAACGGATTCGTCTTGAGCTTGCATATTTAAATCATAAGATAGAGCATACAGGCCGCTATTAATGTTTATACTGGTTTTGCCTAATGTCTTACGTGTATTAGCATTAATACTTGTGAAGATTCTATTTCCCTCTATTGGATCTAATATAGTGGATTTATAGTTTTGCTCAATATTCATACTATCAGACATCATCATCGCACTTTGATTACTATAAAAATCATGAACTCTGTTTGCTTTAAAAGATGAATAATTAAATTTATTTTCAATATTAAATTTTCTAAATTTTTTAAAAAAAACTAAATCCAAAGCTGGTGAAACCTTATATCCATCTGTGAGGAGGGGATTTAAGGTCTGAAAACCTCCATGATATATATTTGCTTTAAATGTTTTATCTGCATATTTTAAATTTATGAATTGTGGGAGAACATAGTCATATCTATTACCAATATTAGTTATCTCACCGGGAATATCTCTAAGCACCATATCATCTGATGCCTTAGACCAGTTGACATTAATTTGAACTTTATTTAAGTCAAAAGCATCATTGATTTTATATGCCCATCTAGAATATTTTTCAGTAAGATTATTTTCATTTTTAAATTCTTTATCATCATTGAAATATATAAGATCAATATTTCTCATATTTGAAAGATGTTTCTTTCTATAATTAATTTCTACGCCTGACCCTCTTTCAGAAATATTTCTAGCCGAAAGTGTTAAATCAGATTTTTCATCAATCACTAGGAAATACGGTAGATTTAAATCTATGCCATCAGATGAATATGATAACGATGGCTCCAAAAAACCAGACATCCTTTCTGAGGATGTTGGGAAGGGCAATACAGGACTATAAAAAATAGTCTTATCCCTTAATTTAATTGCAACATTTTCTGCTAAACCTCTATTTGTATCAGTATTTATATTTATTTCATCAGCTTTAATTGCCCAGCCTTTCTGCTCATCTAAACATGATGTAACGCTCGCATTCTCAAGATTAATGCCTTCTTTTAAGTTGCCTTTGAGAGCATCAAACGCAAAAATTAACTGCCTTTCATTAAAGAATATTTGTCCTTCATTCAATGAAATCTCATTATCATCTCTATTAAATGAGCCTTCTGAAGTGGAAATAAAATAATCTTCAAAAATTATCTTGCTTTCCCCCTTAAATAAAATATTTTTATTATCCTGATCAAGATTAGCAAGATTTGAATAGATCATACCCTCAGGAAAATCGATAATTACATTACCAGCAAGATAAATTTTATTATTATCAGATAATCTAAAATCATCAGAACTCACATCAAGTTTTTCTATATCATTTACAAGACCAAGGTATGGAGAGTAAATAAAACATGAATTAATGCCATTGTTCTCATATAGATTTTGATTATCTACAAGCGAAGCGTTTAGAAATAAAGATTTACTTATTAAGACAAATGTTAAGAAAAACTTATAAAAAACTTTCATTATCAACTTAGACAACAAATATATTTCAGAATTCATTTTTGCTTTTGCAGCAAATATTCCTCTAAAAAATTCATATGATCTTTGCCATAAAAAATTTGGTCGTCTACCTTAAAAGTTGGTATGCCAAAGGCCCCATGCTCAACTGCTTCAGAAGTATTTTTCATCAATATATCTTTAACTTCTTGTTTTTGTATATTTTCAATATAAAACTCTGAATCAAGACCATTTTCCTTAAGATAATTAGCGAAAATCTCTGGTTCATCTAATTTTAGATCTTTCTCCCAAACTCCTTTAAAAATTAAGTCAATATATTCTCGTTGACTATCATTCAATTTAGCAGCAATAGCTCCTCGCATAAGATTAAGAGTATTTAATGGAAAGTTAGAATTCATTTTAAAATTATTTAATGAATATTTTTTCATAAATCTTTGCATTTCAATAAACATATACTCATTTTTATTTTTAACTTCAGCAAAGGCAATCATCGGAGGCCTATTGTTAGTTAGCTTGAAAATACCACCAAGAAGACAAGGAACATACTCAAAGGAAGAGCCTGTGCTTTCTTCTAATATTGGTATTATCTTATGAGCTAAATACGCATTAGGGCTTGCAAAATCAAATATATAATCTACTTTCATATAATTTTATAAATATGTTAAGTTATATTAAACAACGCTACAGATAATATTTCAAAATTTTCAGTAGTCATTTTATTTTAAAAATTAAAAAAGGAAGAAAATGAGTTTAAAAGATAAAGTAATTTTTATATCTGGTGGTAGCAGAGGAATTGGTCTGGCAATTGCAAAAAAAGCTGCTTTAGATGGTGCAAAAATTATTATTGCAGCTAAAACAGCTGAGCCCCATCCAAAATTACCAGGGACAATATATACAGCAGCTGAGGAAATTGTTTCTGCTGGTGGAGATGCGCTTCCTCTTATTTGTGACATAAGAAGCGAAGACAATGTCAGAGACACAATTAATAAAGGAGTTGATCATTTTGGAGGTATAGATATCTGTATAAATAATGCCTCTGCTATCCAACTTACAAATGTCACTGATACAGAGATGAAAAGGTATGACTTAATGCATCAAATCAATGGAAGAGGGACTTACATGGTGAGTAAGTTTTGTCTGCCTCATCTAAAAAAAGCAGATAATCCTCATATTTTAAATTTGGCACCTCCACTCGATATGAGTGCAAAATGGTTTGCAAATACTGTCGCTTATACTATGGCCAAATACACCATGAGTATGTGTGTTCTTGGGATGGCTGAAGAATTTAAACCAGATTGCATTGCTGTAAACGCTTTGTGGCCAAGAACTGCAATTGCAACTGCTGCAGTACAGAATCATCTTGGTGGTGATGAAATTATGAAATTATCAAGAAATGTAGACATAATGGCTGATTCAGCATATTCAATTTTAACCAAGGACTCTAAGTCTTTTACTGGCAATTTTTGTATAGATGATCTTGTTTTATATGAAGATGGAGTTAAAGATTTTTCAAAATATGCATCTGTACCCTTTGATCAGCTAATGCCAGATTTTTTTGTTCCAGACGATACTCCGCTTCCAGATGAAATTAAAAATAGTTAGTTGAAATCAGAAGAAGTAATAAGACTTGCCTCAGATAATGGTTACGAAACCAAAGATGCTGTTGCTCTTAAGAGAGAAGCTAGCGGAAGAGAGTATTGGAGGATATCAAATACAAATTCAAGCTATGTTTTATGCTATCAAGATCCATTAGAAGGCAGCCACGATACTTTTATTAATATCAGCAAATCACTGGAGAATCATAAGATAAACGCTTCTAGAGTTCTTTTCCATAATCCTGAAATTGGAATAACTATACAAACTGATATAGGTGATGCTGATTTATTATCCATAATGAATGAAGAGAATAAAAAATCTCTCATTCAGCAAAGCTTAGAATTGTTGTGTAAGTTTCAATCAATAGACATACCAAATCTATCTAAATTCTCTAAAAAAGAATTAGAAGATCAATCCTCATTATTCATAGAAGTTTTTTGCTCTCAATTTTTAGAAATAAAATCAACAGATGCTTTAAAAGAACTTGTTAAACAAACTGTTGAAAATATTATGCTGCAGCCTTGGGCTAATTGTCATTTTGATTACGAAAGAAGGAATCTTATAAGTAATCTGACTGAAAATAAGATATATATGATTGATTATCAAGATACTAGAATAGGGCCTATTGGTATTGATATAGCAGGTATATTATTAGACCACTATTACCCATTAAATAAAAAAGATATAAATGGGCACCTAGATTTTTATAAGTCTATTTCAGTATACAAAGATAAAGAATTAGATTTTTTTGAGATTTTAAGATGGGGAGGCATTCAAAGGAACTTGAGAATACTTGGGGTACTTTCAAGACTTTCTATTGAAAAGAATCTTGATTTTAGATTAAAAGATATCCCTATGATATTTAATAATTTGATAGCTATTATGCCCAAAAATTCTCCTGGCTATTCTTTTTTAACTAATACTGTTAAGAATAAACTTAATGAAAGGATTCATAACCTATGAAAGCAATGATTTTGGCAGCTGGTTATGGAAAAAGACTTGCACCTTTGACTAATGATTTACCAAAGCCACTTCTAAAAGTCGGTGACAAAACCCTAATAGAACATAATATTGAAACGCTTTCTAAATATGGTACAAAAGAAATAGTAATTAATGTTTCATATTTGGGTCAGCAAATTATTGACTTTCTAAACGATAAATTTCCAAATCTTAAGATTAACTTTTTATTAGAAAAAAAGCCTCTTGGTACTGGAGGAGGTATAGTCAATGCGCTTTCATATTTTGAGAAGCCATTTATAGTAATGAATGCAGATATTTTCCACTCAATAGATTTGAATAATCTAGATATTAATACAGAATCTGCGCATTTAATTGGAGTAGAAAATCCTAGCCATAATTTAACTGGAGATTTTTCAATCGAGAATGATGTAGTTGTCATCAATGAAATAAATACGCACACATGGAGCGGTATCTCCATGATAAATCCAAAAATTTTTGAGAATGCTACTTTAGGAAATATATATGACATATGGAGAGATATTTTTCCTAGATACATTAAAGATCAGAAGATTACTGCATGTGAAACTAATGATTTTTGGATGGATGTCGGTACAATTGAACGTTTAGAACTTGCTAATAAGATTTATAAGGAAGAAAATTAACAAATGGACAACAAAGATTACATAATTGCACCTTCAATTTTGTCAGCTGATTTTGCTCGACTTGGGCAAGAGGTTGAGGACGTTCTTGATGCAGGCGCTGATTGGATACATTTTGATGTGATGGATAATCACTATGTACCTAATTTAACAATTGGTCCAATGGTATGTGAGTCTCTTAGAAAGCACGGGATAGAAGATTTTATTGATGTGCATTTAATGATTGAGCCAGTTGATAGTCTGGCAAAAGATTTTGCTGATGCAGGCGCCGATATGATCAGTTTTCATCCTGAGGCCTCAAATCATGTTCATAGATCAATCCATGCAATTAAAGAGAATGGCTGCAAAGCAGGCCTTGTTCTTAATCCTGCAACACCAGTGAGCTCAATAAAAGATGTTGTTAATGATATAGATCTAATATTAATAATGAGTGTTAATCCTGGTTTTGGTGGACAAGCTTTCATCCAAAGCTCGCTATCAAAAATTAAAGAAGCAAGGGAGTTAATTAATTCAACAGGAAAACCAATTCGCTTAGAAGTTGATGGTGGTGTAAATAAAGATACTATAGGTTTAGTTGCTGAAGCTGGCGCAGATACATTTGTTGCAGGTTCAGCTATTTTTAATACAAATGATTATGCCAGCACCATTAAGGAACTTCGTTCTAAAATTTCTTAGTTTATTTTTTTTATTCTATTTACCAGCTTTTATAAAAGCCGATGAAATACTCTTAGAAAACTATTTAACAGATATTGAAATAGCGAATACATTCGAAGAAAGAAAAAATGGCTTGATGAATAGGGCAGAACTTATGCCTAATACTGGCATGTTCTTTATATGGGATAAAAAAAAGATTCAATGTATGTGGATGAAAAATACCTCTTTAGAATTAAATATCGCATTTATATCAAATCAGGGAGAAATACTAGAAATTTTTGATATGATTCCATTCTCAGTTGAATCAATATGCTCCAGTAGAAAAGTTAAATATGCTTTAGAGGTCAACAAAAATTGGTTTAAAGAAAATAGTATAAATGTTGGTGACAAAATAAATTTAAGTTTTATAAATGATCAGTAAAGAAGAATTCCTAAGATTTAAAGATGAGGGGTACAATATTATTCCTTTGGTTAAATCCGTTTACTTAAATGAAGATACGCCTTTATGCATATATTCAAAAATATCTGATATAGGTAATACTTTTCTTTTAGAATCCGTTGAAGGAGGAAAGAAGTGGGCTCAATATTCTATTATTGGCTTGAATTGTGAAGAAACTATTTCTTTAAATGAAAATGAAATTCAGATAAGTTCCCATTCCAATATCTCCACAATATCTTCAGATAAGCCATTTGATTATATCCAAAATCTATTAGATAAATATAAAGTTGCTGAACAAAAAGATCTGCCAAGATTTTATGGTGGCTATGTAGGATTTTTCTCTTATGAAACTTCTCGATATGCTGAAAAAAAACTTTTTAGCCTGAAAAAAAATTCAAGTATTTATAATTCAGAGATGCCTGAGCTTTTTCTTGTGAAGGCTGAAGAGTTAATAATTTATGATAATCACGATCAAAGTGTAAAAATTGTTCTTAATGTAAACCCTCAAGAAAAAACTTTTGAAGAAGCATTAGAAGCTATCAAAGATATCGAAATATTACTTGAATCAACCGAATCACCAAGCTACGAGCCATTCAAGAAGGTAAAAGGTTTAAAAAAATTCAAAACTAATTTTGAAAAACCTGATTACAAAGATGCAGTACTTAAAATAAAAGATTACATCCTTGAGGGTGACGTAATGCAGGTTGTTTTAGCTCAACATTTTTCAGAAGACTTTAATGGTAGCCCTTTTGATTTATATAGAGCGCTCAGGGAGCTTAATCCTTCACCATATATGTATCTTCTTAATTTTAAAGATCTCGTTGTTGTTGGTTCCTCTCCTGAAATTTTGATAAGAGTAGAGGACGGAGAGGTAACTCTAAGGCCTATTGCTGGTACTAGACCCAGAGGGCTTAACCAAGAAGAAGATAATAAAAATGAAGAGGATCTATTATCAGATCCCAAAGAGTTAGCTGAACACCTTATGCTTATAGATCTTGGTAGAAATGATGTTGGTAAAATTTCAAAAATTGGCACAGTTAAAGTAACCGATAAAATGATCATAGAGAGGTATTCTCATGTTATGCATATTGTTTCAAATGTAATAGGCGAGTTGAAAGATGATGAGTCTCTCATGTCAGCAATAAAATCTTCATTACCAGCCGGAACTCTTTCAGGAGCTCCTAAGATAAGAGCTATGGAAATTATTAATGAATTAGAGCCAAACCAAAGAGGTATCTATGGTGGTGCAATTGGTTACATCTCATGGAATGGAAACATGGACTCAGCTATAGCAATTAGAACAGCTGTAATAAAAGATAATCAAATTTATGTAGGTGCTGGAGCAGGAGTTGTAGCTGATTCAGATCCTGATAAAGAATGGGAAGAATGTAATCAGAAATCAAAGGTTTTCCTTGATGCATTGGAGATGATCGAATGATTTTAGTTATTGATAATTATGATTCATTCACATACAACCTAGTTCAATATATTGGTCAAATTGAACCTAATTTACTTATAAAAAGAAATGACGAAATTACTCTAGATGAAATTGAAAGAGTTAATCCAACTAAGATAGTAATTTCTCCTGGGCCATGTACTCCAAAGGAAGCAGGTATTTCTATTGAGTTAATAAAAAAAACCAAAGTTCCTTTGCTTGGAGTTTGTTTAGGCCATCAATCTATCGGAGCTGCCTTTGGTGGGAACATTATCAAAGCTCCTAAAGTTTTTCATGGCAAAACCTCTTTAATTAAGCATAATTCTGAGAGCTTATTTTTAAATATCGATAATCCATTAAAAGTGGTTAGGTACCATAGCTTAATCATTGAAAAAGCATCATTGCCCCAAGAGCTTGAAATCATAGCTGAGCTTGATGGTGATGATTCAATTATTATGGGGGTTAGGCATAAATCTAAACCAATTTATGGAGTACAATTTCATCCAGAATCAATTGAAACAGATCAGGGTATGCAACTGATAAAAAATTTCTTAAATAATGATTAAAGATCAGATTCAAAGCATAAATTCAAACAGCGATCTTTCTTATCAGGAGATGGAAAGCGCAATAAATTCAATTATGAGTGGCAATGAAAGTGATGGTGATATCGAAGAATTTTTATTAGCTCTTAATACAAAAGGTATTTCTGAAATTGAAATATCAGCCGCAGCCTCAGTTATGCGATCAAAATCTTTGCAATTTGATATAGGTGACGGCAATCATATTGACACCTGTGGAACAGGCGGGTCTGGGCTGCATACTTTTAATTGTTCAACTGCCTCTGCATTTGTTGCTACAGCCGGAGGAGCTAAGGTTACAAAACATGGAAATAAAGCAATATCCAGTAAGTCCGGCAGCGCAGATTTTTTAACAACAGCTGGAGCCAATATTAATCATGAAAGAGATCAGCTTAATAAAATTTTTAATAATGTAGGCTTTATTTTTTTATTTGCACCCCTTCATCATCAGTCTATGAAATATGTGATGCCTGCGAGACAAAAAATAGGAGTAAAAACTATCTTTAATCTCTTAGGGCCTCATACAAATCCATGCAATGCTAAAAAACAGATCATAGGAGTATATTCAAAAGATTTAGTTGAGGTTTTTGCAAGCGTTGCAAAAAAATTGGGAATGGAGCATGTATTAGTTGTTCATGGAGCAGATGGCCTAGATGAAATAACCATTACTGAAAAAACATATGTAGCTGAACTTAAGGATGGTGATATAAAAAAATTTGAGATTATTCCTGAAGATTTTGGTTTGCAACGAGCCTTGTTTGAACAAATAGAAGCTAATTCACCTGAAGAAAGTTATCAAATGATCATTGATGCTTTTTCAGGCAATGAAAGCCCAGTTACAGATATGATTGCTATGAATGCCGGAGCAGCAATTTATCTAGCTGGGTGCGAAGATTCAATTGAAGAGGGAGTATATAAAGCAAAAAATGTTCTAAAAAATGGTAGTGCAAAAAATGCACTCGAGCAGTATGTTAAATTCTCTAATTTAAAATGAATATTCTAGATAAAATTGTCCTTCAAAAAAGCAAAGATATTGCACTACGTAATAAAGAAGTTCCAATAACAACTTTAATTAAAAAACTTGAGGGCGTTGATTTAACAACAATCTCTAGCTTTAAAGAAAGTCTTCTGCATGTAAAACCCGCTGTTATAGCTGAAATTAAAAAAGCCTCTCCAAGCGCAGGCATTATTGACCAAGATTTTAATCCTGTTAAGAAAGCAAAAGAATACGAGGAAATGGGAGCAACAGCCTTATCAATTCTTACAGAAGAGCATTTTTTTATGGGCTCAGATAAATATTTAGAAGATGTAAAAAGAATTTCAAAACTTCCTATACTAAGAAAAGATTTTATTATTTCTGAATATCAGATATATGAATCAAAGCTAATTGGAGCTGATTGCATTCTTCTTATTGCTAGCATTTTAGATGACGATAGACTTTTATCTTATTCAAAACTAGCAACTGAACTAAATTTAGACTTTATTATTGAAGTTCATGATCAGGAGGAGCTTGATAGGGCTATAGTAATCAAAGATTCTATAATTGGGGTAAATAATAGGAATCTTAAAACTTTTGAAGTAGATATTAATAATTCAATTTCTTTAAGGAAAAACTTTGAAGGAGATAATATTTTTATATCAGAATCAGGCATCAAATCTTCAGAAGATATAAAAAATTTAATGGCTAATGACATATCAGCTTTTCTAATTGGCGAAAGCTTAATGAAAAATAATCTTAATCTATTAGATATTTAATTTCTAAATATGAGCACTTGATGAGGTCATTATCTTCGCGGTTGCACTCATAAACTTTTTAGTTGGCTCCGATAATTCTTCACTGCCATTTAATGATGCTTCTTGAGCATGCTCATCTTCATCTGCTCTCATGGTTTTTAGAATCTCAATTGTTTCAACATCATTCTCAGAAATTTTAGATAAATGCTTCTCTAGATGCTTTACAACTTGTTTTTCAGTTTCTTCTACAAATCCAAGACTTGTTTTTTCACCCATACTTCCAAAAATGGTACCAATAGCAAATGAACCTGCATACCATATTGGATTTAATATTGAAGGCTTTCCATCAAGCTCGTCCAGTCTTTTTTTACACCAAATTAAATGATCTGTTTCTTCTTCACCAGCACTTATAAGATGTTCTTTGATTTCATCATCTTTACAAACTAGAGCTTGGCCCCTGTAAAGAGCTTGAGCTGCTACCTCACCAGCTAAATTTATTCTCATAAGTTTTGCTGATAATTTTTTTTCTTCATCAGTAAGATTAGGATTAAATTCTGTAACAGGGTATTCTCTTGGTGTGCCAGGTTTTTTATTCGATAGGGTTTTTAGAGCAATATCCAACTCATTTACAAACTTATTTACAAAACTCATTTAAATCCTTTGTGTCCAATATCTTTTCTAAAAAAAGCACCCTCAAATGATATGCTTTTAACAGCATTATAAGATAGTTTTTGTGCTTCTTTTAGATCTTTGCCTAACGCTGTTGCGCATAAGACTCTTCCACCTGATGTAAGAATTTTTTCACCATCTTTTTTTGTACCAGCATGAAAAATTTTCATATTTTCATTATTTAAAGCTTGAAAAGAGATTTCTTTATTTTTAGCATAATTTTCAGGATAACCCTCTGAGGCAATAACAACCCCACAGGCATGCCTTTCATCCCAATCAGCTTTATGATTATCAAGGTTGCCATCAATAGCATCAATGCATAAGTTTGTAAGAGAAGATTTCAGCCTCATCATTATTGGCTGTGTTTCTGGGTCACCAAAGCGACAATTAAACTCTAAAACTTTGATATCTTCTCCATCTATCATCAAACCAGCATATAAGAAACCTAAATATGGAGAACCCTCATTAATAAGACCCTCCATTGTTGGTAGCATTACTTGATCAATTATTTTTTTTGAAAGTTCATCAGTCACAATAGGCGCAGGAGAGTAGGCCCCCATACCGCCGGTATTTAGTCCCTTGTCACCATCTTCTACTGCTTTGTGATCTTGACTGGTTGCTAGAGGAACAATGTCTTTATTACTTACAACTGCAATAAAACTAGCTTCTTCACCTTTTAAAAAATCCTCTATTACTACTTTATTGCCAGCAGAACCAAAAGCTTTATCTAAGAAAATAGATTGTAATGCTGCATCAGCCTCAATTTTGTTTTCACAAATTATTACTCCCTTACCTGCAGCTAAACCATCAGCCTTCACAACAGTTGGGTATGAAATTAAATCTAGATAGTCTTTAGCTTTCTCATAAGAATCAAATGTTTTATATGATGCAGTTGGTATTTTATATTTCTTAAAAAAATCTTTTGAAAAACTTTTTGATCCCTCTAATCTTGCTGCTTTCTTATCTGGCCCAAAAGCTTTAATGTTATTAGCTTTCAAGTAATCAACCAATCCATCTACTAATGGTTGCTCAGGCCCAACAATTACTAATCCAATTTCTTCACTTTTACAAAAAGCACTAATTTTTTCAAAGTCATTGCTTAGATCAACATTTTGGATTTTTGGTTCTGTATCTGTACCAGCATTGCCTGGACCGACATAGACTTTTTTAACAAAATCATCTTGTGCAGACTTCCATGCTAATGCATGCTCTCTTCCGCCCGATCCTATAATCAATACATTCATTAGTGTCTAAAATGCCTCATACCTGTAAATACCATAGCAATGCCATGTTCATTAGCGGCATTGATAACTTCATCATCACGGATTGAACCACCAGGTTGAATAATTGCTGAAATTCCAGCTTCAGCCGCCTTATCAATACCATCTCTAAATGGAAAAAAAGCATCAGATGCCATAACAGAATCTGTAACTTCAAGGCTTTCTTCTTTTGCTTTTAAATTTGCTATTTCAGCGCTAATAACTCTACTCATTTGGCCAGCACCAATTCCCATAGTTTGTTTATTTTTAACATAGACAATGGCGTTTGATTTAACATATTTTGCAACCCTCCACGCAAATAAAAGATCATCTAATTGTTGATCAGTTGGCTGAATTTTTGTTACGCACTTAAGGTCTTCCTTTTGAACTATTTTTTTATCATCGTCTTGTATTAATATCCCACCAGAGACTTTTTTAATAGTTCCTGGATAGGGATTATCTGCTTCTAAATCAACTTTCAATACCCTGATATTTTTCTTTGTTGCAAACACATCTAAAGCTTCTTTTTCATAGTCAGTTGCAATTATTACTTCCACAAATTGCCTGTTGTTGATTTCTTTTGCACATTCATGATCCATTTTTCCATTAATTGCAATGATTCCACCAAAAGCAGATGTAGGATCTGTATTAAATGCAAGATCATATGCTCCCAAATAATTTTTGCTTGAGGCAACTCCACATGGATTTGCATGTTTTACTATGACGCATGAAGGCTCATCGAATTCTTTCACACATTCCCATGCTGCATCAGCATCGACTATGTTGTTATATGAAAGCTCTTTTCCTTGAATAATATCTGCATTAGCAATATTTCTATTTTCAAGACCGCTAAAGGTTAATAATTTAGCTTTTTGATGAGGATTCTCACCGTAGCGCATTTCTTGAGATGATGAAAATAAATAATCTGGGATATCTGTATTTTCTTCGTTTAAATAATTTGCAATAGCTAGATTATATTTTGCCATTATTGCAAAGACTTTTGCTGCTTGTTTTTTTCTAAATTCATAGGTAATGCCATCATTTTTCCTCCAATCATCAATAAATGATTGGTAGTCATTCGGATTAGGCAGTACAGCAACATCAGCAAAGTTTTTAGCAGCAGCCCTAATCATAGTAGGGCCCCCAATATCAATTTGTTCTATTGCATCTTCAAAATCTGGATCTTTAGCAATTGTTTCTTTAAATGGATAGAGATTAACTACTACAAGATCAATTGGCTCATAATTTTTTTCAGATAAAACATCAAGATCTGTTGCTCTTCTTGCTAAAATTCCAGCATGTATTTTTGGATGCAGAGTTTTTACTCTGCCATCCATCATTTCAGAAAAACCAGTAAATTCACTAACTTCGATTACATCATCAGTGATTTCTTTAATTCTTTTAAAGGTCCCACCAGTTGAAATTATTTTCACTTCTTTTGCAATTAGAAAATCAACTAGCATCTTAAGATTTTTTTTATCAGATACACTTATAAGTGCAGACTTGGGTAGAATATTTTTCATTAGATTAAATTAAGTTATATTTTTTTAGTTTTGTTCTCAATGTTGTTCTATTGAGACCAAGAATTTTTGCAGCTTCTGATTGATTATTTTTTGTGTATTGCATTGTAGATATTAGCAATGGCGGCTCAATTTCTTTTAGAACAAGCTCGTATACACCAACGGGCTTAGAGTTTTCTAATTGCTTATAGTATCTTCGCATAGCTTTACCAACCTCTTCTTTAAGAGGTTTTTTGGAATAACTATCAAAAGATTTTTTCTTTTTTACCAACTTTACAACAATAATTTTAGGAATTATTAAGTTTACAGTTGATTAAAAAATGCTCAATAGCAATTTAGATATTTATATGAGTTTTTTCAACTTTATTGATATCAATGCTAATACCATGGGTGTTGAAATTAATAGAAGTTATGCTCGTATAGCTTGGCTGGGTATTAAAAATTTTATTTGATTTATTAACAAAACCAATAACAGTATTAATAACCATGAAGTGTGTAAATATTACAGTGTCACCTTCAAGTTCATCAAAAATATTTTTAATAATGTTATTTCTCCAAACATGGATATCTTTTGGTAAGGAGTCTATATTTGCTGTAACAGTTTTTTTAAGCCAATTAAATTTTTGCTCATTAGGTATATTTTTTGCAGGAATCTCAGTAAAAATATTATTCACAGTAATATCTTTATTAAATTTTTCTTTCAAAGGGATAGATGTCTCCATCGCTCTTTTTTTAGGGCTGGAAATAAAATCATAGTTTTCAAGATTTTGTAACATAGGCTCATCAACTAATAACTCAGCTTGCTTCCTGCCATTAATGCTCAGACCAGGGTCATTCTCTTTATCCCAACTTGCTGCTGCTTCACCATGTCTTATCAATAATATATTTCTATTGGTCATAATTATTTATCTAATAGTTATAATAGTTAGGTGAAATTATATAGAACATTTAATGAGAATTTATTAAATCTGGATTCTTCTTATATCGAAGTAAAGGGAGCAGAGTTTCTTCATCTATCAAAATCTCTAAGGATTCAAGTTGATGATGAGGTTGAGGTATTTGATGGCAAAGGCAGCTCTTGCAAAGCAATTGTTAAAGAATTACATAAATCATATTTAATTTTATATTTATCATCTGTAATAAACACTGAAACAAATAAGAGCAGCATTATTTCAATTATTCCGTTTATAAAAAAAGAAAACTTAAATTTTTTATCTCACAAGCTTGCCGAGCTTGGTGTTGATGAAATTCATCTTTACAAACCTGATCTGTTAGATCAAAGCCTTCAAAAGAAAGATTTAAATAAAATTATGGATAAGATCGATGCTATTCTTATAAATGCCTGCAAACAATGCGAAAGAAACTTTAAGCCAAAAATTTTTATGCATAATAATTTAAGTACGGCATTAAAGATTAATGAAGATAGAACATTGATAGCTTTTAATTTTTCAGGAAAAACAAATCTAAATACCGATATGAAAGATATTAAAATAGGAATTATTACTGGTCCAGAATCAGGATTTTCTGAAAATGAAGAAATCATAATTAAAAATCAATCAAGTGAGATATATTTATTGGGGGATTTTCCTCTTAAAGCTGAGACTGCCGCTATTGTTGCAGTATCGTTAATTCAGCATCAAAAGGGATTATTGTAGTGAAACAATATTTATTTATAGCTGACAGCTTTCAAGAACTTAATCCTAAAAAAGATACCACCCTATTTATGATGAGGGAGTCTATCAAAAATAATGTTGAAGTATTTCATGCATGCATTGAGGATATTTTATTTAAAGATGGTGAAGTTCTCTCTAGAGCATCGTTTGTGAAAGATGTTAATAATTTAAAACTTGATGCAGCTAAAAAACTTGTCCCATTAAAAGCTTTTGATCGTGTTTTTATGAGAAAAGAACCACCAGTAGACACAAATTATATGAATGCGCTTCACTTGCTGGGACTTGCTCAGGAACATGGGGCAAGAATATCTAATAACCCTAATGCAATTCAAAATTTTAATGAAAAAGTTTTTGCGACATATTTTTCTGATCTTATGCCAAAAACCCTGATTACCTCAAACATAGATATATTAAAAGAATTTTACAATCTTCATAAAAAGATAATCATCAAACCCTTAGATGGCATGGGCGGAGAGTCTATTTATAAAATTGAGTCCATAGAAGAAAGGGAGTTATTGATTATTGATGAGCTTACAAACTCAGGTACACGCATGATAATGGTACAGGAATTCATTGAAGAAATTTTTGAAGGTGATTTTAGAGTATTAATTATAAACGGTATACCATTTAAAAAGGTTTTAGCTAGAATTCCTCAGAATGGAAGCTTTAAGGGCAATTTAGCAGCTGGAGGCAGAGGTGTTGCAAAAGATATATCTAATAATCAATTAAAAATTGCCAATGCAGTAAGTAAAAGGCTATCTGAACATGGGATTGATTTTGCTGGTATAGATATAATTGGAAATTATTTAACCGAAATAAATATAACTTGCCCAACATGCGCTTGTGAGATTTATGACCAAACAGGAGAAAACCCTATTGAGGTCTATTTAAAAGAAAATGAGTAAAGAGAAGTATATAAAAAAACCAAGCTCGAGAGCTTTAACCTTTAATAAGTCTTTTTTGCTATCAATTATCTTTCACTCAATATTATTATTTGGCATCACAATCACAGCTGTTAAGAATTTACCAATTTTCCAAGACACTCCGATCATTAATGTTAAATTTGCAAACTCAGAAATAGATATTATTAATAATGGAGATAATTTTGATAA
This sequence comes from uncultured SAR86 cluster bacterium, assembly GCA_902559885.1. Classification (GTDB taxonomy): domain Bacteria; phylum Pseudomonadota; class Gammaproteobacteria; order Magnimaribacterales; family D2472; genus CACEJU01. The sequence goes on along the minus strand of CACEJU010000005.1, from coordinate 42,818 downwards.
TAGAACTTCACCCATTGAGTCGTTTGAAGTATTTAATAGTGGAGTGAAAGAAGTTTCTTTTGGTTCACCATCTATAAATCAAATTAAAAGGCTTGAAGAAACCAGTCAAGTTACCAATGCTGAATCTTTATATTTAAATTTATGGCAACGTAATATAGAAATGTCTGGAAATGAGATAATGCAAAACTTAGAAGATAATATAGAAGGTGGAAGTGTTCAGATTTTAGCTAAAATTGATGCAAGTGGAGAACTTATAGACTCTCAAATTTTAATATCTTCTGGGAGCCAAGCACTAGATATCATGGCTATAGATATCCTTAAGAAATCTGCACCATTTCAAGAGTTTGATTCTTCAATGTTAGCAGAGTATCAAGTTTTGGAAATTGTAAGAGATTGGAATTTTTCTTCAGTTCTTAATTAAAATGCAAATTATTTCTTTTGATTATGGTACAAAAAAGATAGGAGTAGCTGTTGGTCAAACCCAGACCAAAACTGCATCACCGTTAAATGTAATATTTAATAAAAAAAATAAAACTAATTGGGATGCAATTATAGAAATAATTGAAGAGTGGAAGCCTGAATTAATTTTGATTGGTATGCCTTTAAATATGGATGGAACAGACAGTGAGATTATGAAGAGGGTTGTAAATTTTAAAAAGAAGCTTAAAAATATCTCATCGGTAAAATGTGAATTTATTGATGAAAGGTTAACTACTTTTGAGGCAAGGCTTGAAGTTAAAGATCTTAATATTAAGACTGTTGATTCACATGCTGCAAAAATATTAATTGAAAATTGGTTTAATATAGAAAAGTGACAATACCATCAAGTTTTATAGATCAAATTTTAGATCAATCTGACATCGTTGACATCGTAGGTCAAAGAGTTCAATTAAACAAAAAAGGTTCAAACCATTGGGGCTTATGTCCTTTTCATGATGATACCAATCCATCAATGGCAGTAAATCAAGATAAGCAGTTTTATTATTGTTTTGTATGCAATGCAAAAGGAAATTCTATTAATTTTTTAAGAGAATATGAAAATCTAGATTTTGTTGATGCTGTTGAAACTATTGCTTCCTCATTGGGGCTTGAGGTTCCAAGAACCCAATCTCAACAATTTGATTCAAATACATTGAATGTTAATGAAGAAGCAAAAAAAATATTCATGGATCAATTAAAATCTGATACTGCCAATCAGGCAAAAAAGTATCTACAAAATAGAAATATTTCTGGAAAAACAGCTTTATTTTTTCAGCTTGGATATGCTTTAAATGAGTGGGAGGGCTTATTTAGAAAGCTTTCACCAAGCTTTTCTCTACCAGATTTAAAAGAATCAGGAATTTTTTCTGAGAAAAATAAAGACAGATTTAGAGATAGGATCATGTTCCCAATCAGAAACATTAAAGGTGATTGCATTGCATTTGGTGGAAGAATAATTGATCAAGGAGAGCCAAAGTATTTAAATTCACCTGAGACCAGTACTTTTAGCAAATCCAAGGAGCTCTATGGATTATATGAAGCTCGTTTAAATAATACTAAGCTTGATTCATTATTTGTAGTAGAAGGATACATGGATGTTATAGCTCTCTATGAAAAGGGTGTTACAAATTCTGTTGCAACTCTTGGCACAGCAATCACCTCATTGCATTTATCAAAATTAATGCGGTACACAAAAGAGATATATATAACTTTTGATGGAGATAAGGCGGGTAAAGTAGCTGCATGGAGGGCATTAGAAAATAGCTTGGGTATATTGAGAGAAGATATAAGAATTAAATTTATATTTCTGGATGATGGCCATGATCCAGATAGCTTTATAAATGAAAATGGTAAAGATGCTTTTCTTGCCCTGAAAGATAAGGCGATTTCATTATCTGAGTTTTTCTTAAATGATCTTAAATCACGAGATGACCTTAGCACTATTGAAGGCAGATCAAACGTAGCAAAAATAAGCTTGTCTTATATAAATAAAATTAAAAATCAGACTATAAAAGAAGCATACATAAGCGAGATATCAAAAATATGTGATCTAGATTTATCAAACTTGATAAGCATTTCTGCAAAAAACACCAATGCACCAGCAGTCGACGTAAATGAAAAAAATACAGAGTCACAAAATTCGGTGATGAAAAAAGCAATTCTTGGGATATTTGCAGCACTAATCAAAAACCCAACTTTGGCTAACAAGCATGAGGATGAAATAAATGGAGTAGACGATAAATTTAAACCAGTTACTGAAGTTATAACTAAGTTTATGAACTCTGATAAGATGAATCCTTCAATTATTTTCGAAACCATTGAGAATGAGAAAATAAAGAATATTTTTAGCGAGGCGATAGTCTCAGACCTAGATCTAAACGATGAAGATGCTTCATCGATGTTTTTAGATTGTTTAAATCTTTTAATAAAAAATCAAAAAGATAGAGAAGAAATCTTAAAAGAAAAGTATAATATAGCAAATCTCGATTCTGCCGAAAGAAGAGAATTACAGAAAATTATCTTAAAAAAACACAATATTACAGAATCAGACAAAGAATTAATTAGGGATCTAAGTAAGAAAAATTAGTTGAATTTTAGTATTTAGCCTCTACATAAATCTAAATCGGAGTAATAGTGGATAAAATAAGTAAAAAAGGCTCAAGAATAGCTGAGCTAATAAGTAAAGGCAGAGAGCAGGGTTATCTTACCTATGCTGATGTAAATGATCATTTGCCTGAGGACATATCAGATCCAGATCAAGTTGATGAAATTATTGGCATGATTAATGACTTGGGTCTCCAAGTTCATGAAACAGCACCAGATGCAGATGAATTGATGTTATCAGAATCTGAAGATTCTGATGATATAGCTCTTGAGCAAGCTGCTGAAGCGCTAGCCGCCGTTGAAAACGAAACTGGAAGAACTACAGATCCTGTTCGTATGTATATGCGTGAAATGGGGACTGTTGATCTTCTAACTAGAGAAGGTGAAATTGAGATTGCAAAAAGAATTGAAGAGGGCATGAGAGAGCTCTTAAATGCGAGTGTCTATTATCCAAATACTGTTGAATATGCAATGGAGTTTTTTCAACTTGTTAAAGATGAAGAAAAAAAGATAAATGATTTTATTACTGGTTTTTTAGAAGAGATGGAGGAAGTTCCATCAGCTGGACCAGGTACTGAAAGAGCAAAACAAGAAGAAGAGTCGGATGATGAAGATTCAGGTGGGTTAGACCTAAAAGAAGTCCAAAGAAGAATGACCAACCTTAAAAGACAATACAATAAAACACACAAAGTTATTGAATCAAAAGGCAGAAACTCTAAAGAGGCTCAAAAAGAATTTGAAAAACTTGGCCAAATTTTTCAATTTTTAAAATTTAGTCCAAGAATGTTTGATGATTTATCTATTATTGCAAGGAACGGATTAAGCGCTATAAGAGAAAAGGAAAGATTTATACAACTTCAACTTGTAAAAAAAGCCAGAATCCCAAGAAAAGATTTTCTAAAATTATTCCCCGAGAATATGACAAAAGTTAAATGGATTGATTCTTTGATGAAAGAAAAAAAATACAAAAAGGATCTTCTCCAAGCAGTAAAGCAAGATGTTGTCATTGCACAAAAAGACATTATTGATATTGAGAAAAGAGTTGGCCTTAGTATCAAAGAAATTAAAGACATTAATAGACAAATGTCCATGGGTGAAACCAAAATGCGAAGAGCAAAAAAAGATATGGTTGAAGCTAACTTACGTCTTGTTATCTCTATTGCAAAAAAATATACCAATAGAGGACTTCAGTTCTTAGATTTAATTCAAGAAGGTAATATTGGTCTAATGAAAGCTGTTGATAAATTTGAATATAGAAGAGGTTACAAGTTCTCAACATATGCTACTTGGTGGATTCGTCAGGCAATAACAAGATCTATAGCCGACCAAGCTAGAACTATAAGAATTCCTGTGCATATGATTGAAACAATTAACAAACTCAATAGAGTTTCTAGACAGATGATGCAGGATATGGGGCGTGAACCTACTCCTGAAGAGCTAAGTAAAGAGCTTGATATGCCAGAGGATAAGGTAAGAAAAGTCCTAAAAATTGCGAAAGAACCAATTTCAACTGAGACTCCAATTGGTGATGATGAAGATTCAAGCCTAGGTGATTTTATTGAAGATACAGTTATTGATTCTCCAGTTGAGGTGGCTACTGAAGATAGTCTTCATTTTGCTACTGATGATATTCTGGGCTCACTTACTGCTAGAGAGGCTAAAGTACTTAGAATGCGATTTGGTATTGGAATGAATACAGATCATACGCTTGAGGAAGTTGGTAAGCAGTTTGATGTTACAAGGGAAAGAATTAGACAGATAGAAGCTAAGGCACTAAGAAAGCTACGTCATCCAAGTAGATCCAGTCATCTTAAAAGTTTCTTAGACGAATAAGGTAGCTGTTATTTCCAGCTACCTTTTCTTCCTGAAAGGTCCCAATCGATTCTTGAGTGCATAAGTTCAACTCTTCTGCTTACATATCTTTTTGCAAAAAAGTTACTAATTTTTGGAAGGGGTAAAAATGATGAACAACCAAGGCCATCAATTATCTTAAGTTGAAGTTTGCCCTCAGTTTTTTTTACAACAATATTATGAGGAATAATGTTTTTTGTAAGAATGAGAGTTTTTTTTAACCAATTCTCAAACTCTTCCAGCGCTACTGTTATTTTTTCATCTTTACCATTAGTGAATAAATAAGATTCTAATGTTTCAGCAATAACTCCATCATTAAGAACCATTTCAGTAGCTGATGCTAATCCCATAGAGGTCTCCTCAAAGCCATACCACTTCACAAGATGATCCCATATTATTAATTTATGTTCTGATACAGCTCTTTGAGAATAGGCAAGCTCTTCTCTTTTATTGTCATCAAAGCTATCCAGGGCCCTATATTTTTTATACCAGGGAGCTGTTTTTTTTAATTTTTCTGGCAGCCCTGCGTGAGTAACCTTTAAACAAATATTTTTATTATTTGGATGCTGGTAGCAAGCTCTATTTCCTCCTTTAGCAAAAGGCATGGAATTTGAAAGATCAATCATTTAAAGATTTTAGCAATTTTATTCCTTTATAAAAATATATATAAATCTTTAATGTTTATATATGAGGTTAATCATGCCGACTCAGGTAGTATGAATGAATCATATTTTATTAATTAGGGGGAAATTATGATAAATGAACCTATGTTATGGGATGCCTACTGGCATGGTGCTGGCGCTATTGGGCCTTGGTTTTTTGGAATAGCATTTTTAGCCTGGGTGGGCTTGAGAATCTCAAATGGTATCTATAACAGTGCAGATGCAAATCTTGTTGTAAAAATTGCTGGAACAGCTTTTTGTTTAAGCGTTGCTTGGTTTGGATTAATAAATGCAGCATGGTTTGAATGGCATTCAAATGGTGTGGCAGGCGTTTTTGCTTGGTTAGCAGAAAATTCTGAAGCTGGTATTACACCGGGAGCAGCTGCATTTGTAGAAGCAAATGATCCTGGTGCAGGATTTAGCATTGCTCCAAATCTACCTCAAGGAATTTTTTGGGGATCTTTATTATTAATTCAACTAGGTCAAATTTGGACGAAGAAATAATTAAGCATTTATTTAAGCAGCGGTATTAATACCGCTGCTGTCTATTATAAAAATATATTTTTTTAAGCTTCCTTAAAAAATTAATTCTTATATAATTACTCGCTCTTTTGTTCAATTTGAACATTGGGCCTGTAGCTCAGTTGGTTAGAGCAGTGGACTCATAATCCATTGGTCGGAGGTTCGAGTCCTCCCGGGCCCACCACTTAGATATTCATTTTTTTATCAATATATTTCTCATATGTATAAACTTGTAATAGAGTTTTTTTACTAAATTTTGTTAGAATAAATAATGGAAAAAATACTTGAGAAAATACTTTCCTACAATAAAGCATGGTTTGGTTTGATTTTTATTGGCAGCGTGTTGAATGCAACTGCCTTAAAGTTAAGTGCTTTTAACAATGTCCCAAATATTTCTATTTGGTGTTTTTTAGTTGGTTTTTTGGTTGGTATTATTGCGCACATTAGGGGTAAGTGGTTATGGATATAGCTAATAGCGCTTCAGAAGAATTCTCTTTTGAAAAAGAAAAAGCAATTGCTAAAAAATACGCCCAAAGATTTCAATGGGAAATGATTTTAATTGGTGTCGGTCAAGCTTGTATCTGGCTTAGTTTATGGCCATTAGTAATCAACGAAATAATTCCTTTATGGAGCGGATTTATTATTGCCACTATATGCGCCTGTTTTGCTTATTTACCATCTCATGAAGCTCAGCATGGCAATTATTCCAGGGGAAATCCAAAAAGGCGATGGCTGGACTCTTTTGTTGGCAACTTTACTTTAATAACTTTAATTTATCCTTATGAAGTATTAAGAGTTACCCATATGAAGCACCATGCTTATACTAATGATAAAGAGAAGGATCCTGATTTTCAGACTTCTAACGCCAAATCTATTAAAGAAATTATTTTGCTTGTGCTTGATGGCACATCTCCAGATTATGAAAAATACAAAGAAGTATTCGTAAGTGATAAAGCTTTTCAGAAAGCTTTTGATAAAGGTGTAAAAATAGCCTTACTACTTAGATTTGCTCTAATGGTTATGGTTGTTCTTTATCCTTTGCAAACTTTATTACTATGGTGGTTGCCTGCTAAGCTTGGTTCTATTTATACCACTATCTTTTTTTCTTACTACCCTCATATTGGAACAGAGCATGGAAGATATAAAAATACTAGATTTTGGCAACATTGGATTCCAAGATATCTAAACCACTCAATGCAACTCCATTTTATCCATCATTTACATCCAAACATTGGACATTATGATGAACCAAAAGCTATTGAAGAGCTTAAACCATTTCTTATTGCTAAAGGCGTACCTGGCGCAGAAGATATTCCTGATAGGGTTACTTATAACCCTTTAATAAAATTTTAGAATTCTTTAATTCTTACAACTAGTATGTTCTTTAGAAGTAGGTATGTATTTCTTGCCTACTTGAATAGGTCCCTAGGGAATATATGATGTTTATTGTAAATTTTTTATTGAGATAAATTATGTATCAATATCCTGGGGGATCAGTAGCTTTTGCCATTGTTTTACTTTCAATTTTAACTGCATGGGCTATGAATTATACAAATCCAAAAATAAGAGTTTTTGGAACTATATTGGCAGCAATCGGGTGCTTTGCAGTTGCTGTTTGGTTTCTTTCTTTTGTTGCCACCTCTGGCATACTTGAAAATCCAAAACCAAATCAGACACCAATGGATTCTGCAAAACCCATGACACTTTGGATTCAGGCATTAGTTTCTCTTGCTTCAGGTGTTTTCTTATTGTTTATTGCAAGAAATCAAAGTAAAGAAAGCTATACACTAAACTTATCTGTAAAAAATGAAGATGCCAGGTATGGAAAAGTTTCTCGTTTTTTACATTGGACAATTGCAATTTTATTTATATCACTTATTCCAATGGGTATTTTTGCATCAATCATTCCTGAAGGAACACCTTTTAGACTTTCTTATTATGTCATTCACAAGTCAATTGGGGTTACAGTATTTATTTTGGTTATTGTAAGAATAGTCTGGAATTTTGTATCTAAAAGACCTAGCTTAGATGAGTCATTGATAAATAGGGATAGGAAGCTAGCACATATAGCTCACTCGACATTATATTTTCTAATGCTTGCAGTTCCAGTGACAGGTTTTTTTATGACCAGCTACCATGGATATGGAACCTATTTCTTTTTCTGGGAATTTCCTCCGCCTGTTAGTGAAAGTGATGTCTATATTTTATGGGGTTTATTTCATAAGTATTTATTGCCATATCTATTATATATAGTTCTAGGAGCTCATATTCTAGGAACTCTGAAACATCATTTTTATGACAAGCATACTAGTGCTATAAAAAGAATGAATAGTTAGAATTTTTTGATATAAACAAGAAACATTTTTTTTGCTAGAATAATTCTTAAATCAAGATTAGGGGTAAATATGATTGATGCATCTTGTTCAATTAAGGCTTGCGCTGCTTTTTATGGCGACGAAGCCGACGCAATGGAGGCTTACTTAAAAGCTGGTGAAAAGAGGGCTTTAGAGTTAGATAATCGTGGTCCAATAAGTTTTGGGGAGGATGGCAAGCTATGCCCATCAATTCGTGAAGCGTATTCAAAATATGGTTTTTATGTATTTGAAAACGTCATAGACGATGAAGAACTTAAAGATATAGAAGAAGATCTTAAGCATTTAAGAACACAGTTTCCAACTGGACCAGAAAGTTTAACAAATGCAAAAGGCGAGCCAGCAATGAATGCAGAGTCTAAATCCCTTACATTAGTTTGGTCCAAGCCATTAGGAGATCCTTTGGGTGGAACAGAGCTAGCAAATGGAAGACATCAAATTAAGATGTTTGAACCAGAGGCAGCTACCGATGCTCCTCCAGCAGTGCCTCTAATTCTATTAGGTTCTTTGCAATTCTCTGATGCTTGTTTGAGAACTTATGCCCATCCAGAACTTTTAAAGGTAGCTGAAAATATTCATGGAAAAGATTTTGCACCATTTAACGAGGCTTTATTTATCAAAGAACCAGGTATTGGAGCTGCTGTTTCCTGGCATCAAGATGGAGTAACTCATTGGGATAATCCAGATTTTGATGAAGACATTCATGGTTTTAATTTTATGGTTCAGGTATATGGAAGTACTGCTGTAAATGGAGTCTGGGTTGTTCCTGGAACACACAAGGTAGGAAAAATAGATATAAAAGAATTAGTTGCAGAGGCAGGAAGTGAAAGGCTAGAGGGTGCAGTTCCAATAGTATGCAATCCCGGTGATGCAATCATATGCAATAGACAATTATTGCATGGCTCTTTTCCAAACTGCGGATATGAACAAAGAGTAACTGTTAATTTTGGTTTTCATAGACGCTCATCTGTTCTTGGAACTCAGGGCGGAGGCATTCATAGTGAATCTCAGGTTTTTACTGAAGAAATTATTCAAAGAAGAGCAAGATCAATTGGTTATGCGATTGATGCAAGAAAGCAAAAATATCCACTAGAAACTCCATATTCATATGAGCCATTTGAAAGTACAAATACATCATTTGTATGGAACGAAGAAGCTAGGAAGGATTTAAAAGATTATAATCTAGAGGATCTTAGTATTTAGTTATACTTATAAACTATGAAAAAATTACTTTTTTTCATATTTTTAATAATCCCTTTCAGTTATGCAGAAGATCTTAAAGAGAAAATATTCTTAGCAAAAGAACTAATTACTTTAGATGCTTTTGATCAAGAATCTGACGCAATATTAGTTAAAAAAAATAAAATACTTGCTGTAGGGAAAAAGAATAATCTTGTAACAGCATATCCTCATGCTGAGATTATTAGTGACTTTCAAAATGACGTCATAGTTCCAGGATTTATAGAACACCATATTCATCCTCTACTAGCAGCAATTACTATGAACTCACATATTGTTGCTATAGATGATTGGACTACACCTAATCAAAAAACAAGAGGTGTAAGAAATAGATTTGAATATATAGCAAAGCTTCAAGAAATAAATGCAATGCTTGAGGATGGAGAGCCAATGGTTAGCTGGGGCTTCCATCATTACTTTCATGAAAAACTAACCAGACAAGATTTAGATAAAATCTCAAATGATCGGCCTATATTAATTATTCATAGATCTTTTCATGAATTTATTATGAACTCAAAAGCTTTAGAATTTTTTGATATTAATAATGAGGATGTAAAAAATTTAACAGCTAATGATAAAAAACATACAAATTTAACAGAAGGTCACTTTTCAGAAAGAGGGCTTATTGCTGTTATGCCAAAGGTAATGAGTTATCTTGCAGCTCCGGAAAGAATTTTAGCCGGGATGCAAATTACAGAAGGCTATCTACTTCAAAATGGAATTACTTTAATTGCAAACCCAGGTGCTATGTATGATAAATCTATACAAGGTGCAAAAAATTATATTTTTGGAGATTTAAATACTCCATTCAAGTCGTTATATATTCCAAGCGCTCTCTATATGTTAGAGCACGTTTCTTTTGATGATTTACTTAAAGCAACTGAAGATCAATTAACATGGGGTGCTGGTAAATTGGAATATCTTCCAAGGCACATCAAGCTCTTTGCAGATGGTGCAATGTACTCTCAGAATATGATGTTAAGAGATGGTTATTTAGATGGGCATGAGGGAGCCTGGTTGATGGAGAAAGAAATATTTGAAGAAGCATTTAAACTCTATTGGGATGCCGGATACCAAATACATGTTCATCAAAATGGAGATGCCGGTCTAGATAGGGTGCTTAATGTTTTAGAAAAAAACCTAAAACAAAACCCAAGAGATGACCACAGAACAACTATTGTGCATTTTGGTTATGCTGCTCCTGACCAAGTTAAAAGGATCAAAGAGTTAGGAGCTATTGTTAGCGCGAATCCATTTTATGTAACTGCATTATCTGATCTATACAGTAAAAAGGGTGTAGGTTTTGAAAGGTCTCAAGAAATGGTTAGGTTGGGTGATTTAGAGAAAGAAAATATCATTTTCTCTTTGCATTCAGATATGCCAATGGCACCAGCATCTCCTTTGGTTTTAATGCATTCAGCAGTTAATAGGATTAATTATGCTAATAAAGTAGCTGGACCCAATCAAAGAGTTTCAGCTCTTGAGGCTTTAAAGGGAGTGACTATTAATGCTGCCTATACACTAAGAATAGAATCAAATTATGGATCTATTTCACCTGGAAAGATTGCTAATTTAACCGTTTTGTCAGCAAATCCGCTTTCAATTGATCCATCCTCTATTGATGCTATTAAAGTAATAGCAACAATAGAAGAGGGTAAGATTAATCAGTTTTAGATTCTAATTTAAAGTCATTAGGTGGTACTACCATAACTTTTCCATCACTGTAGTTCACAGTAATACTTGAATCGCTAAAATTATAAGCAAGGTAGTTTGTAATATTGCCTTTTTTAAACACTAGTGCCGCAGGATAATTAGAAGTAATTTCACCAGTACCAGTTTGGATATGACCTATTTTATTAAAGGTATGCAGCCAATGATAAGTATGAGCCTTTGATTCCCCAGCTTCATTATTATAATTAGAAGACATAGTGTTGTAATCAGAAATAGCAGCTTCTGGATCTACCATAGCTATCAGGTTCCACCATAAATCACGCCATTGATCTTCTTCAAGCCCAGATGGTTTTCCGTTAGATGATTGTCTTAAACCAAGTTCAATATAATCCATCATATAATCTTTATACTGACTTACATGCAAGATTAGAGGATTAGAAGGTAGACCTTGGATGCCTAGTATATGAGCGTAGGCTGGACTAAACCATGTTGAAAAGTCTGCTCCACTACTCCATATAATTGAGGTTGTAACATTAGGATATCCAGGAATAAAGTTTTTATAATCATCTCCAATACCTTTATACCCATCAATATCATTCCAATATTGCCAGTAAGCAGTTGATGTAGATGAATGAAGATAGATACCCTTATTAACAAGTTCATCATTACCTGTAATCAATCCATATAAGATGATTGATCCATAGGAGTTTGCAGCCTCAGATGTAGACTCATTGTTATTACCTTGAAGGGCATCAGCTTTACCATCAGCCCATGAGAAACCATTAGCAGGATCAAAATTTCTGTAGGTAGGGAACATATCATCATTATCACCACCTGCATAATCCCTTATTAACAACTCAATAATTGGGCCATATTGATCACTGCCACACCAAGATTTTTCAGTTCTACAAATTTCAGCTGCAGCACGAACAAAATAACCATAATGAAAATGATGATCAGCTAATCTTTGATGAGATCCATATGCTTCTTCAATTCCAAGAATAGTATCCCAGTCTTCATCGTAAACAAAATATCGCAGTTCATCTAATTCACCATCAGTTTCTGCTGTAAACCAATCTTCTAGTTCAGATTTTAACCATGATGTTAACTGACTAGCTTCTTGATTCAGTCCTAAACTCTTTGCAATTGCTATTACTTCTGCAGCTTTACCATATGCTTTACCAGACCAATACGTATCATTGGTTGTATCCCTGTTGATCCAGCTTGATTCTCCTGCATTCACAAAATCTTTAACTAATTGCTCTAATATATTTTGATCGTATGTATTTTCAATTGCCGGAAGGGTTGGCAAAACTCCAACAAAAGGCATGGTGTAATTAAAGGAGCTTGTTTCAGCAAACTTAATAATACCTCTAGCGCTTCTAATTTTGTAATTTGAGGTTTGTTGATTTGAAAATTTCCAATGCATAGGATGCATTCCAACAATTGTATCTGCAGCATTGCCGTTTTCATCTAGGTAATTATGTGTGACTGTAACAGAGTTATTATTTCTGTTTACTGAATAATCAATATCTACAGAGGCAACAATATTCCTTGCTTTACTAACAAAGTAGTCAGACATAGAAACCCCAGGCTCTCCAGAAATTGTAGGTATATATGAAACAGTAAATTCACCAGTTGCATTTGAAATACCAATTTGATCACTTGAGGTGTTTGTATAAGTTGTGACGCCTTCACCAGTAATAACAAAATTATTTCTATTGCCGGCTACACTTGTCCATACACCAAGACTATCACCGCTTTCATAAAAAATTCCCTTTTCACCGCTATTTGATCTAAGGGTTTTTATAATTGGGTTACCATCATAAACTTTAAAATATACATATGGAGATCCATGAACAAACGTGGCTTCCATAACATCAGTATTGCCAGTTTTCCACATTACAGTTGCTGATCCATCGCTATAGTCTTTAAGGTAAGCATCCATACTTCCATGAGCTGAATTAGCTATGGCTATACCATCAAATACTTCCGTAAATGGATCGCCACCAACATATTGTGGATAACAATTTGCACATAATCCTCCAGCAAGCTTAAAGCCACCAGGCAATCCCATAATTCTTGCACCAGCATTACTTACCCTAGTTCTAATCGGATCAGCAGTAACATGAGCGCCACCATTTGTATCACCAAGTTGCATTTCACCTATAAAAGGAATGGATCCCCACCATCTATGGGTTGCAATAATTTTACTAGCAGCAGGCTCTACCACTTGTGGTATTACTTTTGTTGGAGCGCCAACTGGAGTGCCATTGTTTTGTCCAGTTGGAATATTGCATCCAGCTACACCCGGGTTAACCACGCCAGCGTTATATACCCAAAAACCATAATCATTTACACATCTATAACTGTTAAGATTAATAGAAGTAGAAACACTACCAGCACCATAAGTCAAAATATTATAGTCACCAGTGTTACCACCTCCGCCGCCTCCGCCGCCATCATTTGGGCCTGAAGGAGGAGTAGCGCCATCTGCTATTCCAGTAAATCTAACATTATCAATTTGATACACCAATCCAGCGCCAGTTTGATATGCTGGAAAGAAAACCATAGGTGCAGTTATATCAGCTAAATTTAATGCTCCACTAGCAGTTAGTGAAGAAACAGGAAAGTCTACTGTTTCCCAATCACCAGTTGCTTGAATACCACTAATTGGAAGCTCTCCAGAAGCAACTTGAGCACCACTTTCAACTTTTATATAAAAACCTCCAGATAAATTAGCATTTCCTGAGTTAATAATTTTGATATCAAAAGATAGGGTGCCTTCAGAATAATCGCTTAAATTCACTCCAGGTGAAGGACCAACCACAAGACCGGCATGTCCTGCTCCATTAACATACATTACTTCAAGCACATCTCCACGACCAGAGTCTGATACCACTTCCCAGTCAACACTTTGACATGTTTCAGTTCCAGAAACCTCATCAGTACAATCGCCATAACCATTTAATTCATCAAAAAATGAAAGATAATCATTACCACCCCATATTTCAGCAACCACACCGTCTTCAATTATGTGTACATCCAAATCTTCTATCTGGGTATCTTCAACAACTACTGAAAGAGATGCATTTGTACTTGTTGAGGAATTCGAGCATGTTAAATTAAAGGTATATGTCTTAACAGTATCCAATTGAATAGATTCACTTCCATTTACATTTTTTGATCCACTCCAATCTCCGCCTGCAGAACACGAATTTGTATTTGAAGAACTCCATTCTAAGGTAATAGATTCATTTAAATTTATTGTAGAAGATGAGGATGTAAATGAGTTTATAACTGGTGATGGAGCTTCTTGAACATCTACAGATACTGAAGATACTGCATTGCTTGTTCCTGTTGCCCCTGAACAGGTTAAGGTAAAACTATAAGTTTTTACATTATCAAGTGTTAATGTCTCACTTCCATTTGCTCCTTTAGTTCCAGACCAATCTCCACTTGCTGAACATGAGTTAGCATTAGAAGTTGACCAAGTTAAAGTAATTGATTCACCAGCAGTAATTGTCGAAGCTGATGATGAAAAAGAACTTATACTCGGTGATGGATTAGTAACAGGAGGGCTGGTATCAGATGATCCGCCACCTCCACCACCTCCACATGAGGCAATAAATAAAATAGTTACAAGTATGCTTAAAATTTTTTTCATGGAGCTTCCCTTTAATAATTTTTCAATAGACTAATCGAGATAGATTTTATCATGCTAATACTTGCAAATTTACAAAATTAACCAATTATTTCAACACATGTAAATAATTTACAAAATATTTTTATTTAAAAAAATTCTATTGAGTTAAAATAATCATCATGAGATTAATTTTAATATTAGGAATATTATTTTCTAATTATATGTTTGCTGATAATAAAAAAATTATTTGTGAATTAAGTGGCTCTTACTCTATTACTTACAAAGATATAAAAAAAACTTACCTATCTGAAGGAATTGAGTTTTTTAAGAACCTTGCTCAACAAACACAGCAATCATTATTCTTGCTTCAAAGAGCAAAAACTAGTTTTGCACAAGAGGATTGGCAAAAAGATAATATTTATATCGTCCAATACTGGGAAATAGACGATCAAGACAATTTAGTTTCAATGAAACATACTTTTGAGCCTTCTCCAATCTGGCTAAACCCCCAGGCTTCTTGGTCTGCTGAAAAATCTGACCTTGGTATGAGTGTTTTTCATACCATGCAAAATGGTGAAATACACCCTATGTTTAAAAACTATAATGTAGACATATATAGAGTCACCAACTCTTTTAACTGGTATACCGGTAAAGGGAAGCTAGAAGGCGATATCTGGCTGAAAACTGAAACAAATTCAAAAAATAAGAATCCTAAAGTTGAGATAAGAGCCAAAGGTTCATGTGAAGCTCAAAAAAGAAAGTTTTAGGCTATAGCAGCAATATAAAGAGCTAAAAGAACAATAATCAAAGGTACGTATTTATCAATTTTTTCCATAATTTTTAATTAAAAACTCCCTTACTGCTTTTTAGCAGCAATCAAACAAGCGCTGAAATTATTACTTATTTTTTTTTCGGGCTTTTCGTAACTCTCTATAAAGCTTATCAAGTCGAATTTTTTTAATCTCTCTTGTCGCTTTTCTTTTAGCACTTGCTTGCACAGATTTTCTTGCTCGCTCGCCTCTATTAATAATTTTCTCCTTTATCTTATATAAATATTATCAAAAATATAAAAAAACTCTACAATAAAGATATCACATGATCACAGAGCAAAAATTACCAGAATCAGCGTTACTTATTTTTTTAGATGTATATTCATTAAAAAATAAAAATAATTTAGATAATCCCTATAAAGAATTTTTTACATTAGTTCAATCTGCTGGTTTAGAGGTAATAGGCTCAATCATGGGTAAGCAAAATCTACCATCAACTAGTGCCTTTATTAATTCAGGAAAAATTCTTGAGATTAAATCCCTCGTTAAAGAGTTAAAACCCGATCTGGTAATCATTAATCATGCTCTGAGTGCATCTCAAGCAAGAAATTTAGAAAAAATATTTAAAGTTAGAGTCATAGATAAAACAGAGCTCATTCTTGATATCTTTGCTGCTAGGGCTTCATCACACATTGGTAAGCTACAAGTTGAATTAGCACAGCTAAATCATCTTTCAACTAGATTAATAAGAGGTTGGACACACTTAGAAAGACAGAAAGGGGGTATAGGTCTAAGAGGCCCTGGTGAAACTCAGCTAGAAACAGATAGAAGGTTAATCGGCCAAAGAATTAAGACGTTAAAATCAAAATTAAACAAAGCATACAAACAGAGACAAATTAATACCTACGCCAGAAAGAAGGGTAGAAGCAAAATAGTTTCATTAGTTGGATACACAAATGCTGGTAAAACATCATTATTTAATTTATTAACTAACAGCGATCAGCACGCAGCTGATCAACTTTTTGCGACTCTGGATTCAGTAACGAGAAAAAATCATGATCCTAAGCTTGGCTCAATATTATTTTCAGACACAGTTGGCTTTATTTCTGATCTGCCAACAGAGCTTATTGCTTCTTTTAAAGCTACTCTTGATGAGCTTTTATCGGCAGATTTGTTGCTCCATGTCATTGATATTGCAGATGAGGACTATAAAGAAAAAGAGTGTGAAGTTAATAAAATCTTAAAAAGCATAGGTATAAAAGAGATACCAATTTTAAGAGTTATGAATAAATGTGACATGAAAGAGATTGAAAACCCATCGTTAAATAATGCTTCTGACATCTGTTGGATATCTGTTAAAGACCAAACTGGTATTGTTGAATTGAGAAGATCCATTGATGGTATTTTAAGCGGCGGAATATATGAGGGCTGGATTTCAATTGAATCAAGGCTCGGAAAAGTTCGATCTGATTTATATAATATGGGATGCATAAAAGAAGAAAAATCTTCGTCGAATGGAACGATTTTAGCTTTTGTAAATATAGGCCAAGATCAATTAAATAGATTATTGGACAATGAGGGTGTATCCATAGAATCAAATGATAAAATAGAATTAAATTAGGAGAGGGGAATATGAATAAATTAAATGACTTTCTAGAAACATTAGCTAAACCTTTTAGCTGGCTAACTGATTGGATCTTAAGATTAGTACTTGGTATTGGGTTTTTTCTATATGGTTATGGCAAATTGCCATTGCCACCAAAAAAAATGGTTACCTGGTTTGAGAGTGAAGGAATTCCTGCTCCAGAATTAGTAACATCCATGGTATCAATTGGAGAAATGGCAGCAGGTATTGGAATTATTTTAGGTGGTTTCTTGAGCGGTGTTCTTGGAAATGTTATTACTCGCTTATCTGGTGGGGCAGTTGTAGTAATTATGATTGGCGCTTTTTATATTGCACATGCTGATTGGTTCATAACTGAAAAGCTATTTAAAGAAGTTCAAATATTTTTGTTTGCTTTAGGCGCTTATTACGCAATAAAAGGTAATAATTAAGAAAAATTATAAATTTCTCTTGTAAATGTAAATGAGAATCATTATCATTTGCATTTACAAGTTGACGCATTTATTTTTCAGCTTGTTTTTTTACATGAATGAGAGAATATATGCGCTACATAAACACACTTTTAAAATATAAATCTTTATTATTTATTCTGTTTCTAATAACAGGATTAGCCTTCACAACAAAAACCAATGCTCAATATGAGATTGAAGAAGTTATAGTTGAGGGTAAAATTTTACATAGCGACAAAGTTTTAGCTCTAAAAACCCCAGTTCCTATTATAAATGTGCCTCAAAGTTTATCTATATTTACAGAAAAAAACCTCAAGAATCAGGGACTTCGTGAAATAAGTGACATAGTTAAATATACTCCGGGAGTTAATAGCTCACAAGGAGAGGGTCATAGAGACTCTGTTGTTTTTAGAGGGGTAAGATCTACAGCTGACTTCTTCTTAGACGGTTTAAGAGATGATGTTCAATACTATCGCTCTTTCTATAACATTGAACAGGTTGAAATACTTAGGGGTCCTAATGCTCTTTTATTCGGAAGAGGTGGTACTGGTGGTATTATTAATAGAGTCACAAAAAAAGCTGAATTAGGAAGTAAATTCGGATCAGTCGATTTTGCCTTTGATTCATTCGGCGCTTCAGATATTACACTTGATTACAATGTTAATACTAATAGCGATTCAGCTTTTAGGTTTATGATGCATGTAGATTCACTAGAAAATCATAGAGATCATTATGATGGTGATAGATTAGGAATTAACCCTACTTATACAAGGAAGCTTTCAGATAAAACAACAATAGACTTATCCTATGAGTATATTGACCATGAAAGATTTATAGATAGAGGTATTCCTACAATCAATGGTAGACCAGATAGATCTCTTAAAGATGTAGTTTTTGGTGGAGCAGATGTTAATACTACAACCGTAGAAGCAAGTATTTTTAGAGGCAATCTTACTCATGAAATCTCAGATACAAGCAAGGCAATATTTACAATTCAATCCAGTGATTTTGAAAAAATGTATAGAAACTACTATGCATCAGGTTACGATGAAACTTTAGTAACCATGGATGGTTATTTTGATCCAACTGAAAGACAAAATTTAATTATATCTAGTAATTTTGTAAATGAATTACAAATAGGAAATGCTGTTCATACTATTTTAGTAGGAGCAGAAATGATTGATACAGAAAATGAAAACTTTAGATACAACACTTTCTGGTCCACAACCAGCGATGATAATGAGATATTTAATATCACAAGACCAATGAATTTTGGAATTAACTCAGCTGGAGTTATAACAACTAATGATTTTGCAGCTGATTTAAACAATCAAACAACATCAGACATTGAAGTCACATCTTTATATATTCAAGATCAAATAGATCTTTCTGAAAGATGGAAATTTATGATTGGTGGAAGGGTTGATAACTTTGATATAACAGTTGTTGACATTAAAGCCGGCTCCTCTCAATCTAGAGATGATAGTGAGTTTTCTCCACGAGGAGGCATTATATTTAAAGCTAGAGAAAATATGTCTTTGTATTGGAGTTATAGCGAAAGTTTTTTACCAAGATCCGGTGAGCAATATAAGAAACTTGATGCTAATGCTGCAAGATTAGACCCAGATGTATTTGAAAACTCAGAATTTGGTTTGAAATGGGATATTTCTGATGCTTTAAGCATGACATTAAGTAAATTTGATAGCAAACAAGTTAGAGCCTCATATGACAATGAGACGGGAGAATCTGCTGAAATAAGAGGCACAGAAATTGATGGGCTAGAGCTAGAAATTAAAGGAAAAGTTCATGAAAAGTTATATGTTGCATTTGGATACAGTAACTTAAATGGCGAAACGAGTAGTGGCGGTAAACCTAGAGAGTTGCCAGGACACACTCTATCTTTATGGGCTATGTATGATTTAAGTGATAACTTTGGGTATGCGTTAGGAGTTACTCAACAAGGAGAATCAAATATAAAAGATAACAACTCTGCTCTAGTTCTCCCAGGATATAGCAGAATTGATTTTGCTGCTTTCTACAATCTTTCAAGTGATGTAACAGTCAGACTAAATGTAGAGAATCTAATGGACAAGTTATATTTCCCGCATTCACATAGCACACACCAAGCTTCAGTTGGTGAGCCACTTAACGCGAGACTTTCTATAACTAAAAAGTTCTAATAGTGGGGCGAGAGGGGTCTGAAGAATCCCCTTTCAAAGTAAAGGAGGTGGAAACATCTCCTTTTTTATATTAAATAAATATAGAAATTTAAAAAAAATCAATTACAATTATCAATTCTAAATTGGGGCTATAGCTCAGCTGGGAGAGCACCTGCTTTGCAAGCAGGGGGTCCGCGGTTCGATCCCGCGTAGCTCCACCAATTTTCTTTTACATTAATATTATTTCTTTTACTTGAAAAGATTTACTCTGACTGCCAAAATCTTATTAAATATAGGTAACAAATGTCAGCGTATCAGAAAAAAGGTTTTTGGATTGGAATACTCTTCTTTATAGGTATTCTTGCTTTACCAACTCCAGATGACTTATCAAATACAGGCTGGATT
The DNA here is from genome assembly GCA_902559885.1 of uncultured SAR86 cluster bacterium. Taxonomy (GTDB): domain Bacteria; phylum Pseudomonadota; class Gammaproteobacteria; order Magnimaribacterales; family D2472; genus CACEJU01. The sequence continues at coordinate 22,865 of CACEJU010000005.1, read as the reverse complement.
GTTGCTGCAATTGCTACTTTAATGGCCATATGGTGGGCTACTGAAGCAATACCTGTTGCTGTTACTGCTCTACTGCCATTAGCCTTATTTCCACTATTTGGTATAACTGGTTTTAAAGAAGCGGCAGTACCTTATTCAAATCCTAATATATTTTTATTTCTTGGAGGATTCATATTAGCGCTAGCTATTGAAGCTACTGGTTTGCATAAAAGGATGGCTTTAACCATGATTCTCTCAGTTGGCAGGAGCGCTTCATCTTTGATAGGTGGTTTTATGCTTGTGGCAGCACTTATTAGTATGTTTGTAATGAATACCTCAACAACTTTAATGTTATTACCCATAGGCCTTGCTGTTTGTTCGGTTGTAAGCGAAACAATTCCAAATCTATCTGAGGAAAAACAAAGATATTTTGATACCGCGTTGCTTTTAGGTATTGCATATGCTGCAACACTTGGAGGAATGTCAACTCTTGTTGGAACAGCACCCAATATAGTTTTCAGAGGTTTTATGGAGGAGACTTATGGAATTGAAATCTCAATGCTTGATTGGATGACGATGGGAGTTCCTTTATCAGCAATTATGCTTATAGGAACTTGGATTATTCTCACTAAATTTGTTTTTCCTGTTCACTTTGTTGCTTCATATGAAACTAGAAATCATTTGCGATCATCTTTAAATGAGCTTGGCTCAGTTTCAAAGGATGAAAAGAAAGTCTTAGTTATTTTTGCATTAGCAGTGTTAGCCTGGATGACACGTAGTTTTCTGGTAAATATAGAAATCCTTTCTGGTCTTACAGATGCTGGAATAGCTATCATTGCAGCAATTTTATTATTCATGATCCCATCATCAAAAGATGGAGATATCTTAAAATGGGAGAAATCAAAAGATTTACCTTGGGGATTATTGCTCTTATTTGGAGGAGGTTTGTCTTTAGCTGCACAAATTAGCTCAACTGGGTTAGGTTTGTGGATTGGTAATAGCCTTTTAGCACTTCAAAATGTGCCCGATTTAATTCTAATATTAGCAGTTGCAACTTTAATAATTTTTCTAACTGAGATAACTTCAAATGTAACAACAACAGCTACATTTTTACCAGTTTTTGGTGGTATAGCGGTAGCAATTGGTGTTTTACCAGTCTCTTTAACCATACCAGTTTGTCTGGCTGCAAGTTGTGCATTTATGCTGCCAGTTGCAACACCACCTAATGCAATTGTTTACGGTTCAAACAAATTTACCATTGCAACTATGATGAGAGCAGGTATTTTCTTAAACATACTTGGTATTTTGGTGGTAACTATATTTTCTTATTATGTTTCACCTCTAATTTTCGGAGGCTAAGAAAATGAAAAAGTATTTTTTCATTTTTTTTATTTCATTTGGTTTAGCTGCTAATAATGATACTAATTTATCTAATAAGAATATTTTATTTGTCGGTAATAGTTATCTTTATTATAACGATAGTCTTCACAATCATGTTAAAAGAATGGCAATCGAAAGATTCCCATCTTATGAAGAAAAATTTATATACAAATCATCGACAATAGGCGGAGCAAGGTCCTGGCATCATAATTTTAAATATCTTCTAGAATCAAAAAATATAGGTGTAAATGAATCTTTTGATTTATTAATTCTGCAGGGAGGAAGTGCAGAGCCATTATCAAAAAACTCAAGAGTTATATTTAAGAATACAGTTAAAGAAGTGAATGAAATCGCTAAAGAATATGGAACAAAATTAGCTTTATATATGACTCATGCTTATGTAGCACCCGATAAAAGGTATGAGGCTAACATGATTAACAAGATAAGTAGTATGTATATTAATGCAGGTAAAGAGAACAATGTAAAAGTAATTCCTGTAGGCATTGGTTTTGAGAATGCATATAAAGAAAATCCAAACATTCAACTTCATAATCTTGACGGGACTCATCCTAGCTTGCTTGGGACTTATCTTGCAGCTTGTATCGTTTACGGAGTCTTATATGATGACTCGCCGGTTGGAATTGATTATAATTATTTTGGAAAAGTTTCAGATCAAGATAGAATTTTTATTCAAAAAATTGCATACGAAACAATTACAAATTTTCAACATTAGTATCTACTAGTTAACTAAATTTTAAAAACATGAATAGACGAAATTTTATAAAGAATTCTTCAAAAACTGGCATTGCTTTAATGGCGCTATCATTAATACCTTTAAAAGCAGCAGAAAAGCATAAATCATTCAGCAGCCTCAAAAAAGATCCGGATAAGTTATTTAATTTACCTGATTTTTTAGAGTATAAAATAGTTGCAAGAAATGGAGAGATGATGTCAGATGGATTACATACACCACCTAGACCAGACGGCATGGCATGTTTCCAAAATAATGATGGGACCATAACTTTAATAAAAAATCATGAAATTGGTAGCAGAAGACTCCCAAGTTCCTATGACAGTAATTTACCAAAATCTATATCATATGATACAAATTTTGCAGGTGTTCCATATACAGGAGGGACCACAAATCTTGTTTTAGATCCAAAATCATTAAAACGAATTGATCATTATAGAAGTCTTGCTGGCACAATTAATAATTGTGCTGGAGGTAGAACTAGCTGGGGCTCATGGATTTCTTGTGAGGAAACCAGAATGGATGATCATGGTTATGCATTTGAAGTTTATGCAAACAAGAGACCTAATTCTGTAAGAAGACTTGATTATATGGGTAGATTTAATAGAGAAGCTGTTTCAATTTATGAACCAACTGGAATCGTATATCAAACTGAAGATGATTCTTCTGGACTTTTTTATAGATTTTTACCGAGTGATCCAAAAGATTTAGCCAAACCAGGCAGGCTTCAAGCTCTTAAAATTAAATCTCAAATTGATCCAAGAAACCCTAAAAATAATATAAAAACAGGTTCAAGGTATGAAGTTGAATGGGTTGATATAGAGGATTTTCATGCAAAAAAAACTACTACTAAATATCAAGGTTCTATACAAGGCGCTTCCCCTTTTAATGGAAGTGAAGGAATAATCACTGATAAAAAATCGGTATTTTTTACTTGTAAGGACGGTGGTTATAAGGAGCATGGGCAGATATTTAGGTATTATCCAAGCAAATATGAAGGCACAACCAAAGAAGTTGAGCAACCTGGAATACTTGAGCTTTTTTATGAATCTAAGAATAAAGATGAATATTGGGGTGGAGACAATATAGTAATTGCACCATGGGGTGATCTTATTATATGTGAGGATAATGGCAGTAAAGGATGCAAACTACTAGGCATAAATAATCAAGGCAGTATCTATGTTATTGGTCAGGTTGAAGATTCCTCATCTGAAATTGCTGGAGTATGCTTTTCACCTGATGGAAAAAATATGTTTCTCAATATTCAAGACGAAGGAAGAACTATCGCAATATTTGGGGATTGGAAAAAAATTCAAACACTTTATTAAAAAACTTATTTTTGCCTTTTAAGATCTCCAGGATTTTTTAGTGGAGTCGGCGTAGTCATTTCCATATTCTTAAAATCAGAGTTAATTTTGCTTGATATTTCTTTGAAATATTTCAAATCGTCAGATCTTCTATTTATAAATGTATATTTATGAGTTTCATTTTTTAGTGAGCAGGTCGATCCTTTTGAATTGGTTGGCTGGGTATATTTTATATATCTTGAAGCAGCAATAGATTCATATATAAAAACCCCACAATTTTTGAATTCTTTGTCATCTGAACCTCTTTTTTGTAATAAACACTTTGACTCAATAGATCGGGGTTTTTGAATTTTTCCATTTTGATCTACATCAAACTCTATTATTGTATAGCCACTTACATTTACCGATGGAAAAAGCGGTTTCATTAATTGAATTTTTTTCGCCTTGCATTCTTTCTCAATAGAAAAGATATTTGCTGAAAAGGTTAATATCAAAATAGCAACCATGTATTTTTTAAAATCCATGCTTGATTTTAACTTTTTAGAAGAAATTAATAAAATTATGAGAAAACTATTGTCTTAGGCCCGTTAAGAAGTATCTTTTTTTCTGCATGCCATCTTACTGCTTTTGCAAGCACATTTGACTCAATAGTATTACCCTTTCTAGTCATATCAGCAGTTGTATCTCTATGATTAACCCTTTCAACATCTTGCTCAATTATTGGACCTTCATCCAAGTCTTCAGTTACATAATGTGCTGTAGCACCTATTATTTTTACACCTTTATCATATGCTTGATGATAAGGTCTTGAACCTTTAAAGCTTGGTAAAAAACTATGGTGTATATTAATACAATTATTAGACCATTTTGATACAAAATTTTGAGATAAAATCTGCATATATCTTGCAAGAACAATTAATTCTGTATCAGATTGAATAGCAATCTCGTGGAATTCTTCTTCTTGTTTTTGTTTATTGTCTTTTATTGGAAGATAGTGAAATTTATAACCATTAAATTCAACTATCTCTCTAAAAGTTTCATGATTAGATACAACTCCAACTATATCTATTGGCATATCTTTATATTTTGTTCTATACAATAAATCATTGAGACAATGACCTTCTTTTGAAACAGCAATTAATGTTTTCATCTTTTTATTTAGATCATCTATATTCCAATTCATAGATAATCCTTTTGCTAGCTCATCAAACTCATTCATAAAGCTAGAAGCAATGCCATCTAAGTCATCAAAAGAAAATACAATCCTCGAAAAAAAACTTTGAGTTTTTTTATCAGAATATGACTGAACATCAGTTAAAAAAGCATTATTTGAGAATAGAAAACTCGAAGTTTTAGCTTGAATGCCTTTCTGATCAGGGCAGGAAAAAGTTAATACATATTCTTTTTTCATAAGTTTAGTAGGTAATTTTTAATGATTTTAAAACAATTTTTTATTTAAGCATAATGTATCTACTTTTTTTTATAGACATTATAATTCTTTGTGATGAAAGGTAATCTTTGGATAGAGGTACAGAATGAAGTGCAATTGCGTATTGAGGCAGAGCCAAGCCTGAATTCTTTTCTAACAAATCTTGTTTTAAACCAAGAATCAATTACATCATCATTAGCTGCCATTATTGCTTCTAAGCTTCATAGCGATGCATTATCAGCTCTTGATATCAAACATTTCATTAATGATGTTTTTGATGAATGTGAGAATATCAAACAAGAGCTCGAAAATGATTTAATCTTTTTTAAAGATAATGACCCAGCATGTAAATATTTTTCAACACCTTTACTTTTTTATAAGGGATACTTGGGTCTTGCAACCTATAGAGCTGCAAATTGTCTTTGGAAGAATGATAGGCATACCATGGCACTATTTTTCCAGAATAGGGCGTCTGAAGTTTTTGGTATAGATATTCATCCAGCTGCAAAGATTGCTGGAGGAGTTATGATTGATCATGGTACTGGTGTGGTTATTGGTGAAACTTCAGTTATAGAATCTAAAGTATCTATTTTTCAAGGTGTTACTCTTGGTGGAAGAGGCTATGAAACCGGAAAGAGACATCCAAATATTAAAAAAGGCGCCACTATATTTGCATCAAGCACAATCCTTGGCGATATCACAATAGGTGAGAAGGCAATAGTTGCAGCAGGAAGTCTTGTTTTAAAAGATGTTAAAAAAGAAACTACAGTTGCAGGCATTCCAGCAAAAGAGGTAAATAAATTAAATATCTCTCATAAAAGCTGGGATCCAGGAGATTCAGGTTTGTAATCATGATTGAGTATATAGGTAATACACCCTTAATAGAGTTAAAACATTTTTCAGAGTTAACTGGATGTAAGATCCTTGGAAAAGCTGAATTTATGAATCCTGGTGGCAGTGTCAAAGACAGAGCAGCAAAATATATTATTGAAGATGCTCTTGAGAAAGGTTTAATAAAACCTGGAGGCACAATTGTTGAGGGAACAGCTGGCAATACTGGAATCGGCCTAGCACTAGTAGGTAATTCTTTTGGAATGAAAACAGTTATTGTAATTCCTGAAACCCAAACTGAGGAAAAAAAAGCAACAATTAGGGCATGTGGAGCTGAGCTCATAGAAGTACCAGCTGTGCCTTATAAAGATCCAAATAATTATGTTAAGTATTCAAAAAGAGTTGCTGAGGATTATGAAAATGCTAACGGTGTGCTTTGGGCCAATCAATTTGATAATGAAGCGAATAAGATAGGTCATTACAAAGATACAGGTCCTGAAATATTTAACCAGTTAGATGGAAAAATAGATGGTTTCATATGCTCTTGTGGGACAGGCGGGACTTTGACAGGTGTTGCTCAATATCTAAAAGAACAAAATAATAATATTAAAATTGGTTTAGTTGATCCATATGGTGCTGCACTATATTCTTTTTTTACAGAGGGTAAACTTGAGTCAGAAGGGTCATCTGTAACTGAGGGTATTGGCCAAGGCAGAATTACAAAAAATCTTGAAGGTCTCGAAGTTGATTTTCCATTTAGAGTACCAGACGCAGATGCATTAGAAGCAATGTTTAAGATGGTTGAAACAGAAGGTTTATATTTGGGTGGAAGCGCTGGTATTAATGTTGCGGGGGCGGTTGAGTTAGCAAAAGTACTTGGACCAGGACATACCATAGTTACTATTCTTTGTGATTCAGGATCTAGATACTTAAGTAAACTTTATAACAGAAATTTCTTGGTAAATAATGATTTACCTTGCCCTGACTGGGTCTAGTTTAACTAGTCCAGCCAACTGAATTATCAAAATAATTCCTATATTAGCAATCATATGCAACATAAGTATCTGAACAGGCATTAGGCTTATGTCCATTAAATTAAATAAGTTCACTCCAATCAATATCATAATGCTAAAAAATAGTAATAGTGCATAAGAATAGTTTTTGTTTTCAAGTAAACGTGAGTTCAAAGTACTAAATAAAACCATTAAAACTCCAAATATAGCAATATCAACATATGCCAGGCTTTGAGAAAAGAGCAGAACACTTCCAGAGACAAATATAATTGATAACATTTGAACAAAACTGAATATTTTCATATCGGTAGTAATCACAGGATTAAATTTTTCTTGAATATTATTTTTGTCATAGTGTTGTGGTTTTTCTTCTCTTAAATCTTCTGGTTTCCAATATGTTGGTGCAACCCATACTTTAAGCTTATCTCCGAATTTTTTTGTTTTAAGAGAGTCCTTAAACATATTTGAAAAAATTTGGAAATTTGCCCAAATAGGATTGAAACTATTCAAAGGCGTTACCGTTCCATAAACCGGCTTCACATCTGGAAGTTCAGCGATATAAGTACCAAACATTCTATCCCAAATAATAAATACACCTCCGTAATTTGCATCAATATATTCTTTATTTTTTGCATGATGAACAGAGTGGTTCATTGGCGTTATAAATATTTTTTCTAGTATACCTAAATGACCAATATGCTTGGTATGAACCCAAAATTGATAAACGAGATTTACTCCCGCAACACTAATAAATACTTCTGCTGGTACACCAATCAAGATCATTGGTAAATAAAAAACCCACTTCCAAAGCCAGCCAGTGCTTGTTTGTCTTAACGCTGTAGCTAAATTAAAATCTTCCCCATGATGATGGACGCTATGCGTAGCCCATAAAATCTTAATTTCATGATGCATTCTATGCATCCAATAGTAAGACAAATCATATAACAAGAAGGCTATAACCCATGTTAATACACTATTTGTAGGCATCAACTTCATATTAAGGCTAGTACTTATATATATAAAAACAGCACTTTGAAAGCCCAGATTAAGCATTGTTGGATATCTTGAAATCATTCCAATAACAATACTGGTAAAAGTATCATTTAGTCGGTAAGTATTTTTACCTTTTGCTCTTCCGTACAGATATTCAATAATTATTAATACAAAAAATACTGGAACAGCAAAAGTTATTATTGATGATTTGTCAGTAACTATCATTAGATTGTTTTTAATGTATATTATTTACATTATATAAGATATGAAAATTAATACTATTTTTCAATTAATGCTCTAAGAGCACCTCTTACATTTCCATGTTGTCTATCTTTAGCAAAATAGCCCTTAATGTTGGCCAATTTCAACCTTTCTTCGATTCCTTTTTTTACAGTTTCATTCAAAGAGGTTCTACCAATAAAATATACTGCTTGCACGCGACAAAGAAGGGCATTTAGATATGAAACTGTACCAATTACCTCTCCAACCATGTTTGATAAAGATGAGGCTATATCAGATTTAGAAAAATCATCTCTTAACCTTGTTTGGGCAAAATTTGATGCAGTTATTTCTGGATAAAGAGACCCGATCTCATTCACAACATCTCCTATCAAAAGATCAATATTATTTTTATTTCCTTCTATGGATAATTTATTAACTTTATCAGGATTGGAAGTATGTATTAAAAGATTTGATAGCCCTTGCAATGTCCCTCCGCCAACTGAAATTCCTCCCAAATGATTGAATTCATTGTTATTGCCATATACGCATGCTGTTCCAGTACCTGCACTTATTACAACAAATGCTTTTTCTTTAATATCATATAAATCTTTAGCCCCAAAGCCTATTGCATTAATTTCATTTACTTTAAATATCGGAATATTATCTAATGTATTCTTGAAACTGCTTGATTTTCCACCAGTTATTGCAATTTCATTTATTTCATCAACCTGAATACCACAATGATTAAAGATTTTATAAAAAAAACTATCTGTGATATTTTCAGATTCCAATGAAAAAAATTCTTTATTTTTACCATCTGAAGATACGACGATATCTGTATTTGTAATTCCAAAATCAATTGCAAGATACATTTAAAATGCCTATGGAGATGTTGAGCCTTTTTTATTTGGCCAGGTTAAAGGTATTTGCTGCTGAGGGTTAAATACATTAGGGCCAATAATTGGAATAGCTTTAGAGGCTAATTCTATTTCTTCTTTATTTAAATACTCACTAGGAACTAATTTAAAAACATCTAACCCTCTAGTAATCTCTGTTCCATAAATATATCCATCATAGTAGTATGATGACCAATAACCCCCAGTTATTAATATATCCTCTAATATAGGACCTCTATCAAAATAAGCTATCTCTTGTGGATTATTGGAGTCAGTAAAATCAACGACTGAAATACCGCCCTGATACCAAGCTTGCACAAAGATATCTCTATTTGGAATTGGGATAATTGAACCATTATGCGCGACACAATTCTCAGTTTCTAATTGTGGAGCAGGCATTTTGTAATGACTTTTAAAAACAAGTTTATTATCTACTATGTCATATATGGCATCTGCACCCCAATCTAGAGGGTCCCAAGCTCTACACCTAGCACGACCGCCACCGCCCCATTCATCAGTAAAAATAACTTTAGTACCATCATTATTAAAAGTTGCAGAATGCCAGTAAGCAAACCCAACGTCTGTAACAACATCAAGCCTTTTTGGATTATAAGGATCAGTAATATCAAAGAGAATTCCATTACCCGAACATGCTCCAGCTGCAATATTTAAGGATGGGAATACAGTTATATCATGGCATTGATCGGTTCTATTTGTGTCTTGAGTATCATCTCCATGATCGCCTCCACGCCATAAACCAGCTAAAGAGCCTGTTTCTGGATCTGCAAAAACTGTAGGGCTTGATACTATTTTAGCTTGAGAAGGATCATCAATTGGGATTTCGATTACATCTATCCTAAAAAGAGCTGTTCTATTATCACCTGGAATATTACCAATACAAGTCTCTAGCTCTTCTTCATCTCTGACGCTTCCTGTTCCAGAGTTATAAACAATTATTTTTCCATTTTCATCAGGACCAGATACAACGGAGTGAGTATGAGAACCTCTGCAAGTTTGTACAATACCTACTTGAACCGGATTTTTAACATCTGATATATCAAAAATTCTTATACCTCTAAATCTTTCAGGACTAGCATCTCTTCCAACACCCTCACGACCACAATCAATCCGACTTCTAATTTCTTCAACTGACATAATGAGCAGGTGTTCGACAATAGAAACGTCTCCTTGCCCACCTGGACAAACCACAGAAGTTATAAGATTAGGTACCCCGTTAGAATCAATTTGATACATATTGAAACCGTGATAACTTCCAGCAACTAATAGGTCATCTTTAAATGCCATATCTGTGTTGGAAAAGCTTAGCATGGGAGATCTCAGTGATCTTGAAATTTGTTCAGTAGTTTTATTTTCATTATCTTCTGAAAGATCCTCTGAGCCTTTTTCTTCTGGATTATCAGGATCAAAAAACCCTACAGGCTTTTTAAGTGAAGCCACTAACTCAAGATTTAATATTGCTTCATCAGCAATATAAAGCCCCCCAGTCAACCCAGCTCTTGGATCATCAGATAAGCCAACAGCTATAATATTCATTCTTTCAATTTCTACACCTTGGTCATTCACCAAGTCAGATACGAATTCATTTAAGATAGGGTCGTAAGCTGAGCCAGGATATTTTTTTAAATCTTTAACCATTTCAAGAGCGCCATCATGATGTGCAATCATCAAGCTTAAAAATAATCTATCAAACTTTGTGCTTTTAGAGTTTTCTAGGTCCTTTAATTGCTTCTCAGATGCCATACCCATCATTTTCATATGCATGTGATGATCATTATGAGAAGTATTTTCATTTCTTTCTTTTAACCAACTTTGCATAAAATTAATCTCATCAATCTGAGAAGATTCAATTCTTTTAGCAAGATCAATGATAGTTTTATTATTTGTTCTATCTTCTGCTAATCTTGACATAAGAACAGCTTGGTCATGATGAACTATCATTCCTTGAAGAAAATTTACATCTGCTTTTGTATATGATGAATTTGCAATATTAGTTGCTTCTTTCTGATTTAATATTGTAGAAGGTTTGCCAGGAGCTCCAGGTTGAACAATGTTAGTTTTATCATTTTTCTCTGCGCTTAAATATCCAGCATTTGATAATGCTAGAGCAATCAAAATAGCAAAATAAAACCTATTCTTTATCATTTTTGGCCTCTTGTTCTTCTTTATAGTCAGCATCAATTATATTTTGGTTTTCAGGATATTTTTTTTCCCACAATCTCCAATTTATTCTATTTGACCTATTAATTTGTTTTTTTGATGCCTTTACTTTGAGTAATTTAAAAAAAATTAGAAATGAAAATATACCAATAATTATGAAGAATAAATTATCCATATATATTTAATTATTAGATCTTAGCTTTGCAATCAATCTTAAAATTTCTACATAAAGCCAAACGAGGGTAACAACTAATGCCATAGCACCGAAGTCTTCCATATATTTTGGCGCTCTATTTTCAGCAGCCTGTTCAATGATATCAAAATCAAGAACTAAATTTAATGCAGCTATACCAACAATTAAGAACTGTATCAAGATTGAGAACATGCTGTTTCCTGCAAATATCTCAGGTACAGAACCAGAGACCATGCTAATTATAAATATAAAAATATAATATATAAGGATTGCAAATGTTGCAGAGAATAGAATTAACCTAAAATTCTCATCAGGTCTAATTAACCCTGATTTATAAAAAAACAATAATGATGCAGCAACTAAAAAAGTAAGTGATACTGCTTGGATAACTATTCCTGGAAATAAGCTTTCAAAAAATAATGATATTGAGCCAATTACAAAACCCATCCCAATTGAGTATATTATTGAGGTTTTTGGTGCCAGATGTGGTTTTGGCTTCATTATAAAAGGGAAGCCAAATGTCATAATCATTGATATAAGTGCAGCTATATAACCAAATGTTTGTAAAATACTTATGATTGGGTTGCCATTAAAAATCCATGAAATACTGGCAGTAAAAACAAGTAACACCAACATAATACCAATCTTGTTTACAGCTCCATCAAGTGTCATAACTTCAGTTGAAGAACTTCTCTGATTAAAAGCAGATGATCTTATTACAGGGTTACCAGATCTACCAAAAGTATCCAACGCGGCATGTTTAGACATACAAACTCCTTAAAAATAAAATTATATTATATAACGGCTATACTGCTTCGGGTATCTCATCAAATGATTCAAGTGGTTTTTGAAGCTCAGCCCAATCGCACTCAAAATCATCTGGTGCATGCTCATACTCTAGCAACCCAAGAGCTTCAAATTTTGGTCTAATTTCTTCAGTTAATAGACCAATTCTTGATAGGTTTGGTATGACTCTAGAGAATAAGAAATTTCTAAAAAGAGCAAAAGAAGCAGTACTCATTTGAAATTCTCTTGCTTCTTCAGGGCTCATTTTTAAATATTTTTGTTCTGCTTTTGTATTTATCAATCTTTCTCTTGAGATTACACAAGCTTCATATGCAAACTCAGCTCTTTCTTGAACTTCTTCAGGACTAAGAGTTTTAATAAAGTCTTCTAAATAATTAATTCCAAAAGTAACATGCCTTGCCTCATCTCTTATGACATAGTGAAGTAACTGCTTCAACAGAGGATCTGTAGTGATAGATTTAAGCATTCCAAAAGCTGCAAGGGCTAAACCTTCGATAATTATTTGCATGCCTATAAACTTTAGGTCCCATCTTTCATCTGTAAGTATTTTATCTAGCAATAATTTTAAAGATGGGTTAATTGGATAATGTATTCCTATTTTGTCTTGAAGATATTTATTAAAAACCTCTACATGTCTAGCCTCATCAAAAGTTTGAGATGCTGCATAAAGTTTTGCATTATAGGTAGGAGCACAACTAGCTAATTGCGATGCTACAAGAAGAGCACCTTGTTCTCCATGTAAAAATTGACTTAAAAGTTCCGCAGTAGAATGCCTATCAAATTCTATTTTTTCTTTAGCTGTTAAAGCCTCATATGCTTTTAAGGTCTCATGGGGCAATTGTTCATCAGGATCAACAAGTTTTTCATCTTCGGGGTGCGTATAGTCCCAATTTAGATCAATAGATCCATTCCAGTTAAGTTCTTTACCTAGCTCATAAAGCTTTTTAATTCTATTGTCAGCAACTGTATAGTCCCAGTTATAAGAACCTGTAAGAGGAGTATTAAAAATCTCAACTACATCTTCAATTTGTTTTGGTGATAGATCCAGCTCATCATCAAAATATAATAATTCACTTGGGGGGCCGTCTTGTTTTTTTATTTTCATAAATAGAATATCCTACAAAATTTTACGTGATGTTAGCACTGCTAACATTAATAATTGTATCTTAGATGGGTCTAATTGAAAAGTTTTGTTAATTTATCAAGCAATATCTCGCCTAGTTCTTCTGCTCTAATAATGCTGATAGCGTTTTTATAATATTTTGTAACGTCATGTCCAATTCCTATTGCAGACAACTCTATAGATTCATTATTTTCAATTAGCTCTATAACTTCTCTTAAATGATTATCAAGGTATAAATCATTATTAGCTGACAAAGTACTGTCATCAACGGGCGCGCCATCAGATATTACTATTAAGATTTTTCTTCTTTCAGGACGCTGTATTGATCTTTTAAATGACCATAATAAGGCCTCACCATCTATATTTTCTTTAAGCAGCCCTTCTTTCAACATAATACCAAGCGATTTTCTTGATCTTCTCCAGTTCTCATCAGCACTTTTATAAATAATATGCCTGAGGTCGTTTAGCCTGCCTGGATTGGCTCTAGATCCATTAAGAGACCATTTTTGTTTTGAATCTCCGCCTTTCCAGTTTTTTGTTGTGAAGCCAAGTATTTCAGTTTTAATTTGGCATCTCTCTAAAGTGGCTCCAATAATATCAGCGCAAACAGCAGCTATGTTAATAGATCTCCCTCTCATTGAGCCTGAGTTGTCTATTAATAATGTAATTAAAGTATCTTTAAAATTATGATCAGTTTCTTGCTTGAAACTTAAATAAGACGCAGGATTAGTTATCACTCTATGAAGTCTGGCTGAGTCTAAAATACCTTCATCTAAATCATAATTCCAGCTTGTATTCATCTTGGCTTGAAGCAGCCTTTGAAGTCTGTTTGCTAATTTACCAATAGTTGTAATGTGGGGCTTAATCAAGTTATCTAATTGAATCCTAAGCCTAATTGTCTCCTCCTGATTAGAAAGTTCTTGTGCTTTAATTATTTCATCAAACTCATTGGTATATATTTCATATTCTTGCCCAAGATCTAAACTTTTTATGTTTAAACTATTTGAAGCTTCAACAAGATCAATTTCCTCTTGGATTGATTGTTCTATAGTGTGGGTTTCTTCTTCATGCTCTTCAAACTCGAATGTAAAATCTTTGATGTCTTGCATTTGCTCAGTTGTCTCTGCTTTATCATCAGATTCCTCTTCATCAATTTGATCAAATTTTTCTTGTTGAGGTGTATCGCTATCTTCATGTGAATCATTTTTTTGTTTTTTATCTTTTATTAAACCTATCAATTCAAGAAAACTAATTGCATTAGCTTCAAAAGATTCTTGATTACTAATAGAGCTTATAAATTTTTTAGAAATATCTTTTTCAATTTTTTTTGATAAGAAATCCTTTTTGAATTTGTTAACAAATAGTGAAGATTTTTTTGAAAGGGGAAAATCAAATATTGATTTGAGCCATCTGTTAAGAACAATTGGAAGCTCAGCCTCAAAATCATTAATATGAATAGATTCAAAATATTTTTCTGTAGCAGAAATAATATTAGATTTAGATCCTAAATATTCACTAGAGCCAATTATTTCTGCTCTTGCATAGAAAAGCTCATTTAAGTATTTCGATATTGCATGATCTGTATTTAATACCTTTGAATGATCATGATATTTATTCCAGAAAATCTGCAAGTCTATTGAACCCCTCCAAGATGACAATTGATTATGGCCTCTAGGTGGGTTATCTATTAGTATAAATTGATCTTCTGGAGTTCTATTAAAAGATTGATTTTTAGATTTTATATTTTTGTTATTAGTAATAGCCTTAGCAGTTGAGATTGAAGATGCATATAAAAACTTTCTTTTATCAACCTTCATTAAATAACTTCTTTATTAAAGCACCTTTGGTAATACTCAGAAATAATAGGCTTTTCAGTGTCATCACATTTGTTCAAAAAAGAAAGTTTGAATGCATGCTCTAAATCTTTAAATATCACATAGTTCTCAGCCCATGAAATAACTGTTCTTGGTGACATTAACGTAGATATATCACCATTAATAAATCCATTTCTTGTTAAATTTGCTAATTTAATCATCTCTTTAAGTAGTTCTAGGTTCTTTTTTGACTTAAAAGTCTTAACTTTGCTGGAAACTATCTTATGTTCATGATTTGCTTCAAGATAATTTAGGCTACTAAGTATATGCCATCTATCCATTTGGCCTTGATTTATTTGTTGTGTGCCATGGTAAAGTCCAGACACATCACCAAGCCCAACAGTATTCGTAGTAGCAAAAAGCCTAAAGGATGGATGAGGTTCTATAACTTTATTCTGATCTAATAAAGTTAGCTTTCCTTCCACCTCAAGGACTCTTTGAATCACAAACATAACATCTGGTCTACCTGCATCATATTCATCAAAAACTAATGCAACCGGATTATTTATTGACCATGGCAATAACCCTTCTTGAAAAGTTGTAACTTGCTTATCATTTTCTAGCTTAATTACGTCTTTGCCTAAAAGATCAATTCTACTGATATGACTATCAAGATTAATTCTAACGCATGGCCAATTAAGCCTTGCTGCAACTTGTTCAATATGAGTTGATTTTCCTGTGCCATGATAGCCTTGGATCATTACTCTTCTGTTGTGAGCAAAACCGGCTAATATGGCAAGAGTTGTAGTCTTATCAAAAACATAATTGTTATCAATTTTAGGAACCCAATCATTTTTTTCTTTGAATCCTTTTATTTTTATATCTGATTCAAAACCAAAAGTTTTTTTAATATCAATAAGCTCTGTTGGCTTACTTGCAAGTTCATTTAAATTTTTCATAATTTGTAATAATAGAAACTGTATCCTACAACTTGAAGCAATAAACTTCTAGTTTTTATATTACAATGCGAATTATTAATAGATTTAATTTTTACTTTAATGAGCGAAGATTCAGCAATTAAAAAAAGCAAAAGCCTTCTAGAAAAAACGTTAGGTTTATTTGAACTTAACAAAATTGACAGAGATATATATAGCTGGACAGGCAAGAATGTGGGATGGGCAAGAATATTTGGTGGCCAAGTTATGGCTCAAACATTAATTGCTGCGTATAAAACTGTCAAAGAAGACCATCATGCTCATTCTTTTCATTCATATTTTCTTAGACCTGGGCAAATGGATAAACCAATTATTTTTACCGTGGACAGAATAAGAGACGGTAAAAGCTTTACAACAAGAAATGTAAAAGCAATACAAGAGGGCGAGGCTATTTTTAGTTGTTCAATTTCTTTTCAGAAGTATGAGAAAGGCTTTGAGCATCAGATTGATATGCCAGACGTGCCAATGCCTGAATCTCTGTTAACAGAATACGAAATTAGACAAAAAATTAGTTCAGATATTGATAAAGATCTTCTTCCAATGTTTTTAAAAAAAAGAGAGCTTCAAATGAAGCCAGTAGAAGAAATGGATTATTTAAATCCTGAAAAAAAACCACCTTACAGAAGGGTATGGCTTAAACCGGAAGGGGGGTTGCCCAAAGACCCAGTTATTCACAAGGCTTTTTTATTATATGCCTCAGATATGGGCCTAATTGCTACCGCCAATTATCCTCATGGTGTTAATTTTTTAACAAAGAATATTCAGATGGCAAGCCTGGATCATGCTATGTGGTTTCATAAAGAAATAGATTTTAATGATTGGCTCTTGTATGCCATTGACAGTCCAGCATCAGGAAATTCAAGAGGTTTTTCAAGAGGAAGTATATATACAAAATCTGGAGAATTAATTGCATCTTGTACACAAGAAGGCTTGATAAGACTTTGGCCAGAATAGCTTAATATTCTCGAATAATATCGGTTAAATATTTAACTTTACTAGGATCTATATCCGGTGTAATACCATGTCCAAGATTAAATATATAGCCTGGATACTCTTTAAATGCATCAAGTAGTTTATATGCCTCTGCTTTAATGATTGATCTTTCTTCTAAAAGCACTTTTGGATCTAAGTTTCCCTGAATAGCAACTTTATCTTTTAATAATAAAGCTTGTTGAATATCTGAATTGGTATAGAGGCTCAAACAATCAATATTTTTGTAAACTAAAGAGTTCATTTCTACTCTTGGATCTCTTGTAAATACAATAATTGGAGTATTCGAAGTTGTTGGATCATTTTTTAGCATCGAAGTAAGTTTAGTTATATATTGATATGAGTATTCAAAATATTTATCGCTTGGCAAGAGATTTGCCCAAGAATCAAAAATTTGAATTGCATCTGCTCCATACTTAACTTGCTCTCGAAGGTATAAGAAACATGCATTCGTTAGATAATTTAAAAATTTATTTACTTCGTCAGGATAAGTTTCAATAAATTTTTTAGTATATTCAAAATCTTTTGAAGATTTTCCTTCTATTGAATATGCAGCCAGTGTCCAAGGGCTTCCAGCAAAACCAATAATAGGAGTATTTTTTGGCAAAGCTGCTTTTGTTAATTTAACTGCCTGATAAACATATTCAAGATCATTTACGTTAAATGCTGCAAGATTCTTAATATGCTCTGGACTTTTTATTGGATTTCGAAAAACAGGACCCTGTTTTTCTATAAATTCAACCTCAAGACCAATAGCATCAGGGATAGTAAGTATGTCTGAAAAAAGTATAGCAGTATCAAGCTTAAATGCATTGATTGGTTGCAGTGCTAGCTCACAACATACCTCAGGCCTCTTACACATATCCAAGAAATTTTTAAAGTTTTTTCTAACGGCATGATATTCAGGCATATATCTACCAGCTTGGCGCATGTACCATATAGGTGTTTCTGAAGTTTTTTCTTTTCTTAGAGCTGCTAAGAAAATAGATTCTGTTTGAGTCATGAAACGTATTTTATAATACTTTTAGCAGCTTCTCTTCCTTCCCAAATAGCTGTAACCACAAGATCAGATCCTCTAACCATGTCGCCACCTGAAAATATTTTTTTGTTAGAAGTTTGAAATTTAAATTCTTGATTTTCTTTTGCTATTACAAGTCCGTTATTCTGCAGATTAATATTAAATTTTTCAAACCATGATGCAGGACTTGCTCTAAATCCAAATGCTATTACAACTACGTCAGCATCATATATTTTTTCTGAACCTGGAATAGACACCGGAACTCTTCTACCATTCTGATCTGGCTCACCTAATTCAGTTTTTATAGTTTTTACACCTGTTACATTTATGTCGCCAACGATTTCAATTGGCTGAATATTAAACTCAAAATTTACACCTTCTTCTTTTGCATTAACTACTTCGCGTTTAGATCCAGGCATATTTTCCTCATCCCTTCTATAAAGGCAGGTAACGGATTCAGCGCCTTGACGGATTGCAGTTCTGTTACAGTCCATTGCAGTATCTCCACCTCCTAAAATCACAACTTTCTTTCCTTTAAAATTTATAAAGTCCGTTTTATTTTTTTGAAGATTTAGCATTTTATTGGTATTTGAGATTAAATAGTCTAGTGCTTTATATACTCCTGGAAGATCTTCTCCTTTAAAACCTCCTTTTAATGATGTGTATGTCCCCATGGCAAGAAATACTGCATCGAATTTCTTATAAATTTTTTCAAAGGACACATCTTTTCCAACTTCTTGACCAAGCTTAAATTCAACACCCATGTCTTCAAGTATTTTTCTTCTTCTTTTAACGACATCTTTTTCTAATTTAAATTCAGGTATTCCGAATGTTAGCAGACCACCAATTTCTTCATATTTGTCATACACAACACTCTTAACACCCGATCTAGTCAAAATGTCAGCACATGCAATTCCAGCTGGGCCCGCTCCAATAATAGCAACTTTTTTATCTGTCCAAATCCTATGAGACATATCCGGTTTCCAGCCCATTTCGAAAGCTTTTTCAGTTATGTATTTTTCTATGGAACCAATAGTAACTGCACCAAATCCATCATTGAGCGTGCAGGCTCCCTCACATAGCCTGTCTTGTGGACAAACTCTTCCACATACCTCAGGAAGACTATTAGTTTGATGGCATAATTCTACAGCTTCTATGATATTTCCCTCATTTACAAGTTTTAACCAGTTTGGAATATAGTTATGAACAGGGCACTTCCATTCACAATAAGGATTGCCACAATCAAGGCATCTATGAGACTGATTTGCTGCTTCAGATTGATTGTATTCACCGTATATTTCAACAAAGCTTATCTTCCTTTCATCAGCTGGTTTTTTTGCAGGGTCATATCTACCAACATCCAAAAACTGAAAATCATTTTCTAATTTTTTATGATCTATATATGCTGATCTATCATTTGGTATGCTAGGTGAAGTTAAGCTTGCCTCTGTTTTTCCTGCTAAATCATTTTTCCATTCATACAGCCTGGATTTAGCTTCTTCAAAATCTGAAATAGGAGCAAATGACTTTGTAAGATATTTATTACCATGTCTTATTTTTCCATAAAAATAAGGTGATCTAGGTTGTGTAAAAAGCATCAAACCTTTTTCAATTTTGTATTGTTTATTTTTCATGGAAACTTTATGTATTTTGTATGACGAAGTATGACATTTTTATGATATTATTGATACATCTTAATTAAAAAAAATCATAATGCCTGGCTTATACAATAAAAATGAATTTAAAGATAATTGCGGTTTTGGTCTGATCGCACATAAATATGGAGAAAGCTCTCACGCTATTCTTACAAAATCAATTGATGCATTAGTTAGCATGACCCACAGAGGCGGTATTGGTTCAGATGGGAAAACAGGAGACGGATGCGGTCTCTTAATAAATATTGACCATAGTTTTTTTTCTAATCAAGTTTTTAAAGAGCAAAAAATAGAATTGCCTGAAAATTTTGCAATAGCGCAGGTTTTTTTTAAGGATAATATAGAAAAAATTAAAAAAGATATTAAAGATCTATTGAAAAATGAGAATTTAAATCTTTTAACTATAAGAGAGGTTCCAGTTAATAAAACTATACTTGGAAATATTGCTCTTGATTGCCTGCCAAACATTTACCAGCTATATATTGTTCCTAATGAAAAAAACATAAACAAAGAAAAGTTTGAATCATTATTATTGCAAGCCCGAAAAACTATCGAAGAATTATATCTAGATGATGAGATTTTATATATATGCAGCATGTCCTCTCAAACAATTGTTTATAAAGGATTAATGTTGCCCGAAGCTATTGATGAATTTTATTTAGATTTAAAAGAAGAGTCACTCAAGGCTTCAATTTGTGTATTTCATCAAAGATTTTCGACCAATACAAATCCAAGATGGCATCTTGCTCAACCATTTAGATTGCTTGCACATAATGGTGAAATTAATGCAATCAGAGGTAATAGAAATTGGGTTAAAGCTCGATCATCAAAATTCTCAAGCCCACTTTTACCAAAAATCTCAAGCTTTAAAGAGCTTGTCAATGAAAGAGGTTCTGATTCGTCAGCATTAGATAATATGGTTGAATTGCTTACGAAAGGCGGTATTAATTTATATAGAGCCATTAGAATGGTTATACCTCCTGCATGGCAAAATACACAAAATTTAGACGCCGAAATCAGAGCTTTTCACGAATATAATTCAATGCATATGGAAGCATGGGATGGCCCAGCAGGTATTGTAATGACTGATGGTTCTCTAGCGGTGTGTATTTTGGATAGAAATGGACTGCGACCAGCACGTTTTCAATTAGACAAAGACAATATTATTACTTTAGCGTCTGAAACCGGTGTAAATCCTGTAGACGATTCTAATGTTATTGAGAAAGGAAGAGTTTCACCAGGCGGAATAATTTCAATTAATACTCAAACGGGGCAAATTATCGATAACAAGCAGATTGATAATATGCTTAAAAATATGTATCCATATAGGGATTGGCTTAAGAAAAATTCAATATATATTGAGTCTAGCCTTGATAGCTATGATGGTCCTGGATTGAAACCAATAGATGACCAAGATTTAATTAGAGCGACTAAGCTTTATTTACTTTTCTCAGAAGAGAGAAGTTCTATTATCAAGCCTTTAGCCATTGATGGGCAAGAGGGAACAGGATCAATGGGTGATGATACTGCTTTAGCAGTTATGAGTGAGCTAGAAAGGCAAATATATGATTATTTTAGACAACAGTTTTCTCAAGTTACAAATCCTCCAATTGACTCTTTGAGAGAGCAAAGTGTTATGTCTCTTGAAACCTGTATTGGACCAGAGTTAAACATTTATGAAGAAACACCAGATCATGCAAAAAGATTAGTTATCCATTCTCCAGTTTTATCTTTTAAAAAACTTAATCAGATTAAAAAAAATCCATATTTCAATGTCAAAGAGTTTGATTTATCTTTTCCAAAAGATAAAAAATTAAAAACTGCTATAAAAGATCTGCAAAAGAATGTTGTAAAAGCCGTGCAAGATGGAAATGTTGTAATTCATTTAATGGAGGCTTTACCTAAAAATGGATACTTATCAATTAATGCATTATTAGCGGTTGGTGCTGTTCATCAAAAGTTAGTCTCACTTGGCTTAAGGTCTGATGCTAATATTTTGATAAGTACTGCTTCTGCTAGAGACACTCATCAAATCGCATGCTTAATTGGATTTGGTGCAACTGCTGTATATCCATGGCTAGCCTTTCAAACTATTCTAGATCTAAGCAAAAGAAATGAGCTTAAAGGTCATCCGCATGATGCATGCTCAAGATATAGAAAGGGTATTAATAAAGGTCTTTTAAAAATTATATCTAAAATGGGAATATCTATGATTTCGAGTTATAGAGGATCTCAATTATTTGAAATTGTTGGTCTTGATAAAGATATAGTTGACCTATGTTTTACAAATACCGTCAGCAGGATAGGTGGAAAAAACTTTAATGATTTTGATAAACAACTCAGAAAAATAGATGACTATGCAAGGTCTAATCTTACAAATATAAGTGTTGGAGGACTTTTAAAGTATATTCATGGTGGTGAATACCATACATATAACCCTGAAATAGTTAAAAAACTCCAAGAAGCTGTAGCAACTAATGACCAGAAGTCATACGACACTTATGCAAAACTGGTAAATGAAAGACATCCAGCAATGTTAAGAGATCTATTGCAAATAAGAAAATCAGAAAAACCTATTCCAATCAACAAAGTTGAAGAAAGTAAAAAAATTCTATCAAGATTTGATTCTGCAGGAATGAGTTTAGGCGCTTTATCTACAAAAGCTCATGAAACTCTTGCAGAGGCCATGAATGAATTAGGAGCAAGATCTAATTCAGGTGAGGGTGGTGAAGCAGTTGAGAGATATGGCACAAATAAAATGTCAAAAATAAAACAAATTGCTTCTGGTAGATTTGGTGTAACACCACATTATTTAGTTAATGCAGAAGTTCTTCAAATCAAAATCGCTCAAGGAGCTAAACCCGGTGAAGGTGGTCAATTGCCTGGAGGCAAAGTAAATAAATTAATAGCTAAACTCAGATACTCAACACCTGGAGTAACTTTAATTTCTCCACCTCCACATCATGATATTTATTCAATTGAAGATTTGGCTCAATTAATTTATGACTTAAAACAAGTTAATCCAAAAGCATTAGTTTCTGTAAAATTAGTTTCAGAACCTGGTGTAGGAACCATAGCAGCTGGTGTAACCAAAGCATATGCTGATCTTATAACAATTTCAGGCCATGATGGTGGGACGGGAGCTAGTCCACTTTCCTCTATTAGGTATGCTGGCTCTCCATGGGAATTAGGATTGGCTGAAGCACATCAGACACTTAGGGAGAGTGGATTAAGAGGTAAAGTAAGGCTTCAAGCTGACGGTGGTTTAAAGACAGGACTTGATGTAATTAA